>CAVFYN010000001.1:0-7265 GCA_963626425.1 Bacteroidaceae bacterium
ACCCTGTCTCGCTCGCGCCGGAGGCCGGTATGAGCTTTGAGATGGAGAAATATCTCAACAAGGTCAACCCGGACAGCCCAATGCACACGGGCCGCATTCTCGAGCTCAACGGCGCGCACAAGGCATATAAAGCCATCGAGACGGCCATGACGGCCGACCCGGACAAGGCGAAAAAATACGCCGAGCTGCTCTACTGCCAGGCGTGCCTCATGGCCGACCTGCCCATCGACGACCCGACGGCGTACACCGATCTTGTGTGCGGCCTCATGGACTAAAACCTCATTTTGTTTCCCCGCCATGCACAAAGTATGGCGGGGAAAACTTTTTTTCGGTGATGCGACAAATTCCTATTGACAATGTGGGAATTCGGTGCTATCGTATACCCAACCCGCGAAGGAATGCGGAAAAAACGGAGGTTTCTTCCATGGCCTATCTGAACGTCAACTGCATGTCTTGTTCCTGTCTGTGTTCTTGCATGAATACAGCAGCTACTTGTCATGCCTGCCGTTCGGTATCGCCGTTTTGGCCCTCCTGATTTTTTGAGGATCAAGCGACTGCGGATGCAAGCGTGCATCCGCAGTTTTTTTATATCCGGAAAGGGGAAATGGGCTTGGACATTGAATTTATGCGCCGCTTCGCGCCGATGTATGTGACGGCGGCGGGACTGACGGCGCGCATCGCGGTGCTCGGCATCGTGTGCGCGATCGCGCTCGGGCTGTTGTGCGCCGTCGTGCGGTATGAAAAGATCCCCGTGGCGCGCAGGATCGTGGGGGCGTACATCGAGCTATCGCGCAACACGCCGCTTCTTGTGCAGCTGTTCTTTTTGTACTTCGGCCTGCCGAAGCTTGGCATCCGCTGGAGCGCGGAGGCGTGCGCCGTCATCGGGCTGACGTTTCTCGGCGGCAGCTACATGGCCGAGGCGTTCCGCAGCGGCCTGGAGTCCGTCGAGAAGATCCAGCTCGAGTCCGCGGCGAGCCTTGCCATGACGCGCGGCCAGACGATGCGCTACGTCATCGCGCCGCAGGCGCTGGCCGTGTCCGTGCCGCCGCTTTGCGCGAACGTCATTTTTCTCATCAAAGAGACGAGCGTCGTGAGCGCCATCGCGCTGGCGGACCTGATGTACGTGGCCAAGGACCTCATCGGGCAGTATTACAAGACGGACGAGGCGCTTTTGATGCTCGTGTGCGCGTATCTTGTATTGCTGCTGCCGGTGTCCGTCGCCGCGTCGCTGCTGGAGAGGAGGGTGCGCCGTGCAGGGTTTGGCAATTGAGATCCTGTTTCGCGGGACGAACTTCCTGCGGCTTTTGCAGGGGTTGTGGGTCACGATCCGCATCAGCCTCATTTCCGTCGGCCTGTCCATCCCGCTCGGCGTGCTGTTCGGGATGTTCATGACGCTGAAAAACCCGGCCGCGCGGGCGATCTCGCGGGTGTACCTCGAGTTTATCCGCATCATGCCGCAGCTCGTGCTGCTGTTTCTCGTCTACTTCGGCCTGACGCGCGCGTTCGGGTGGAACCTTTCGGCGGAGGTGAGCGCCGTGCTCGTCTTTACGCTCTGGGGCACGGCGGAGCTCGGCGACCTCGTGCGCGGCGCGCTCATCAGCATCCCGCGCCATCAGTACGACTCGGCCGCCGCGCTGGGGCTTGACCGCGCGCAGACGTACCGCTATGTCGTCATCCCGCAGACGCTGCGGCGGCTCCTGCCGCTGGCCATCAATCTCACGACGCGCATGATCAAGACGACGAGCCTCGTCGTGCTCATCGGCATCGTCGAGGTGCTCAAGGTCGGCCAGCAGATCATCGACGCCAACCGCTTTGAGTTCCCGACGGCCGCGCTGGCCATCTACGGCGTCGTCTTTTTCCTGTACTTTCTCATCTGCTGGCCCATTTCACTGCTGGCAAAGCATCTGGAGGAGAAATGGAGGTAACGAATATGGAAAATCCCGCACAGCTTGAAATAGAGGGGCTCGTGAAGTCCTATGGCGGCGCGCCGGTCTTAAACGGCATCGACCTGTCCGTCGCGCACGGCGAGGTCGTCGTCATCCTCGGCCCGTCCGGCTGCGGCAAGAGCACGCTGCTTCGATGTATCAACGGCCTCGAGCCGGTCGACGCAGGAACGATCCGGCTCGACGGTCAGCCGATCGCGCAGAAGGGGAAGGCGCTCTCTACGATGCGCCAGAAGATCGGTATGGTGTTCCAGAGCTATGACCTGTTCCCGCACAAGACCATTATGGGCAACATCTGCTTAAGCCCCGCCGTCGTCCAGAAGCGGCCGAAGGCCGAGGTCGAGGCTGAGGCGGGCGAGCTTCTGCGCCGCGTCGGCCTGTGGGAAAAGCGGGACTGCTACCCGCGCGAGCTATCCGGTGGGCAGAAGCAGCGCGCCGCCATCGTCCGCGCGCTGTGCATGCACCCGGAGATCATGCTCTTTGACGAGGTCACGGCCGCGCTGGACCCCGAGATGGTGCACGAGGTTTTGGACGTCGTGCTCGAGCTTGCAGGGCAGGGCATCACGATGCTCATCGTCACGCACGAGATGCAGTTCGCCCGCGCCGTGGCCGACCGGATCGTCTTTCTGGACGGCGGCATCGTCGAACAGAGCGCCCCCGAAGAATTCTTCACCGCGCCGAAAACGCAGCGGGCAAAAGATTTCCTGCAGACCTTCACGTATGAACGAAAAAAATGAACCGAAAAAGGGAGAGATCACGATGAAAACATTCAAAAAGATCGCCGCGCTGGTGCTGGCCCTGGCCGTATTGACGGCGCTGGCCGCGTGCGGCTCGAAAACGGATGACACCGCGGACGCCGCCGCCGACACGGGCGCGGCGAGAACACTGGACGAGATCAAGGAATCCGGCGAGATCGTCATCGGCGTATTCAGCGACAAGGCGCCGTTCGGCTACGTCGACGAAAACGGCGACTACGCCGGCTACGACGTCTACTTCGCCGACCGCCTTGCCAAAGACCTTGGCGTGACGGTCAAATACGTCTCCGTCGAGCCGGCCAGCCGCGTGGAATTCCTCAAGACCGGCAAGGTCGACGTCATTTTGGCGAACTTCACCGTCACGGACGAGCGCGCCGAGCAGGTCGACTTCTGCCTGCCGTATATGAAGGTCGCCCTCGGCGTCGTCTCGCCGGAGAGCGCGCCGTTAAACTCCGTCGACGAGCTGGACGGCAAGACCATCATCATCTGCAAGGGCACGACGGCCGAGACGTATTTCGAGGCGAACCACCCCGAGGTGAAGTTGCTCAAGTATGACCAGTACGCTGACGCGTACAACGCCCTGCTCGACGGCCGCGGCGACGGGCTTTCGACCGACAACACCGAGGTCCTCGCCTGGGCGCTGACGAATCCGGGCTACACGGTCGGCATCGACTCGCTTGGCGACATCGACACCATCGCGCCCGCCGTCCAGAAGGGCAACACGACGCTGCTTGACGCCATCAATGACGAGATCAAGGCGCTCGGCGAGGAGAATTTCTTCCACGCCGACTACGAGGCGACGCTCCGCCCCGTCTACGGCGAGAGCGCCGACGCCGACTCCCTCGTCGTCGAGGGCGGCGTGGTCGACTGACGTCCAAAACGGGACCCGCTTCGCCGGGTTCCCACAAAAAAAGATCCCGGTGCCTGCGCACCGGGATCTTTTTTATTCCGCTTTTTCCCGGACGGCGATCCAGATCTCGCACTCGTAGTTCGGGTCGGACGTGTCGAAGGAGGAATAGACCTCAAATTCCATGCTTTCGGCGTACTCGTACTGCGCGCTCTGCGGGAAGAACTCCGTGACGATGCGGTTGTACGTCTCGATGAACGCGTCGGACACTTTGCCGCGGCTGGTAAACACGGCAAAGGTGCTCGCGGGGACGGTGACAACCTCGAACTCGCCGCCGATCTCACGGCCGTCGTACTCCACGCCGATGCCGTAGGGGAACTGCTGCGCGCTTAGCTCTGCGGAGAAGCAGATGCCGAGCAGGCCGCGCATTTTCGCGTCCTCCGGCAAATTTGCGGCGAGACGCTCGAGCGTGCCGTCTTTCCCGCACGCGGTCCAGAACGCGGTGATGTCGCTCGCTGTCCCGGCCGACTGCGGCTTTGTGACCTGCTGCCGCCGGCAGAGCACCTGAAATGCGTCCCGTTTTTCGATTCTGTAATCCATTTTGCTGCCTCCTGTTAAAGTCAGTTTTACAGACAGCGGAGTGAAAAACCGGACATGGCCGCCGCGCCGGGCTTCGCTCGGCGAGATGCCGTGGAACCGGGTGAAGGCGCGCGAAAAGCTCTCCGGCGTGTCGTAGCCGTATTTGGCCGCGACGTCGATGACCTTCGCATTGCCGCGCGAGAGCTCCTCGCCGGCCAGCGAGAGCCTGCGCATCCGGATGTAGTCGCCGAGCGTCATGCCGCACAGGATGCCGAACACGCGCTGGAAATGAAACGGCGAGGAAAACGCTTGCTTTGCCGCTTCTTCGATGTCGATCTCACCGGCCAGGTTCGCTTCCACATAGTCGATCGCCCGCTGGATCGCCTGGATCCAATTCATCGGCTCACTCCCTTTCTGTGGTCACAGTCTATCACGCGCCGGCGGAAAATTCCTGACATCGCGTGCGCTCTGCTGTCAGGAAGCCTCGTTTACGTCGATCGTGAAGCAAGCCTCGAACGTGCGGCTCCAGGGCAGGTACGGCGCGCGGATGCGGACCGTGAACGGGCCGGCCGTTTCGCCGGAAAGGCCGGCGAGGACGGCGCTTTCGGAGAGATTTTTCGTCAGCGCTTCACAGGCGGGCAGGAGCGTATCTTCGAGCTTTTTCTGCACGTCGGCGCGCTGCTCGCTTGTGCCCAGGATGTTGTTCGGGTCGAGGCCGAGCTCGCGGATATAGGGGTCGAGCACCGGGCGCGTGTCCGTTTTGTACGCGCCGCCGAGGACGAAGCCGACGGTCAGGGATCTCAAAAACGCGCGGTCGGCGTCCGCTGTCTTTTCGGCGTCGGAGGCGAGATACGCATAGCGCGCGAAGCCCTGGCTCACGCCCGCGCCCGCGACGATGGCAAGGTCGCAGAAGCCGGAATAGCCGAGCAGCGAGCCGAGCGGGACGGCGCGCAGCAGCTCGCCACTCAGCCCGCCGCAGCCGTTGGCCGACGCGTCGACCCACACGGTCGGGACGCCGCGGGAGAGATTATCGGACAGCTTTTCACGCAGCGCGGCCGCGTATTCGTCCGCTTTTTCCGCGTCATCCGGCACGGAGAGGACGACGATCTCGAGCGCGGACTCTAGCTCGTCGTCCGTTTCAAAGCCGCCGAGCGCGGCGACGTGGAAGCGGACGCTTTCTTTTAACGTCTGGTGGTCAAACTGCGTCGCGGGCTCGTCCTCGCGGCCGCCGATGTACGTGCAGCGCACGGGGACGGACAGCCCCGCGTCGTCCACGGCGATGCGCGCGACGAGCATCATGCCGAGGTCGTCTACGCCGCCCATCAGAATGCCGCGGCCGGAAAGCAGCCCGGTGAGATAGGTCATCTCGCTCGTCTGGATGTTGTCGAGCGAGGACGAATCGTCGACGCCGACGATGGTGTAGCAATTGGGCAGTCCCTCCGTCGCGCGCAGCAGATGGTCGGCAAGGCGCAGCTTGCGCGCCCGCGCGCCGCAGTAGGCGCCCGTCACGTCGTCCGTCAGGATTTTGCGCGAGGCTTCATCCTCGACGGCTTCGGACGCCGGTGTGGCGCCGTCCGCGCCGTACGGGTAGGCGGCGATGATGTTTTCAAGCGTCAGCTCGTCGCCGGAGAGCGCCGGGCGGGCGACGTTGCCGTAGGCGCGGATGGCCGTGTAGTGCGCAAGGTCATAGCCGTTGTAGCCGACGGTCGAGGCCAGGCGCATGAGGCTGTCGAAAAAGTAGACGCGGTTGTCCGGATCTTCGGCCAGCGGGACGAGGTAGGCGTCGATGGCGTCCGTCTCGCTCATGGTCGAGCCGTCGGGGAACACGATGTCCTCCGGCTCGCTCATGGCGCGCGAGCTGACAAGGCCGCCGGAGAGCAGCTGGTCGAGTGAGAGGAGAAATAAGTCGCACCCGGCCTCGTCGGCCTGGCGGACCCACTCCAAGAGCGCGCCGCGGTCGCCGCACTGCGTGCCGTTTTCGTTTTTGTCCTGCCCGTCGAGCCGTGTCGTGTAGAGATCGGCGTCCGGGAACACGACGCGGTAGCCCGCGGCCTCGGCGAGGTAGACAACGCGCTCGACGTTGTCCGGCCGGTCGTCGAGCGGGACGTAGGCGATGGTGCGCGCCCACTCGTCGACCTCTTCGACCGGGTCGCTCGTCACGGGCGGCTCCGGCGCGGGCGTGTCGGGCGTCGGGGTGGGCGCGTCGGTGTCCGCCGGGCGTGCGGCGCAGCCGGAGAGCGCGAGCAGCGCGGCGAGCAGCGCGGCGGCGGTGCGGCGAAATTTCATGGCTTCCTCCTTACAGGCCGAGCCGGTAGATCCGGTTGGCGTTGTCGAAAAAGACTTTCTCATGCTGCGCCTCGGGGACGAGGCGGCGGATGAATTCGATGTAATTTGCGATGTTCACGGCCGGAAGATCCGTGCCGAACATGAATTTGTCCCAATCCTCGACATAGGCCATCCACGTGCGAAGCTGCTGGACGTAGCCGGCCTGCTCGTCAAAATAGCGGTCCCAGTCCTTCACGCCCTCGATGAGGCCGGACAGGTCGCAGAACACGTTGTCGTTTTTCTCGAGCACGGCCGCGGCTTCGGACAAAAAGGGATTGCCGAAGTGGCACATGACGAAGTTGACGTCGGGATAGCGCGCCGCAGGCTCGTCGAGCGTGAGCGGGTGGCTGTATTTGAGCAGGCCGCCCGGCCCGGCCGTCATGCCCATGTGGACGGCGACGGGCTTGCCGTATTTCCCGGCCAGCTCGATGGCAAAGTCGTAAAACGGATCGCTGACCGCGCGCGGCGTGTAGCCGGGGTAGAGCTTGACGCCGACGCAGCGCTCGCGCTTTAGGTGCTCCTCTACGCGCGCGGCCATTTCGGGGACGTCGTGGCCCTCCATGGCGCGGTCGTCCAGACCGATGCAGTAGAAAAACGGCTCGGGATAGTCGTGGTATTCCGGCTCAAGATGGTTGTTGCCCATGATGATGCCGGACACGATGCCGTGCTCCTTATAATAATCCTTCAGATACTCCAGCGAGCCCTCGTGCCCGACCTGGCGGAGCAGGTCTTCCGCGAACGGGTCGCCGGGAAATGTGTGAAAATGTGCGTCGATGATCTTCATAGGTGTCTGCCTCCAAACTCATACATTATATC
>CAVFYN010000002.1:0-793 GCA_963626425.1 Bacteroidaceae bacterium
GTCGGCTTCGCCGACAGCTCCCCTTGCACAGGGGAGCCTTGGCGCGGGCCGCAATCGGCGCATTGTTCTTATTTGGCGCTGGTTCGCAATCGGCTTACCGTAATCGGCAGACCCTTCGGCTGCGCTCAGGGTGACAGGTCTGATTGGGCTTGGCACGCAACCGGCCTTGGGACAATCGCAGCCCCCTACGTCCCAAAACAAAAACAGCCCGCATCCTTTCGGATGCGGGCTTTGCATTCCAGCAATTCAGAAATCCACGCGGAACGTGACGCCGAATTCTTTTTCGACGTTGGGGATCTCCGAGCCGATGTTGCCGATGTAGTCCTCGGACGGGTACATGCGGTCCTCGGGGTCAAAGACGATGGACGAGGCGAAGGCCTCGATGCGGTCGTACGCCTCCTGGGCGCGGTCGCCGGTGATGATGTAATCCTCCCAGCGGAGGGTGGTGGGTTCGCTCATGGGGATGCTCCTTTCAGCGCCGCGGCGGGCGATGCGTTTTTGTTATTTTATCAGCGGGCGGGACGATTGTCAATTCCCGCGGACCGGGCTCGTCTCGCGAAGCTGCGGCAGCTCCGCGCCCGCGGCCGATGCGCCCGCGATCGTCTGCGCGGCGAGCGCGGCGTCGACGACGAACAGCTGCGGCGTCTGCTCGACCTTGAGCGCGGCCTCAAGCGTCAGCTGCTGGTCGCCGAGCGCGAAAAAGCTCACGCCGAAGTCCGGCACGCTGCCGCCCGGCAGGACGAGCGAGCAGACGGCGCGCGTGTGCAGCAGGCGAGAAAGCGCGTCGTTCGCC
>CAVFYN010000002.1:803-11145 GCA_963626425.1 Bacteroidaceae bacterium
CGCGGCCGTCGGCGATGAGGCCGACGGTGTGGCCTCCGCCGTACAGGCGCAAGATAAGCTCCATGTGCGTTGAAATCTCGTCATACGTGAAGAAAAACGCCCCGCGAAGGCCATTGGACTCAAGCGCGTTCAGCGCGGCGGCCATATTGTCCGCGCCCGTGACGGCGAGGTACAGAACAGCCGGCTGCTTTTCCGGCTCCTCCTCGGGATCCTCGTCCGGTTCGTCCGGCGTGGCCGGCTCGGCCGACGTGTTCCCTCCGTCTGCCGGGCGGATGGACTCCAGATACTGCGCGGCGCGGTACTCGATGAGGTTGTTGGCCTTTTCGATGAACAGCTCGTCGTCATAGACCTGCGAGCCGGTTGTGAAGCGGACGACGGAGTACCCGCCGACGCTCGTCAGAAACGAGACGCTCAGCCCGAAGTGGTACGCGCAGTACAGCGCCGGCACGAACAGCACGCCGCCGCGCGAGATGACCTGCGCGCTGAAGATCGTGCCGTTTTCGTTCGTCATCGTGCCCTCGTCGAGGTCAAATACGAGCGTGCGCGTGTCGTTGAACATCGTAAGCCGGCGCGCGGCGCTGTCATAGAGCGGGACGACGCCGAGCGCGTCGATGTCGAACAGGCTCAGCGGGATGTACAGCAGGCTGTTGGCGTAAAACGGCATCGTCGCGTCCGAAAGGCCGATTGGGATCGTGTCGTTCACGGCGAGGAACGTGATGTCCACGGCCGAGCTCGCCGCCGGCGCGAGCGCGAGCAGCAGCGCAAGGCACAAAAGGGCCGAGAGCGTCCGCCGGAATCGTTTCATTGCGCCGCCTCCTTTGCGTTTTTGACCATTATACCAGCTTGCGTGGTGCGCGGCAAGGCCCTCCGGCGCGCATCGGGCGCGAAAATGGAGGAAAATGCGCCGATTTTGCCGCGAATTGCGCGCAAACACTTGCGCGCGGGCCGCAGACGGTCTATAATAACACTAACTACCGCGGGAAAGTGGAGGGAACCTGATGGAACGCATTGACAAAGAGAATTATTATCTGGACATCGCCCAGACCGTCATGGAGCGCTCGACATGCCTGCGCCGCAAATTCGGCGCGATCATCGTGCAGAACGATGAGATCATCTCCACCGGCTACAACGGCGCGCCGCGCGGGCGGAGCAACTGCTCCGACCTTGGCTACTGCCTGCGCGAAAAGCTCGCCGTGCCGAGCGGCGAGCGCTACGAGCTCTGCCGCAGCGTCCACGCCGAGGCCAACGCCATCATCTCCGCCGCGCGGAAAGACTGCATCGGCGGCACGATCTATTTGGTCGGCACCGAAACGGCCACGGGCGAGCTCATCCGCGACGCCATCTCGTGCGCCATGTGCCGCAGGCTCATCATCAACGCAGGCCTTGCCAAGGTCGTCATCCGCAGCACGCCGGAAAAGTACAACATCATCAACGTCCGCGACTGGGTCTTCAACGACGACACCCTGCTCGGGACGGTCGAGGAATAAAAAGAGGATCCCCGTATGGCCGCGACCATACGGGGATTTTTTGCGCTGCGTGCGCTCAGAGGCTCCGGACATAGCGGACGGCGGGCTCACCGTCCGGATTTTGAAATTCCTTCTCGAACCGAAAACCCTGATGTTCCAGCAGCCGCCGGGAGTACACATTCGCCGGGTCCGTGATCGCGGCGAGCTGCCTGTAGCCCGCGGCCTGACAGCGCGAGATCAGTTCGGAGAGCAGACTGGTGCCGTAGCCCTGATGCCAGTATTCCGGCAGGAGCATGTATTCGACCTCCCAGACGCCGTCCTCCTCGCTCTCACCGATCCCGCCCATGCCGACAAACGCGCCGCCGCTTCCGGGGTCGAGAACTTTGTAATACCCGAGGATGGGGCCGTCATAGCCGAGCATCAGATCGAAGAAGCGCCGTGCTTCTTCCGGCGTGAACGCCCGGCCAAGGTTCATGTTCATCACGGCCTCGCTGAATACGAGGCTGGCATACAGCGGGAAATCCTCGCGCGTGAATTTTTCGAGCCGCAGCTCGCGGTGCTCGGTCATGCGGATCACTCCTTTTCCAAATAGTATAGCAGAATGCGGCGGAGAAGTCCATCGGGCACGGGCGCAGGAAAAAAGGGACTGCCCGGCGGGCAGTCCCTCTTGTTTTAGATAACGTCAAGTCCGCCGTCCGCGGTGACGACGTTGCCGGTGATCTTATGGCTGGCGTCGGAGCAGAGCGTGAGGACGACGTCGGCGATGTCCTCGGGCTTGCCGGTGACGGGCGGCATGCCGGGGTCGCCGGCGTGGACGTCCTCGGGCTTGCCGAACATGCGGTCGGCCATGCCGGTGCCGAGCGTCGGGCCGGGGCAGACGACGTTGCAGCGGATGCCGGTGTTGAAGCACTCGACGGCTGCGCACTTCGTCAGCTGGATGAGGCCGGCCTTGGCCGGGCTGTAGCCGCCGAAGTTCGCCATGGCCTTCATGCCCGCGGTGGACGCCGTGTTCACGATGGAGCCGGAGCCCTGTTTTTTCATCTGGCGAAGCTCATGCTTCATGCACAGGAACACGCCCTTGAGGTCGACGTCGACGACCCAGTCCCAGTCGTGCTCGGTGACGTCGGTGAGCGGCGCGAGCGGGATGGTGACGCCGTCCGGGCCGACGCCGGCGTTGTTGAAGGCGATGTCGACGGCGCCGAACGTCTCGACGGCCGTTTTCATCATGGCCTCGACGTCGGCTTCGACGCGCACGTCGGCGCGCAGGCCGATGGCGCCGACGCCGTAGTCCGCCTTGATTCTCTCGGCGAGGGCGACGGCCTTGTCGACGATGGTCGACGTGACGATGACGACGTTTGCGCCCTCGGCCGCGAAGGCCAGCGCCGTGGCCTTGCCGATGCCGGACGCGCCGCCGGTGATGAGGGCAGTCTTGCCAACGAATCTCTTTTCCATGGATAACACTCCTTATAATTTATCGGATGCGGATGGCGGCGTGGAACGCGTCCTGGTTCGCGTCGGCCAGAAGCCGCGCGGAGCTGACGCAGTCGCCCACGACGAACACGTTTTCGGGATAGCGGGCGAGCAGCTCGTCGGCCAGCGTCCGGTCGGGCTTGACGCCGAGGGCGAGGACGCACGTGTCGGCCTCGAATTCGCCGGCGCTCGTCTTGACGCCGCGGCCGGTGAACGACTCGATCGTCGCGCCGCCGACGCACTTGACGCCGTATTTTTCGAGCTGGTAATTGAGCTCGATGTGGTTGAACACGGGCATATCCTTCGCCCAATCGGAGAGCGGCAGCTGGTCGACGACCGTGACGGATTTGCCCTCCATGCCGAGCATAACGGCGCACTCGAGCCCCACGATGCCGCCGCCGCAGACGACGACCGTTTCGCCGACGGGCACGGCGTGGTGCTCCGTGTCGCGGACGGTGACGACGTTTTCGCTGTCAATGCCCGGAATGTTCGGGTGCAGGTACGTCGAGCCGCAGGCGACGATGACGGCGTCCGGGTCGTCCTGCGCGATCATGTCGGCCGTGACGCGCGTGTTGTAGACGATCTTCGCGCCGCATTTTTCCGTCTGGCGCTTGTCCCAGTCGAGGTAGAGGCGCATATACTCCTTGAACGGCGCGATCGTCGCGTCGCACAGCAGGCCGCCGAGGTGGTCCGTCGCCTCGTAGAGCGTGACGTCGTGGCCCATGGCCGTGAGCGTCTGCGCGGCCATCATGCCGGCCGGGCCGCCGCCGACGACCGTGACGCGCTTTTCGTTTCCGGGCTTGACGAGGGACGAGAGGTCCATGTCCTTGCCGAGCAGCGGGTTGACGGCGCAGCGCATGCTCGTGCCGTAATTATTTGCGTTGCCGCACCAGTCGCAGCGCGTGCACGGGCGGACGTCTGACGCGCAGCCGCGGACGGATTTGTGGATGAGGTCGCCGTCGGCCATGTAGGACTTGGCCATGACGACGATGTCCGCCATGCCGTTTGCGATGATGTCCTCGGCCTCGGCGAGCGAGGTGATGTTGCCGACGACGGCGACGGGGATGTGCAGCCGCTTTTTCGCCTCGGCCGCGAACGGGACGTTCAGCCGGCGGCCCTTGAAGTACGTCGGGATGGTGTACGTCGAGCCGTAGTTGAAGAAGATGTTGCCGCGCGAGACGTGCATGATGTCGACATATTCCTGCGCGCGCTCCATGAACTGGAGCGATTCTTCGAGCTGGAGGCCGTCCGGAAGATCCTCCTGCGCGCTGACGCGGCACTCGATGACCATGTTCGGCACGGCCTCGCGCACGGCGCGCAGCACCTCGAGCGGGAAGCGCATCCGGTTCTCCAGACTGCCGCCGTACTCGTCCGTGCGCTTGTTGGACTGCGGCGAGATGAACTGCGCGAGCAGGTTGTTGTGCGCGCAGTGGATCATGAGGATCTTCAGCCCGGCCTTGGCGCAGCGGACGGCGCAGTCGACGTACTGGTCGCGGACGAAGTCCATGTCCTCGCGGTTCATGGGCTTGATGTAGCCGAGCGGGCCGCCGTTTAAGGGCACGTCGCTCGGGGCGAGCGCGGGGACCTTCGGGTCGTGGCTCGAGCCGCGGCCGGCGTGGGCGAGCTCGACGCTCATCTCCGCGCCGTTTTCGCGCGCGGCGCGGACCATCTGCTCCAGGCCGTGGATGCAGCGGTCCTCCGTGACGTTCAGCTCGCACGTCCACGCCGAGCTGTCCGTGTGGACGACGGGCGTGTTGCCGATGGTGAGATAGCCGACGCCCGTGCGCGCCTGCCAGGCGACGTAGTCGATCATCTCCTGCGTGACGTCGCCCTCCGGCGAGCATTTGAGCACGACGGTCGGCGCGTACTCCAGCCGGTTTTTCAGCGTGAGGCCGCGGACCTTCAGCGGGGAAAATACGTGCGGATACAGGTCGTTTTTCAACATGCCAAACCCCTCCATATGTTGTCTGTATCTCTATTCAACCACAGACGCGGTCAATTGTAAAATTCCGATGTGGGATATTGTTATAGCTCCGGCATTATACCGCTCCGCCCGCCGCGGGGACGAAGATGGAGCAGCTGCCGAGCGAGTATTTTGCGATCGGCTCGTCCAGCGGGAACGGGAAGTCGGCCTTCTCGGGCGCGATTTCGCCGGATTTCCACGCGTCGAAGCAGTCGCGCATCTCGTCGATGGCCGATACCGGAAGCGGGCACGGGCCGTGGCACGGGTAGAGCAGCGAAAACTCCGCCCGCAGCATGGCCAGCTCGTCGAGGCTCGCGCGGTAGCGCGCGGGATCGCGGTGCGGGCCGAAGAGGAACACGGTGTCGTAGCTCACGCAGTCGCCCGTGATGAGCCAGCCCTCGTCGCGGCAGAGTACGCAGCTGTGCCCCGGCGTGTGGCCGGGGACGTGGAGCACCTCGAGATGCCGGTCGCCGAGGTCAAAGACGTATCCGTCGCCGACGCCGGTGTATTCCGGCCCCGGCCGGTCGGACGCGATGCGCGCAAGGTCGTCCTCCGGGCAGAAAATATGGGAAAACTGCTGCGCGTTTTCCGTGTGGTCGCCGTCGCAGTGCGTTAAAAATACGTCGCACGGAAGATCGGTCACGCTTTTGATGAGCGCGGGCAGATCGCATTTTTCCGCGCCCGCGTCGACGAGCAGCGCGCGCTCCGTGCCGACGATGAGAAACATGCGCACGATGTCCTGCTCGAGCGCGTAGAGATCGGGGTCGAGCTCAACGATCTCGGTCGCCATGGTCATTCCTCCAGTTTTGCCGCCGGTTCCGCGCGGCGTTTTTTGCTATTTTACCATTTTTGCGCCGCCGCGGCAAGCGATTTGTATAGCAGCTGCACAATGCGGGGAAAATCCTTCCGAAAGGGGAGAGAGCTATGGTCAAGGGCTTATCGCGGCAGGTCATCGTCGTCAAGTCGCCGGACGGGCGGATGTTTGAGCAGGCGATCTTCATCCTGCGCTCCGACACGCTCGGGCAGGGCGTGGACGAGGAGGAGATCATCGCGCAGGCGCGCGCGGCCGCGGACGGCTACCTGCGCGGCCCGGGCGGCGCGGGACGCGCGCGCGGATTTTCTATTCCGCGGCCGGTCTGGGCCGCGGCGGGCGGCGGGCTCGTGGGGCTTTTGTGGGTGCTGAGCGTGCTGCTGTAGCGCCTTCGTTGAAAGCGCGGGAAAAATGTGCTATGATGTATTCGACTGTCCGCCAGGGCGGATGAAAGGAGAATGCACGTGCAGCTTGGAGATCTGACGATACCGGAGGGCGCGATCTTAGCGCCGATGGCCGGCGTGACCGACCCGGCGTTTCGCGCCGTGTGCGCCGAGCTCGGCGCGGCGGCGACCGTGACGGAAATGGTCTCGTCCCGCGCGCTCGTCTATCACGACCAGAAAACGGCGCGCATCGCGAAAAAAACGGCTTCCGGCATCTCGGGCGTGCAGATCTTCGGCAATGACCCGGCCGTCATGGCGGAGGGCGCGTGCCTCGCGCTCGAGCTGAGCGGGTGCGAGTTTGTGGACATCAACATGGGCTGCCCCATGCCGAAGGTCGCCAACAACGGCGACGGCTCGGCCCTCATGCGCACGCCGGAGCTGGCCGGGCGCATCGTCGAAGCGGTCGTGCGCGCGGTGGACGTGCCCGTCACGGTGAAAATGCGCCTGGGGTGGGACCGCGGGTGCATCAACTGCGTCGAGATCGCGCAGATCGTCGAGCAGGCGGGAGCGAGCGCCGTCGCCGTCCACGGCCGCACGCGCAGCATGCTCTACTCCGGCCGCGCCGACTGGGACCGCATCGCGGAGGTCAAGCGCGCCGTGTCCATCCCCGTCGTTGCCAACGGCGACATTTTCACGGCGGAGGACGCCGTCCGCGCGAAGAAGCGCACGGGCGCGGACGCCGTCATGATCGGCCGGCCCGCGTTCGGCGACCCGTGGATCTTCGAGCAGGCGCGCGCCGCGCTTCTGGGCGAGCCCATCCCGGAGCGGCCGCCGCTGCGCGAGCGCATTGAGGTCGCCAAACGGCAGTTTTACCTCGCGGTCGAGGACAAGGGCGAGTACATCGCCTGCATGGAGGCGCGCAAGCACATGGCCTGGTACCTGCGCGGCGTGGCGTACAGCGGGTATTATAAAGAACAGATCTCCCATCTTTCGTCGTGCGGGGAATTCGAGCGCATCGCGAAGGGGATCGTACAGGATCTGAGGTGATCGCATGGACGAAAAAAAGCTGGCCGAGCAGGCCGCCGGCGGCGACCAGAAGGCGTTTGAGCAGCTCGTGGTGCAGTATCAGAAGCCGGTGTACAACCTCGCGCTTCGCATGGCCGGCAACGCGGACGACGCGTTCGACCTGGCGCAGGAGGCGTTTCTGCGCGCGTGGCGCGCGCTGCCGCAGTTTAAGTTCGAGTCGTCGTTTTCCACGTGGCTCTACCGGCTGACGAGCAATGTCTGCATTGACTTCCTGCGTCAGAAAAAGCGCTCGAAGGTCGTGAGCCTGAGCTTTGTGAACGAGGACGACGAGACGGAGGAATACGACCGCCCCGACCCCGCGCCCGGCCCGGAGGCGCGCGCCATCGCGTCGGCCGAGCGCGAGGAGATCGCGCGGGCGCTGGATTCTCTTGAGCCGGAATACCGCGAGGCGCTCACGCTGTGCGCCATCCACGGCATGAGCTACATAGAGATCTCGGAGGTTTTGGACGTCCCGGCCGGGACGGTGAAGTCGCGCATTTTCCGCGCGCGGGAAAAAATGCGAAGAAAGCTGCAATCCGGCGGGAACAATTCCGGCGCGCGTTCGTCAACAAAGACGAGAAGGGAGGCGGATGCGCAATGAACTGTGATGAGATCTATGAGCTGATCAGCCTGCACATCGACGGGGAGACGACCCCGGAGCAGGAATCGGCGCTCCAGGCGCATCTTGCCGAATGCGAAAGCTGCCGGGAGCTCCTGCGCGCGTATGAGGACATCCAGTCCGGCGTGGCGGACCTTGAGGTCGACCCGCCCGAGCGCTTTGCCGAGGGCGTTATGTACCGCGTGTCGCAGGAGGCGGGCGGAAACGGCGGGAAAAAGCGCCGCTTCGCGTTCGGGCACGCCACGGCGTTCGCGGCCGTGGCCGCCGCGCTCGTCATCCTGGTCGGAACGGGCCTTGTGAAGCTGCCGAACAGTACGGATAATGCGGACGGCGCGCCGGAGGCCGCCTATGACACGGCCGCGCAGATGGAGGCAAACGCCGATACGACGGCCGCGCTCTCCGTGGACGGGGCGATGAAGGCAGAGCGCAGCGGCGATGCCGTCGTGACCGAGGACGCGGAGGAGAACACGGCGCAGTTTTCCGCGCCTGCCAGCTACGACGCGCTCTATGACGCCGTAGACGACGCGCTCGACACCGCGCCGGAGGCGACCGCCGAGACCGAGGACGCCGCGGACAGCATCGAACCGGCGATGGGCGACGCGGCGGCGGACCAGCAGGACGTCTACCGCGCGACGCTCTCCGGCTGCAAAGCGGAGGACATCCCGGAGCTCGCGGAACTTACGCAGGACGCGGAGGACCCGAACACGTACCACGGCACGGCCGCGCAGGTGCGCGAAATCATCGCGGCGTACCGCGAAACCTACGCCGCGGACGAGTCGGACGCCGAGGGCGTCCCGGACGACGCGCCGGCGGAGCTGACGATCCTGCCGGAATGAACCAGACATAGTTTTGCTTCTTCCCCACAGACTACCTTACGAGGTGAGCGCTGTGGGGAAGAAATTTTTTGCGCTGATGGCCGCGGCGCTGCTGCTCATGGGGCAGGTGAATGCCGCGGATTTCATCCGCTGGGTGGAGTTCGACGTCTCGTGCGAGGCCATGGAGCGCGCGCTCGGCTATGACATCCGCTCGCAGGAGCAGGAAAAGCGCGTTTCGTGGATCGACATCCTGGCCCTCGCCGCGACGCGGCATGGCGGCGGGGATTTTTCCGTGCGCGCCGTGGACGCGGCGGCAAAGGAGCTGGACACGGACCAGTCCATGGAGGAGCTGCTCGGCGCGCAGTACAAATATTTTGCCTATTACCGGGAGGCCTACGGCGCCGTCCTCGGCGGGCTCGTCGGGAATTTCGCCATCGAGACGACGGACGACGCGGGAAATGTGATCCGAAAGCCGCAGTATGGCCTGCGTGCGTTTTCGCCCATCGCGGCCGGGTACAGCTACGCGCACTATGACGACTTCGGCGCGGCGCGCTCATACGGCTACCGGCGGCCGCACCTCGGAAACGACCTGCTCGGCGCGCTCGGCACGCCCATCTGCGCCGTCGAGGCAGGCACGCTTGAGGCGCTCGGGTGGAACCGCTACGGCGGCTGGCGCGTCGGCATCCGCTCGCTTGACCGGAAGCGGTACTATTATTATGCCCACCTGCGAAAGGACGCGCCGTTCGCGCCGGGCCTTCAGGAGGGCGACATGGTCGAGGCCGGGCAGGTCATCGGCTTCATGGGCCGGACGGGGTACAGCGTGAAGGAGAACGTCAACAACATCGAGGCCGTCCACCTGCACTTCGGCCTCCAGCTCATCTTCGACGAGAGCCAGAAGGACGGAAACGGCGAGATCTGGGTGGACGTGTACGAGCTTGTGCGCTTACTCTCGCGCCACCGCAGCTCCGTCCGGCAGACGGACGCGGGGACGTGGGAGCGGATCTATCCGTTTTACGATCTCGACCGGTAGAATTTGCACTCTGCACACAGAACATTCACGGATTGTTTACTTTTTTATGCGCTCCGGCTGGTAAAATGGCCGTAAATCCAGCGAAGGGAGCAAGACCCATGAACAGAAAATTTGCGGCTGCGGCCGCGCTTTCGGCCGCACTGCTGCTCGGCGCGTGCGGTGCGTCGGAGCCGGCGGCCGCCGATGCGGACACCGCGGCCGTGACCATATCGCTCTCGGGCGAGAGCGCGAAAATTTCCGGCTCCGGCGCGAGCGCGGACGGCGGCGTCGTGACGATCATGTCCGGCGGGACGTATGAGCTCTCCGGCGACTATGCCGGCCGCATCGTCGTCGACGCGGACGGCGAGGACGTGACGCTCCGGCTGTCCGGCGCGTCCGTCACGTCGGACAGCGGCCCGGCCGTCGAGGTGACGGCGGCCGGATCCGTGACGCTCGAGGCCGAGGGCGGCACGGAGAACAGCCTGACCCTCACGGCGGACTACGAGCCCGCGGACGGCGAAAAGGACGCGGCCGTCTACGCAAAGTCCGACCTGACGCTCACGGGCGAGGGCGATCTTGCCGTCTCCGGCGGCGTGCGCGACGGCGTGAACTGCCGCGGCGATCTGACGATCTCGGCGCTGCGCCTCACCGTCGACGCGGCCGATGACGGCATCGTCGGCAAATCGTCCGTCACGGCGGGCGAAAACGTGACGCTGACCGTCACGTCCGGCGGCGACGGCG
>CAVFYN010000002.1:11155-21036 GCA_963626425.1 Bacteroidaceae bacterium
GCGTGAAATCCACGGAGGACGCAGACGACGCGCTCGGCTTTGTGACGCTCGGCGCGGGGACATACGCCATCACGGCCGGAAACGACGGCGTGCAGGCCGAGACGGCGCTGCGCGTGGAGGGCGGCGAGTACACGATCACGACGGGCGGCGGCGCGAACGCGGCCGATTCGCTCGGCGACGGCAGCTACAAGGGCCTCAAGGCCGGGACGACGCTGACCGTCGCGGACGGCAGCCTCGCGCTCGACTGCGCGGACGACGCGCTGCACGCCGACACGGTCGACATTTCGGGCGGCGAGCTTGCCATCGCGACGGGCGACGACGGCGTCCACGCCGACAGCGCCCTGACCGTCTCGGCCGGGACGATCGACATCTCCGGCAGCTACGAGGGCCTTGAGGGCGAGACGGTCACCATCACGGGCGGCACCATCGCCATCTGCTCGAGCGACGACGGCATCAACTGCGCCGGCGGGTCGGATGCGTCCGGCTTCGGCGGGATGTTCGGCGGCGGCTTCGGCGGCGCGTCGGACGACTATGTCCTGACCATCGCGGGCGGCAGCGTCTACATCGAGGCCGGCGGCGACGGGCTTGACTCCAACGGCTCCATCGTTATGACGGGCGGCGCCGTGACCGTGTTCGGCCCGACGAGCGATGCCGACGGCTCCATCGACTACGAGACGACGTTCACACTCTCCGGCGGCACGCTCATCGCCGCGGGCAGCTCCGGCATGGCCGAGGGCCCGTCGGACGGCTCGGAGCAGAACAGCATCGCCGTCTGGCTCGACGCCGCGCAGGAGGGCGCCGAGGTCGTCATCACGGACGAGACCGGCGCGCGCGTCGCGTCGTTCACGCCGAGCTGCGCGTTCTCGTGGGCGCTTTACAGCTCGGCGGACATCGAGACGGGCAAGACGTACACCGTCACGGTCGGCGGCACGGAGGCCGGCTCGGCCACGGTGGAGAGCAGCGTGACGACGATCGGCACGGCGCGCGGCTTCGGCGGCTTCGGCGGCTTCGGCGGCGGCCCGGGCGGCGGGATGCCGCAGGGCGGCCAGGCTCCGTCCGACTTTGACCCAGACAACGCGCCCGCGCGCCCGGACGGCGAGGCCCCGTCGGACTTCGATCCGGACAACGCTCCGGCGGACTTCGACCCCGACAACGCCCCGGAGCGCCCGGACGGGCAGGCTCCGGCGGACTTTGACCCCGATAACGCCCCGACGCCGCCGGACGGCCAGACCCCGCCGGACGGCGCGCCCGGCGAAGCATAAAAAAATCCCGGCTGCGGAGCTTCGCAGCCGGGATTTTTTGAACATTTCAGATGTTGCTCGCCAGCGCATACGCTGCGCGCATGGCCGACTGGATGGAGCCGACGCGGTCGCAGTCACCGATCATATGGACGCGCTTTTCGCCGGTGAAAAACGCCATGGCCTCGTCCGAGCGCGGCTTCATGCCCGCGGCGAGGACGACGCTGTCGCATTCAAGCGCGGCCGTTTGCCCCTCGTGCTCGTAGACGACGCGGCCGTCCTCGATGGCCGTGACGCGGGCGTTTAGGATGTACGAGAAGTTCTCCTCACTCTCCCAGCGCGCCTGGAGCAGGCTGCGGAAGTGGACGGGGACGCTCTCGGGCGAGAGGACGCCCTGCATCTCAAGCACCGTGACGGCGTGGCCGTGGGAAGCCAGGTGCAGGCCCATCTCCACGCCGATCTCGCCGCCGCCGATGATCGCGACGCGATGGCCGAGCGATGGCTCGTTTTTCGCCGCGTCCGTGGCAAAACTGACGTTTTTGCCGCTTACGCCCGGGATGGGCGGCACTGCGGGCGAAGAGCCGATGGCGACGATGACCTCGTCGAAGCCAGCCAGGTCGTCCGGGCCGGCCTTCGTGTTCAGACGGACGGTGACGGCGGATTTTTCGATCTGCCGGGCGAGATAGTCGCGGAAGCGCGCGACGGTCCATTTTAACTCCATGCCGTCCATCGTATTGAGCAGACCGCCGAGGCGGCCGGACGCTTCAAAGAGCGTCACGTCGTGCCCGCGGCGCGAGGCGATGAGCGCGGCCTCGCATCCGGCCGGGCCGCCGCCGATGACGGCGAGCTTTTTCGGCGTCTCGGGCTTCGGCGCGACCATGCGCTCGGCCTTGTGCTCGATGCCCCAGACGGGGTTGACGGAGCAGACGGTGTTCCACTTCTCCGGCCCCGGGATGTGGCACTTGTTGCAGCGCAGGCACGGCACGACGTCCTCGCCGCGGCCCTCATACGCCTTGACGCCCCACTCCGGGTCGGCGATGAACGCGCGCGCCGCGCCGATGAAGTCGGCCTGGCCGGAGGCGATGATGTCCTCGCAGTGGTCAAGATCCTGGCAGCCGCCGACGACGTTCACGAGGATGCCGCCGCCCGCGTCCTGCACGCCCTTGCGGATGGCCGCCGCGGCGGGCAGCTGCGGAATTTCGCGCGGATCTAAGTACGTCGGCTGCGACGGGTCGATGGAGCCGCCGCGGATCTGCAGAATGTCCACTTTCCCGCGGGCGAGCTTTGCAAACTCGATCTGGTCCTCGACCGTCAGGCCGCCTTCGAACATGTCGTCCTCGCGGCCGGAGATGGAGATCTCGACGAGAAAATCCTTGCCGCACTGGCGCTTGATCTCCTCGCAGATCATCAGCGGGAAGCGCGCGCGGTTTTCAAGAGAGCCGCCGAACTCGTCCGTGCGCTTGTTCGTCAGCGGCGAGAGGAAGCGGCCGGGGAACATGAGCCGGTAGGCCATGTGCATGAAGCACATGTCAAAGCCGAGGCTCTGCGCGAGCCGGGCCTCCTTGCCGTACTCCTCGACCATGCGGTAGAGCAGCTCTTTCGGCGCGGCCTTGCCGAGCTCGGCCTTCGAGCCGTCGCCCGCGACGAATTCGGACAGCACGCCGTCGGACGCGTCGTAGCCCTTGACGATGTTCATGTCCGGCAGGACGAGGTAGCTCGCCTTCGCGCCGTAGTAGTGGACGGCCTCGGCGACCTGCGCGAACATGTGCTGGTGCTGGCCGGTGTGGATGTCGAGCGTGAGCGAGTGCGGGTCGGTCGTCTTGACGGGGTTGTTGCCCTTGCACGTGACGACGGCCGCGCCGGCCTTTGCCTTGTTGGCATAGTGCGTGATGAGCGCCTCCGTCGGCCATTTTTCCGTGGCCTGGATGAAGTGCGGGTTCGACGCCGTGCAGATCAGGCGGTTGCGCAGGACGACATTGCCGACCTTGATCGGCGAGAGCAGATGCGGATAGGTGAGAGCCATGGGTCGCGCCTCCTTCTCTTATAAATGCGTGTAGTCGTATGCCCGGACGGGGTCGATGTACCCGGCCAGCTGGCGGAACGTGATGCAGCGGCCGCCGAGATCGTAGATGAGCGCGACCTGCTCTTCAAACGTCTGCGTCTCAAAATCGTGCCCGTCGACGCCGTGATAGGCCAGAACGGCGACGCAGCCGTTCGTCGCGCCCTCGACGACCTCTTTGAGCCGCTCGCGCGTCATCATGGGCGCCGTGTTGAACGACGGCATAGCCAGCGGCGAGTCGACGAGCGGGTCATAGTGCGCGCACGCGGCGCGGTGGAACCGGTCGCCCTGCATGTCGCCGCGCGCCCAGAGATAGCCCGCGTTGTGCAGGATGGCCTCGTGCCGCGCCGTGCACTGGCCGCCGGGGTAGCCGAAGGCCGTCGGGCGCGGGATGCCGTTTTCCTCGCAGCGCGCTTCAATGAGCGCGGCCTCCTCACGGATGTATTCGTCCGGGCCGTCCGCGTAGGCGCGCGGGTCGTGGTGCATGGAGTGGTTGACGATCTCGTGGCCGCGCTCGTGCAGCTCACGGATCTGCTCCCACGTCATAAAGCGCGTCTTGTCGTCAAAGCCCGGGCCGCCGAACATGCCGCTCGCCATCTCGCAGACGAAAAAGTTGCCGCGGCCGCCGCGGCGCTCCAGAATCGGCGCGGCCTGCTCGATGTGGTCGATCGTCGCGTCGTCAAACATCATGAGCACGAGGCGCTCCGGGATGGGGCGGATGATGGGGAAGATCTCCTGCCGCGCCTCCTCAAGCTCGATGGGGCCGACGCCGAGCACGTCGCGCATGACCTGATCGTCCGGCCACTTGCCCGCGAGCAGCTCGCGCAGGACGGCCGAGCGGGCCTCGAGCTGCGCCAGCTCCTTTTTGATCTCGTCGGGCGAGCGGCCCGGCTCCATCTTCGGCGCGTCGAGCGCGCCGGAGCACACGTCGTGAAATTCCTGCATGGCGGCGTAGCGCTCGGGCGCGAGCGTGCGCTTTCGTGCGGTGTACTGCTGCATGACGCGAAGCAGCTGTTTTGCATCCATTGCCATGACCTCCATAGTCGGTTTTTTCTTTAGTATACGCCCGGACGGGCGGGTTGTCCAATGAGAAGTGATGCGCCGCATATGCTTCCGGTGTAATAAGCGATTGCGGTACGATATAAAATGTGCTATGATGCAGAAAAAGGGAGGCGGGGAATATGGAGCTTGCGCAGCTGCGCGCGTTTCTGGCGGCGGCGCAGTATGAAAACATGACGCGCGCGGCCGAGAGCCTGCACGTCACGCAGCCGGCGCTCAGCCGGACGATCGCGCGGCTCGAGCAGGAGCTCGGCGTGCAGCTTTTTGACCGCGCGGGCCGGTCCGTGCAGCTCAACGAGTTCGGCCGCGCCGCGCGCAGCCACGTGGAGACGGCCATCGCCGAGCTCGACGCCATGGAGCGCCATCTGCGCGACCTGTCCGGCGGCCTCGGCGGGACGATCCGCGTCGCGTCGTCGTTCCCGACGCGCGAGCCGGACTTTTTATATGACGCGGTGCGCGAATTCGCGTTCGAGCACCCGGACGTGCACCTCCGCGTCCGCCAGATGGAGCCGCAGCACATCGGCCCCGCGCTCGCCGCGCGCGAGGTCGACCTCGCGCTGACGGGGCCGGGCGTGCAGTCGGACGACGTCGAGTGGCAGAGCCTGCGCACCGAGCCGATGGGCGTTATTTTGTCGCGCGATCATCCGCTGGCAAAAAACGCGTCGCTCACGGTCGCGCTTTTGCGCGGGCAGCGGTTTTACTGCAACAATTCCAATTCCGATTCCTACGACCTCACGCGCCGGTTCTGCGCGCAGGCGGGCTTTGAGCCGGACGTGTGCTACGAGGGCGACTTTCCGCAGTTCATCGGCGAGGCCATCAGCCGCGGGCTCGGCGTGTCGTTCATCGCGCCGGGCCGCGCGAGCGCGGGCGAGGAGCAGCCGTGGGAGGAGAACATCGTCTTTCGCCCGGTGACGGACGATTTCTGCGTCCGCGAGAGCGGCATCGCGACCTCGCGCGGGTGCTACCGCACGCAGGCCGTGCGCGCGTTCTGCGATGTGCTGCGCCGCTTTGCGTCCGCTTGACTTTTCGGGCGGATATGGTACGATAGGCTGACAGACAACAAACGGAGGTAATGACCCATGAAAAAGCTCCTGTGCGCCCTTTGTCTGGCGCTTTCGCTGATCGTGCTCGCCGGCTGCGCGGACAAGAATTCCGGCACGGCCAAGGGCGCGAAGCTCGCCGACGACGACGCGATCTATACCGTTTCGTATAACTACATCCGCCCGTCCATCCACGATGACGACATCCCCGGCTACTGCGAGGAGCATGGCTTCAAGAGAATCACGAAAAACGACGACGGCACGTACACCTTCCGCCAGGACCGCACGGCCTACGAAGAAAAAATGGCCGACCGCAAGGCCAGCCTCATCGAATACCTGAACGACATCCTGACGAACGACGAATTCGGCGCGTATGTCGTCTCGTATGACCTCGACGAGGACAACGACTTCCGCCACGTGACCATCACGGTCGACTCGGAAAAATACCTGGCGGCGGACGACCACACCGACCTCATCGGCGAGTACATCCTCTCGGTCTACCAGTATTTCATGGAGGACTCCGAGGACGACCCGGCCGCGACGGTCGACATCGTCAGCGAGTCCACGGGCAAGACGCTCAACACCGTCAGCTTCCCGCAGACCGGCTCGTCGAACAATTTCCTGTACTAAAAAGAAAAGCGCGGCGCATGGAGCTCCATGCGCCGCGTGTTTTTTCTATTTATCTGCCCTTGAGGAACGGGGAAATGCGCTTGTAGACGAGGAACGTGAGCGCCGCGTCGCACAGGCCCTTGACGAACGTGAACGGCAGGTTGAAGATGACAAGGCAGCCGAGAAGGCCGTTCGCGCTCGGCAGGATCTGCTGGTACATGCCGATGATGGCCTCGAGCGGCAGGCCGTAGAACTTCACGTAGGCCGGGTAGGTGATGAAGTAGTTGATGGGCACGGACAGAAGGCCCATGGCGGCCGCGCCGACGAGGCAGGCGATGAGCGCGCCCTTGCGGCCGTGCTTCTTCTTATAAATAAGGCCGGCCGGGACGACGAAGCACACGCCGAGCAGGAAGTTGCCGAGCTCGCCGACGCCGGCGCTCGTCGTGCCCTTGATGAGGATGTGCAGCACGTTTTTGAGCAGGCACACGACGACGCCGCTCACGGGGCCGAGGCTGAACGTCGCGATGAGCGCGGGAAGCTCGGAAAAGTCCATTTTCACGAACGCCGGGATGAGCGCGGGGATGGGGAACTCCACGAACATGAGCAGAAACGCGATGGCGGACAGCATGGCCGTCATAACGATCTTGCGGGGATTGCCGGTCAGCTTGTGCTGGCGGGCGGCTGCGGTCTGGGTGGTCATAAAAAACGCTCCTTTAGAAAAAATCAACACCTGAAAAGCCATGCCTTTCAGGTGTTACATCGTTTCTTGGGAGCAGGTGATGCACACATCTTCTTCCATCCAGACTATACTGTCGGTTTCGGAGTTGCACCGAATCAACGCGTTTTGCGCTCGCGGACTTTACCGCCGGTCGGGAATTTCACCCTGCCCTGAAGACATCCTGTTCAGTTGTCGGGGACATTATAGCATACAAACCGAAAATTGCAAGGGCTTTTTTCAAATTCCGCGCTGTGGTATACTGTTGGAAGCAAAAGGGAGGTGCGCGCGATGGTCTGTGCGTTTTCCGGACACCGGCCGGAGAAGCTGCCGTGGGGCGGCGATGAGCGCGACGCACGCTGCGCCGCGCTCAAGCTCCAGATCTTCCGCGCGGCCGAGCGCGCGTACCGCGACGGGTTTTCCGAGTTTGCCTGCGGCATGGCCCGCGGGTGCGACCTCTACTTTTTCGAGGCGGTCGACCGCCTGCGCGCCGGCTTCCCGGACATCCGCTTCACGGCGTGGCTGCCGTGCCCGGAGCAGGCGGGCCGCTGGGGCGCATCCGACCGGGCGCGCTATGAGGCGGCGCTGTCCCGGTGCGACCGCGTCATCACCGTGGAGCCTTCCTACTCGCCGGGGTGCATGCTGCGGCGAAACCGCGCCATGATCGACACGTGCGCGCGGCTCATCACCGTCTACGACGGCTCCGGCGGCGGGACGGGCGCGGCGGTATCCTACGCCGAGCGCCGCGGCGTCGAGCTCATTCCGATCTGGCTGTGACGTCCTGCGCCGGCATGGCGAAGCCGTGCAGGAAGCCGTTCTGCGCGCTTGAGCACACGTCGCCGCCGACGACCTTGTTTTTATAGACGAGCAGCGTGGCGAGGACCTCGCCGTCCGCGTCCGGGTAGTTCGTCACGCGGTAGACATAGCGCTTGACCTGCTTGCCCGCGAGCTTGGAAAGGTCGAAACCCTGCGCCTTCTGCACCTCGTTGTAGCGGGCGAGGACGTCGGGGAACTCCTTCGGGATGCGGACCTCCTGCGTCTGGACAGGCTCGGGCTCGACCTGGTAGCCGTAGGAGGCCAGGAACGCGACGCGCTGGTCGTTCGTCTTGGCGGCGGTGTCGTGCGCGCCCGCGCTCGCGGCCTCGGCGCCGGACGTGCGGGTGAGCAGGAAAATGCACACGGCCGCGGCGGCGATGAGCAGCAGCGCGGTGAGAATCTTGCTCTTGGAGAGCTTGGCGGTTACGATCATCATGGCGGGACCCCCATTACACGTTTGAATTTTGTGGTACAGCCTATTCGCTGTGCCGGGACAATATGACAGGCAGGTGCTTTTATGCTGCAACGACTCGACAAGATCCTATCCGAGGCCGGCGTCGCCTCGCGGCGGGAGCTGAAAACGATCCTGCGCGCCGGGCGCGTGCAGGTCGACGGCGCCGCGGTGCGCGACGGCGCGGCGAAGTTCGATCCCGCGGCCGTTTCCATCACGTTTGACGGCGTGCCGGTGCGCACGTCCGGTCGTGTCGTGCTCATGCTGCACAAGGTCGCGGGCTATGTGACGAGCACGGACGACCCGCGGGACAAAACGGTCATGGACCTGCTGCCGGAGCAGTACCGGAAGCTCGGCCTGTTCCCGGTCGGGCGGCTCGACAAGGAGACGGAGGGGCTGCTGCTCTTCACAAACGACGGCGCGCTCGGCCACCGGCTCACCGCGCCGCGTCACGGGACGGAGAAATGCTACTTCGCCCGCCACGAGGGCGCGGCCGAGGCGGCGGATGTGCAGGCGTTTGAAAGCGGCCTGACGCTTCGCGACGGGACGGTCTGCCGCCCGGCGAAGCTCGAGATCTTATCGCCCGGCGAGTGCCGCGTCACGGTCACGGAGGGCAAATACCACCAGGTCCGCCGGATGCTGGCCTCGCGCGGCCTTCCGGTGACGTATTTGAAGCGCGAGCGCGAGGGCGCCGTCTCGCTCGGCGATCTTGCGCCCGGCGCCGTGCGCGAGCTGACGGAGGACGAGATCGCGGCGCTGGACGTTGGCGAAAATGCCGAAACGGAATGAATCCGTTTCGGCATACTTTGCGGGCAGCGGGTATGCTTCTGCCAGAAACCGAGCGGGGTTTTTAAACATATTGACGAAAGAATCGTCAAATTATATCAAAACCGGCGCGGCGTTTGAAAGAAATTGTACATTTGCTCTTGCAATCTGACGAAAAAAATAGTATGCTCTTGCTATATGGCGTTTTGACCATAGCCAGGGAGACTGAATCGACAGAGGAGGGCTGAGTATGTCCAGCCGTATGTTCCAGAGTGTAATTACACAGATGAAGGATGCGACCGACCGCACGCTCGGTATCATTGATGCAGAGGGCTACGTCGTCTCGTGCAGCGAGCCGAAGCTCATCGGCGAGAAGTGGGAGTCTCCCGCGCTCAAGCTGCGCATGGCGAGCGACTCCAACTGCGTCTGCGACACGCGCACGTTCAAGGCGCTGGCCAGCTGGAGCTCCAATTTCGACTATGCCGTCTTTGCCGACGGCGAGGACGAGATGGCGCACACGCTGTGCGTCATGGCCGCCGTCGCGCTCAACGGCGCCAAGGCGTTCTATGAGGAAAAGCACGACAAGGGCACGTTCGTCAAGAACATCATCACCGACAACATCCTGCCCGGCGACATCTACATCCGCGCCAAGGAGCTCCATTTCAATACGGAGGTCCAGCGCGCCGTGTTCCTGGTCCGCCAGGTCGACGGGGCGGACGTCGCGACGGTCGACGTGCTGCGCAAGGTGTTCCCGGAAAAGCAGCTCGACTTCGTCATTTCCATCAACGAGACGGACATCGCCGTCGTCAAGCAGGTCCAGCCCGGTACAGACAACCGCGAGCTCATCGCCATCGCCGAGGCCATCGAGCAGGCCGTGCAGAACGAGATGATGATCAAGACCGTCATCGGCATCGGCTCCGTCGCGGGCCATCTGCGCGAGCTCGGCAACGCCTACAAAGAGGCGCAGGTCGCCATCGAGGTCGGCAAGGTGTTCGACACGGAAAAGACGATCATCCACTATGAAAACCTCGGCATCGGCCGCCTCATCTACCAGCTGCCGACGACGCTGTGCGAGATCTTCCTGAGCGAGGTGTTCAAGAAAAACTCCATCGACTCGCTCGATCAGGAG
>CAVFYN010000003.1:0-2425 GCA_963626425.1 Bacteroidaceae bacterium
GGCCTGCTCCGGCGCACAGCCCGTTTTGGCCAGCGCCAGCTCCACCATGGCCGGCTGCGGCTTTCCGATGACGCGCGGGCGACAGCCCGTCGCGCGATGCAGCATCTCGCACACCGAGCCGCAGTCCGGCACGAAGCCATACCACGTCGGGCAGACCCAGTCGGGGTTCGTCGCGATAAAGTCCGCGCCGCGGCCGAGCAGGATGCACGCGTCCTCGAGCTTTTTGAACGTCAGCTCCGTGTCAAAGCCGATGACGAGGGCGGAGATCCCGTCCTCCAGCTTGTCCGTGACGCGAAGGCCCGCGGAGATAAGCTGCGCGCGGAACGTCGCCGTGCCAAAGCAATAGAGCAGATCGTCCGGGTGCGTGCGCTTTAGGTCCACGATCGTCGCGTCGACGCTCGTTAAGAAGTCGTCCGCTGTCGCCGCGATGCCGAGGCGGCGCATTTTTTCCACATACGCGTCCACGCCGCGCGAGGAATTGTTCGTCAGGTAGAGATACCGTCCGCCCGCGGCTTTGATGTGCTCCAAAAACGCGGGCGTCGCGGGAAATAAGTCCTCATCCAAGTACAGCGTCCCGTCCATGTCGAGCAGGAACAGGCGCTTGTCCGATAAGCGCGCCACGGCTCAGCCTCCCAACGTGAACGTCAGGCGGACGGGGTTGTGGTCGGACCACAAGAAGCCCGTGTCGATGACCTCCGCGCGCTCGACCGTCACGTTGCTCGAGACGATGAAGCCGTCGACCGTCACGACGTAGCTCTTCCCCTTCTCATACGGGATGTCCGCGTTGCGGCACGACGGGACGGGGTCGTCCGCGTCGAACGGCGCGACGAGCGCGAGATCGTCGCCGAGCAGCGCCTCCGGGAACGGCTGCGCCCACGTGTAATCCTCGCCCGAGACACCGAAAAGCGCGCCGGAGTCGCCGAGCAGATCCTTGTTGAAGTCGCCGCCGCAGACGACGTAGTTGCCCGCGTCAAAGTCGGCCTGAAGGTCGGAAGCGAGCATTTTGATCTGCTCGTCCGCGATCGTCCCGTCGGACGTGTAGGCCGAAAGGTGCGCGCAGTAGAGGCACAGCTCCTTGCCGCCCACGAGCGGGATGCGCGTGATGCTGTAGCACCGGTCGAGGTCGACGACCTTCGTCACGCCGGACTCAATGGGCAGGCTGCGGCGGAGCGCCGAGTCGATGTGGTATTTTGACAGCGTCATGAGGCCCGCGCGCGACGCGCCGTGCGGCCTCGTGATCGGGTAAAAGAGATACGGCGAATCATAGTTCTGCGCGAACACCGCGCCGTAGTCCGCCATCGCATCAAGCACCATGGCGCGCTCGTCGACGTGGTACGTGCGCGTGGCGTCGACGTCGATCTCCTCTAAGAACGCGAAATCGGGATCAAGCTCGCGTACTTTGTCCAGCATGGCCGAGATGTTCTCCCGCGCAGCGTCCGCCGAGCGCGCGCGCGACTCCGTGCCGCCGTCCATGAAGAACGTGAAGTCGTCCGAGTACGCGCCGAAGCCGAGGTTCCAGCTGACGAGCGTGTACGTCTGCCCGTCCGCGGCCGTGGGCTCCGCGTCCTGCACGACGGCAAGGTCGAGGTTGTCCGGCTGGCGCGTGAAGCTCGCGAACACGTAGATGACATAGCCCGCGACGACGACGAGCAGCACGAGCAGGATGATTCCGATGATCTTTGCGACTTTTTTCATGGTAAACCCCGCAATTTTTCATTATTTAGCTTTCTCATCATAGTATAGTTTGCGCCGATGCGCAACTAGAATTTTGAACTTCGCGCAAACTGCGAGCAGCATCGCCGGCAGCACGTTGACAAGCGTGTGCAGCGCCGCGACGCGCGCAGGGCTGGCCGTCGGCGCAAGATGCGGCGAAAATGCCGCATAAAATCCGAAGCCGAGCGCGCAGGCGAGCGCGTTGAACCCCAGATGCGTCAGCGCGGCGCGCTTCGCGCCCCGTCCGCCGCCGAGCGACGCGAGCATCGCCGTCGCGCACGTGCCGACGTTGCTGCCGAGCACGGCCGCGAGCGCGGAGCCGAGCGGCAGCGCGCCCGCCCCGGACGCCGCCTGCAAAAACGCGACGGCGGCCGACGACGACTGGATGACGCCCGTCAGCGCCGCCGCGCGGAAAAACGTCCCCGCCATCCCGCCGCGAAGCAGCCGGCCCATCCCGCCCGCCGCCTTTCCGGACAGCGCGCCGAGTCCGAGCTCGATGAGCAGAAGCCCCGCCGCCGTCCCGGCCGCGCCGCGCTTTTTGCGCAGCAGGAAAACCGCCGCCGCGGCCGCGAGCAGGGCCGCCGTCCAATTCCCCGCCCGAAGTCCGAGACACAGCAGCCAGCCCGTCGACGTCGTGCCGACGTTCGCGCCCGCAATGGCCGCCGCCATGGACGAAAACGGCAGCAGCCCCGCGTCATACGCGCCCGCGATG
>CAVFYN010000004.1:0-2887 GCA_963626425.1 Bacteroidaceae bacterium
CAGAGCCGCGCAGCGGCGTGGAATCTTTCCGATTGCGGTAAGCCGATTGCGTGCCGGCGCCTAATTAGACCTGTCACCCTGAGCTTGTCGAAGGGTCTGCCCGATTACGGTATGGCCGCGTCTTATTCCAGCGCTGGAAATAGACGAAAGACTACCGCAATTGGGCAGATCCTTCGACTCCGCTTCGCTCCGCTCAGGATGACACGTGTTTTCGGTTCCGCTGGATTGCAATCGGTGCACCGCAATCGGAAAGATTCCACGGGCGTTTCACGCCCTCTGAATGACATTCTGATTTGCCGCACGCCGCAATCGGCCTTGCGGGCGGATGATATCCGCCCCTACCGGCGTGTCCCGCTACTTCGCCGCGCCGAAATCTGCCACTTATTCACTCTTCACTCTTACCTATTCACTCAACAACGGAGGTCCTCATGGACAAACTCGCTGCGCTTTCGCACTACTTCGGCCACACGGGATTTCGGGAGGGGCAGGAGGCGCTTATTGACGCGGTTTTATCCGGGCGCGACGCGCTCGGGATCATGCCGACCGGCGGCGGGAAGAGCGTTTGCTACCAGCTGCCGGCGCTGCTGCTCGGCGGGGTGACGGTCGTCATCTCGCCGCTTATTTCGCTCATGCGCGACCAGGTCATGGCGCTCACGGCCGCGGGGATCCCGGCCGCGGCCATCCACAGCGCGCAGTCGCCCGACGAGCGCGCCGGGGTGCTGCGGGAGCTGCGCGCCGGGCGCTGCCGCATCGTCTATGTCGCGCCCGAGCGGCTGGACACCGAGGGCTTCGCGGCGCTGGCCGGCTCGCTCACGATCCCGCTCGTCGCCGTGGACGAGGCGCACTGCATCAGCCAGTGGGGCCAGGATTTCCGGCCAAGCTATCTGCATATCACAGAATTTCTGGAAAAGCTGCCGCGCCGCCCCGTCGTCGCGGCGTTTACGGCGACGGCGACGGAGCAGGTCCGGGAGGACATCATCTCCGCCCTCGCCCTGCGCGATCCCGTCTGCGTCACGACGGGCTTTGACCGGCCGAACCTGAATTTCGAGGTCCTGCGGCCGCAGAATAAGCTCGCCGCGCTCAAAAAACTCGTCGCCGCGCGGCCGGGGCAGTGCGGCATCGTCTACTGCGCCACGCGCGCGGCCGTCGAATCGGTGTGCGAGGCGCTGCAAAGCGCGGGCGTGGCCGCGACGCGCTACCACGCGGGGCTCTCGGACGAGGAGCGGCACGCCAATCAGGAGGACTTTCTCTGCGACCGCGCGCTCGTCTGCGTCGCGACGAACGCGTTCGGCATGGGCATCGACAAGTCGAACGTCAGCTTCGTCATCCATTACAACATGCCCAAGAGCATCGAGGCCTACTATCAGGAGGCCGGCCGCGCCGGGCGCGACGGGGCCCCGGCCGACTGCATCCTGCTCTACAGCGCGGGCGACGTGCAGACGGCGAAATTCCTCATCGAGTCGTCCTCCGATGATGCCGACCTGCCGGAGGACGAGCGCGAGGCCGTGCTGCGCGGCGACTATGCGCGCCTTTCCGCCATGACGGCCTACTGCAAGCAGACCGGCTGCCTGCGCGGGTATCTGCTCGGCTATTTCGGGCAGGAGCACCCCGACCGCTGCGATAACTGCGGCAACTGCCGCGCGGCCGGTTCCATGACCGACTGTACGCCGCAGGCGCAGATGATCTTATCGTGCGTGCGCCGCGTGCGCGACCACCTCGGCTACAACGTCGGCGCGGCGCTCATCGCCGCCGTGCTGTGCGGCAGCCGCGACAAGCGCGTGCGCGAGCTGCGCCTGGAGTCCGTCTCGACGTATGGCCTGCTGAAAAATACCCCGCGCGCGGCCGTGCGCGAGTACATCGACCAGCTCGAGTCGCTCGGCTACCTCCACGCCGACCCCGTCTACGGCACGCTCGAGCTGACGGCCGCCGCCGGCGGCGTCCTGTTCCGCGGCGAGCGCGTATCCCTTCGCACCTCCGCGCCCGCCCCGTCCAAAGAGCGCGCCCGCCTCGCGCCCGCGGGCGAAAACCCCGAGCTCTTCGAGCGCCTGCGCGCGCTGCGCGCCGACATCGCACGGGGCGAGGACGTCCCGGCGTACATCGTCTTTTCCAACGCCACGCTGTCCGACATGGCCGCCCGCGCCCCGGAGACGGAGGCGGAGTTTCTGGAGGTCTCCGGCGTCGGCGAAGTCAAGGCGGAGCGGTACGGGACGGCGTTTTTGGAGGAGATCCGAAGATGGAAGGCGGAGGGGTGACCGCCGCGGCGGGACAGCGCACCGCATCTTGTAGGGGCGGATAGCATCCGCCCGCCGGTGCGCGCCGATTGCGGAACACGCCTAATTAGACCTGTCATCCTGAGCGGAGCGCCAGCCCCTTACACTGTCATGTCTTCGCGAGCGCAGCGAGTCGAAGGATCTTGCCGATTACGGAGAACCGATTGCGATCCGGCGGTAAAAAAGAATGTCATTCAGAGCCGTCGCAGACGGCGTGGAATCTTGCCGATTGCGGTATGGTCATTATTCATCCAGCGCTGGAACAAGACGCAACACTACCGCAACCGGCAAGACCCTTCGGCAAGCTCAGGGTGACACGTGTTTTCGTTTTCGCTGGCACGCAATCGGTGCACCGTAATCGGCAAGATTCCACGGGCGCTTTGCGCCCTCTGAATGACATTCTAATTTACCGCACGCCGCAATCGGCGCGCACGTGCGGCGGGATGGGGTCATCCCGCCCTACGGCCGGAATACGAATCGCGGCGGGAATTCGGCGGGCGGATGCTATCCGCCCCTACGACTGCGGTACAGCGTCTGCTGCGCGCCAATTGCGGCACACGCTTTCCGAATGGCTCCCCTGCAAGGGGAGCTGTCGGCGGAGCCGACTGAGAGGTTCA
>CAVFYN010000005.1:0-5674 GCA_963626425.1 Bacteroidaceae bacterium
GTCCAGCTGCTTGGGAACATGGAAAAGACGGATGCGCAGCGCCCCGGCGCCTACGAATGTAAGCAGTTTTCGTTCCGGGCGTACGCAAAGGCCGGCCAGGACGGCAGCGTCTGCCTGATCCTCGGCACCGACTCCGGCTTTGAGGCGACGAGCGCCTATTACCTGGACGACATCTCAATCCGCTGGGATCCCGCCGACGAAAACGCCGCCCTCACCCGCGCGCAGGCGGCGCAGATGCTCTATCTGGCCTCCGGCGGCACCAGCGCCGACCCCGTGCCGAGCGAATTTCCCGACGTCCGGCCCGACGCGCCGTATCACCGCGCCGTCAGCTGGGCCCGCCAGTCCGGCTTCCTCCTCGGCTACACCGACGGCCGCTTCGCGCCCGACGCCCCCATGACCACGGCGCAGGCCCTCACCATGCTCTTCCGCGCCTTTGCCCCGACAGGCAAATACCCGACCGCCGCCGAATGGGCAAACGCCCGCAGGATCTGCGATCCCAGCGACGTAGGCACCTTGAGCGAACCCGTTACGTATAAGACGCTCTCGCAATTGCTCGCAGCGACTGTTGGATGAGCGAAATCTCAAATACAATAATAATTAGTGCGCTCCGGCCAAACGGTCGGAGCGCACTTTTTCAAAATTCGAAATCACTGGATCTTAACCAAATGGCAGGATCCAGAAATCAGAGATGTGTTACTTTTGCCATATCCGGATGGGATGAACCGGGCGAGGTCTGCTGGATGCGCAGGCGGTATTCGCGCGGAGTGCAGCCGGAAAAGCGTTTGAACATCGTGATGAAATGATTGATGGACGGAAAGCCTGTGTCCTGCGCAATCTGCAGGATGCTTGCGTGCGTATCGCGCAGCATGAGCTGCGCCTGTGAGATGCGGTAGCGGTTTAAAAACTCGATGGGCGTATAGCCGACCGTGCGTGCGAACAGGCGGCAGCACTCGCCGGGGCTGATGCTGGCGCAGCCGGCGAGGTCGGCCAGCGTGAGCTTTGCGCGGAAGTAGAGGTGGACGTACGTGATGATCTGGTTGATGCGTGCCTGGTCAGCATTTGGCGGCGTGAGCGGCGCGCTGCGGCTGCGCTGGCGGAGCATAAGCACCGTCTGGTGCCAGATCTCAACGGCAAGCGCTTTTACGGTCAGCTCATAGCCGAAATCCTTGCGCCGGGAGGCTTCACTGAGCTTGCTCATGTTCTCGAGGATGATGCGCGCCGATGGGTCGTGCGGGTGCAGCTCCAGGCAGTCGCCGTATTCGGCTGACGTGAACGTCTCGCTGTATTTCCCGGCGATCTGGCTCCCGCGGCGGCCGGTCACAAATTCCGGGCTGACAAGGAACGAGAGAAATTCTGACGGCCGGTTCGGGTCGGCAATGGCGCGGTGGAAACGGTTGTAATTGACAAAAAATCCGCTGCCCGCCGGGATGACGAACTCCCGCTGGCCTACGCTGTACGCCAACTCGCCGCTGAGCACCATGGAATACTGCATCATCGGATGCGCGTGCGAGCCATAGTCCCACATATCGGGGAACACATAGTGCTCAAAGACAAAATCGGTAAAATACTCGCCATATTCCGCGGACGCGTTTGCGGTAGGCTGCTGAAATGGCGCAGGTCTGTTTTCACTCAATCTTGATCACCACGTCAAAATAATGAAAGTTTTGGGATGGATTCTGCTAGATGTTTTGATAATTCGTGCTTATATTATATGCATCTCGCAGCTTCGCCGTCAAGGGCTGTTTTTCGGCACGGCATGGACGCGGCTGCCACTCAAAACAAAGGAGAGGAACAAAATGAAAAAGAGGATCATCAGTCTGCTCGTCTGCATCTGTCTGATCGCGGCGCTCATCGCCGGCTGCGGCGGAGACAAAACAACGGACGCCGGCACATCCGACCCGGTCACGAACACTGACACCGGCGCGGCCGCAAAGCCCGATGGCGGCGACGACAGCAAGACCGTTGCCGAAGGCGGCATCGAAGCCGGGGAGATCGACGAGAATGTCACAAGTGCGCGCGACAGCCTCATCATCGGCGGCGCGGCCGAGCCGGGCACGCTCGACCCGATCAACCAGCAGTCCATGATCGTCTCGCAGATGGCGCATATTCTCTACAACACGCTCTTCACGCTCGACGCCAACTACAACGCCGTCGGCGATCTCGTCGAGACGTATGAAAATGTCTCCGACAACGAGTGGCATTTCAAGATCTACGAGGGCGTGAAGTTCCATGACGGCACGGATCTTACGACGCAGGATGTCAAAGATACGCTTGAAATGGTCCGCACGAACGAGTATTCCGGCAGCTACGTCGCCTCGATCGACAGCATCGAGATCGTAGACGACTACAACTTCACGATCATCACGAAGTACCCCGACACATCGCTGCTGGCGAATTTCTGTCAGGCCGGCACGTCCATCCTGCCGTCCGAGAAGCTGGCAGAGGGCTGGGACTTCAATGCCAAGCCGTGCGGCTCCGGCCCGTACAAATTCGTTGAGTGGAGCAAGGGCGACAGCCTGACGTTCGAGCGCTTTGACGACTACTTCAAGGGAACGCCGTTCATCACGAACCTGACCTGGCGCTTCATCCCCGAGAGCTCGTCGCGCACCATCGCGCTTGAGGCAGGGGAGATCGACTTCATCTTTGATCCCGCAACCATTGACCTTGCAGCGCTTGAGGCCGAGGACGGCATCACGGTTCAGGGCGTCGCGTCCATGAACCTCATGCAGCTGGCCATGAACTATGAGGCGCTCACCTGGTGGCAGAACAACGACGTCCGCCGCGCCTTCAGCTACGCCATTGACCGCGAGGCGCTCGTTGCAGCGGCGCTCAACGGCTATGGCTACCCGGCCTACGGCGTCGCGCCGAACGGCCTTGCCGGCGAGAACCTGACCCATTCTATCATGGAGCGCGATCTCGACAAGGCAAAGGAGCTGCTCTCGTCGTCCGGCTATGACCCGTCCGAGCTCAGCTTCACGCTCACGACGGTCGAGGGTGAGCGCTCGCTCGTCGCGCAGGTCATCAAGTCCAACCTTGCCGATCTTGGCATTGACGTCACCATTGAGCTCAACGAGGCGGCCACGACGATCTCCGATTCCTCGCTCGGCAACTTTGAGGGCTACATTCAGGGCATCGCAAACACGTCGGCCATCGACTATATCCGCCGGCTTTATCACTCCGACCAGATCGGCGCGCAGAACTGCTCGCGCTACCATAGCGACGAGCTCGACGCCGAGATCAGCTCCGTGGCCTCCATCCTCGACCCGGATGCGCGCGCGCAGGCGACATACGACCTCGAGGGCGAGCTGGCCGACTTGTGCATGTACGTCCCGCTCTACACGGATATGGCGTTCCGCGCGTACAATTCCGACCTTGCGGGCGTCAACTTCAACGGCGCTTACTTCACGCAGTATCACCTGTTCTACTGGGCGGCGTAACCGCGCCGAACCATTTCTCCGGTCACCGCGGCGGTCTGGGCCGGCTGCCGCGGCCCGGAGCGGCTCTGAAAGGATGTGAAGTACATGCTTAAATACATCTGCAAGCGGCTTTTGTGGCTCATTCCGGTCATCGTCTGCGCGACGCTCATCGTCTTTCTGCTCATGAGCATGGCGCAGGGCGATCCGGCGCGGACGCTGCTCGGCGCGGAGGTCTCGCAGGAAACGGTCGACGCGCTGCGCGAAGAAATGGGCCTGAATGATCCGCTGCTCGTGCAGTATGGGCGCTATATGCTCGGCGTGTGCCGCGGCGACCTCGGCACGTCGTATAAAAGCGGCGGTGCGTGCAGCGAGGAGATTTTAGCGCGCTTTCCGAACACGGTAAAGCTCGCCGTGGCGGCGCTGCTGCTGACGATCGTCATTGCGCTGCCGCTCGGCGTTGTAGCGGCAATTCGGCAGAATACGTTTTTCGACGGATTCTGTATGGTCATTTCAATGCTGGGTATGTCCATGCCGATCTTCTGGCTTGGACTGCTGCTCATGCTGTTTTTCTCGCTGCGGCTCGGCTGGTTCCCTGTGTCCGGTGCGGACGGGTTTTCCGCCATCGTGCTGCCGGCTGTCTCGCTGGCGTTCCAGTCCATGGCCAGCGTCGCGCGCACGACGCGTTCGTCCATGCTCGAGGTCGTCCGGCAGGACTATATCCGCACAGCCCGCGCCAAGGGCCTGCCGGAGCGCACAGTCATCGTGCGCCACGCCGTACGGAACGGGCTTGTTCCGACGGTCACGGTCATCGGCATCCAGCTTGGCCATCTGCTCGGCGGCTCCGTGCTCGTTGAGACGGTCTTTGCCTGGCCCGGCATCGGGCGGCTCATGATCCAGTCCATCCAGAGCCGCGATATTCCGATGGTCGAGGGCTGCATCATCCTGTTCGCGCTCATCTATGCGCTTGTCAACCTGCTCGTCGACCTGATCTATGCCGCGGTCGACCCGCGGATGCGCACGCTGTTTGACTGAAGGAGGGGGAGAGAAAATGAAAAGCTCCGGTTCCGATATTCTGCGCCGCCTCCTGAAGAACAAGCTCGCCATCGCGGGCGGTATCATCGTGCTGATCCTGGTATTCTGCGCGCTGACGGGCGGGCTGTTCTTTGACTATGAGACGGAGGTCATCAACCAGGACGTCATGATCCGCCTCCAGTCCCCGTCGTCCGACCACTGGTTCGGCACGGATGACCTCGGCCGCGACGTATTCGCCCGCGTGTATTACGGTGCGCGCTACTCGCTGCTCATTGCGGTCACGGTCAATCTGCTCAGTCTGATCTTCGGTCTGCTGCTCGGTGCCGTCGCCGGGTATTACGGCGGCTGGCTCGATATGATCATCATGCGCATCATGGACGTTTTGATGGCCATCCCGAGTATGCTGCTGGCCATCGCGATCGTCGCGGCGCTCGGCTCAAATATGCGCAACATGATGCTCGCACTGACGATCTCCGGCATTCCGACCGCGGCGCGCACGGTGCGCGGTGTCGTGCTCACGACGCGCAGCAATGAGTACGTCGAGGCCTGCCGCGCCATCGGCGCAAAGACGCGGACGATCATTTTGAGCCACGTTCTGCCGAACTGCATGGGTCCGATCATCGTCCACGTCACGTTATATATGGCCGTGTCCATTACGTCGACGGCCGCGCTCAGCTTTCTCGGTCTTGGCATCCAGCCGCCCATGCCGGAGTGGGGCAATATGCTCTCGGCCGGGCGCGCGTACATCCGGCAGTACAGCTATCTGACGCTGTTCCCCGGTCTTGCCATCGCCATGACAGCGCTCGGGTTCAACCTGCTCGGCGACGGCCTGCGCGATGCGTTTGACCCGCGGCTGAAGTAGGAGGTGCAGCATGGAAAAGCAGAATCTTGCGCTTGACATCCGGAACCTGACGGTGGAATTTCACACGCCGGACGGGATCGTTCAGGCGATCAACGACCTGAGTATTCAGATCAAAAACGGGAAAACGCTCGGCCTCGTCGGCGAGACGGGCGCGGGCAAGACGACGACGGCGCTGGCCGTTATGCGCCTCATCCAGATGCCGCCCGGCGTCATAACGAGCGGCGAAGTGCTGCTCCACGGCGAAAACGTTCTGGAAAAAAGTCAGAAGGAAATGGAGAAGATCCGCGGCAAGGAGGTCTCCATGATCTTTCAGGATCCCATGACGGCGCTCAACCCCGTCATGACGGTCGAGGACCAGATCGCA
>CAVFYN010000006.1:0-2889 GCA_963626425.1 Bacteroidaceae bacterium
CCAGCGCTGGATATAAACGCGACTTCTCCGCAATCGGAAAGATTCCACGCCGCTTTGCGGCTCTGAATGACATTCTGTTTTGGCGCTGGATCGCAATTGGTGCACCTTAATCGGGCAGATCCTTCGACTCGCTTCGCTCGCTCAGGATGACAGCGTGTTCCGGATGGCTCTGTGCCGGCGTTTACCGCTTCAGCTCCCCGACCGCCGCCACCAGCGCGTCGATCTCCTCCTCCGTCGTCTCCCGGGACAGCGACGCGCGCACCGCGCCGTCGATGGTGGGGGCGGGCAGGCCCATGGCGGTGAGGACGTGGCTGCGGTGGCCCTTGGAGCAGGCGGAGCCGGCGGAGACAAAGATGCCGCGGTCCTGGAGCTGGTTCAAGATGCCCTGCGAGCGCATCCCCGGCACGGCGAAGCTCACGATGTGCGGCGCGTCGGCCGCGCCGAGGAGCTCGACGCCGGGGAGGGCGGACAGGCCGGCTCTCGCGCGGTCGCGCAGGGCGCTCATGCGGGCGATGTCGGCTTTGAACGTGGCCGCGCCCTCGCGGCAGGCGGCGCCGAAGCCGGCGATGAGGGGCAGGCCCTCCGTGCCGGAGCGGAGGCCCTTTTCCTGCCCGCCGCCGAGGATGAATGGCGGCAGATTCAGGCCCTTTCGGATGTACAGCGCGCCGACGCCCTTGGCGGCGTGGACCTTGTGGCCGCTGACGGAGATGAGGTCCGCGCCGAGACTGCTCGCCCGGAACGGAATTTTCAGAAAGCCCTGCACGGCGTCGGTGTGGAAGATGGCGTCGGGGTTATTCCGGTGCGCCGCGGCGGCCATCTGGGCGATGGGCATGGCCGCGCCGGACTCGTTGTTGACCATCATGACGGACACGAACACCGTGTCCGGGCGAAGCGCGCTCTGCAGCGCCTCCAGGCTCACGCGGCCGAGATGGTCCGGCTGGAGGTACGTGACCTCGAAGCCCTCGGACGCCAAGCGCTCGAACGGGTGGAGCACGGCGTGGTGCTCGACGGCCGTCGTGATGATGTGGCGGCCGCGCTTTTTCATGCGGGCGCACGAGGAGAAAATGGCCCAGTTGTCGGCCTCCGTGCCGCAGGAGGTGAAATAGACCGAGCCCGCGTCCGCGCCGAGGGCGCGGGCGACGTCGGCGCGCGAAGCTTCCAAAACGCGGTGCGCCTCGTCGCCGGGGCGGTAGAGCGAGGACGGGTTGTGCCACGTCTGCCGCAGCGCCTGCACGGTCGCGTCGATCGCGGCCTCGCACGGGCGGGTCGTGGCGGAATTGTCGAGATAGGCGGTCATGGTCAGGTCTCCTTTTATTTGCCGACGCAGAAGCGTTCAAAAATGCGGGCGGTGACATCCTGCGAGACGCTGCGCCCGGTCAGCGCGCCGAGGGCCTCCATCGCGTCCTCGACGTCCGTGAGCACGGCGTCGGGCGTCATGCCGAGGGCGAGGGCGTCGTCCGCGCGCGCGAGGGCGGCGTCCGCGCGGCGGACGCAGTCGGTCTGGCGCGCGTTGGTGAGCAGGCCGCCGTCGGCGGGCGCGCCGGCGGAAAATTCGCGGGCAATATAGTCCGAGAGGGCGGCGAGCCCGTCGCCCGTTCTGGCCGAGACGGACAGGACCGTCTCAAACGGCAGCTCGCCCGCCTGCACGGCGGCGGGAAGGTCGGATTTGTTGAGCAGCGCGACGGCGCGCGGGGCGCGCTTTGCGTCCGCGATGGCGCGCGCGTCCTCGGGCCCCAGCGGCTGCGAGCCGTCGCAGACGAAAATGGCGAGGTCGGACTGCTCGGCCGCCTGCTCGGCGCGGCGGACGCCCATGCGCTCGATGTCGTCGGAAGTTTCGCGGATGCCGGCCGTGTCCGTCAGGCGGACGGTCATGCCGCCGAGGGACACCGCGTGCTCGACGGCGTCGCGCGTCGTGCCGGGCGTGGCGGTCACGATGACGCGGTCAAAGCCCGCCAGGGCGTTGAGTAAACTCGATTTTCCCGCGTTCGGCCGCCCGATGAGCGCGCAGCGCACGCCGGAGCGAATGAGCCGCCCGCGCTCGCACGTATCAAGAAGCGCAGCGAGCGTCGCGCGGCAGCGTTGCAGCGTGCTGCGGTATTCTGCCAGCCGGAACGGCTCGATGTCCTCGTCCGGATAGTCGAGCACGGCGTGGAAATGCGCGAGAATGTCGCGCAGCGCGTCGTACACGCCGTCCGTCTGCCGCGAGACGGCCCCGCCGAGCTGCCCGGCGGCGTTGGCCGCGGCCGCGGCGGACTCGGCGTCGATGAGGTCGATGACGGCCTCGCACTGCGTCAGGTCCATGCGGCCGTTCAAAAACGCGCGCTTTGTAAATTCGCCCGGCCCGGCCTGCCGCGCGCCGTTTTCAATGAGCGCGGCAAGCGCCTCGGCCAGAACGGCCGGCGAGCCGTGACACTGCAGCTCGACCGTGTCCTCGCCTGTGTAGCTGTTCGGGCCGCGCGTGTAGACGGCCAGGCACCGGTCGATGAGCGCGCCGCGCGCGCTGTAGAGCTCGCCGAACACGAGCTTCCGGTTCGGCGCTTCGCCAAGCGGCCGCCCGGAAACGGGCCTGAAAACCGCCCCCGCGACGTCCGCCGCCCCGTCTCCGGACAGACGAACGATCCCGATCGCGCTCGGCACGAGCGGCGTTGCAATGGCAGTGATGACGTCGGACATGATGAGGACTCCTTTGGAGAGAATGGAATGCAGTGAAATAGAGGCGCGCGCCCAAGCCTCCCCTTTTAAGGGGAGGTGGCACGGCCGCCAGGCCGTGACGGAGAGGTGAGGGTGAAGGGGTTTGCGCGCAGTATCGTGGGCGCGCGGGAAAGGCGATGGCCCACCTCTCAGTCGCCTCCGGCGACAGCTCCCCTTAAAAGGGGAGCCATTCGGAAG
>CAVFYN010000007.1:0-14243 GCA_963626425.1 Bacteroidaceae bacterium
CTGCGTGACGGCGAGATCATCGGAGACGAACGAAAGAATAAGGAGAGTGCATGAACATGAAACAGTCGTTTTTGCGGCTTGCCGCGGTTTTCCTCATCCTGACGACGCTCTGCGCGGTCCTGCCGGCGGGCGCGATGGCGGCGGCGACCATTTCACCGGTCGTCACGTCCTATGAAGTCCACAACCGTACCAATCCCAGCCAGAAAAATCTGACCATGGGCAATGCGGCGGACATCACGTTCCACTTTAAGGATATGTCCACAACGACGGATGCCGCCGGGACCATCGACGTGACGAAGCTCGTTGACAGCTTCTCGACGGCGACCGCCACGGCGACCATCACGTCGACCGGTACCGACCCGCTGACGTTTGACGTCAAGGTCGAAAACGTTACGTACTCCGGTACGGGCAAGGGCATGACGCTCATGATCGCCTATGCCGGTACGTACACGACCATTTCCCAGAACATTTCCGAGGCGACGGAGTACACCGAGCCCTCCAACCCGGACATCGACCTCACGCCGGACGCCGCGCCGGCGCCGATGCTCATCATCAGCCGCGGCGACATCACCGAGCCGATCAAAGCTGGCCAGGAGATGGAGGTCACGATCTCCATCCAGAACCTCAGCAACCTCACGCTGCGCACGCCGCTCGTGAAGTACACCCCGTCCGACAGCCTCATGCTCACGGGCGGCAGCTCGACGTTCGTCCTCGCGGACATCGGCGCGAAAAAGACCGTCACGACGACGGTGAAAATCAAAGCGCTTGAAACCATCACGTCCAGCCAGCAGTCGCTCGGTGTCGCGCTGACGTATGACTACTTCAACAACGTCTCCACGGTGCAGGGCAGCTCGAACGAGACCGTCACCATCCCGGCCAAGGCCACGACGGGCGGCGGCGTCACGACGCCGGAGCCTCCGGTCATCGTCACGCGCAGCGCCGTGAGCGCCATCTCGGCTAACCAGGTCTTTGACCTCACCATCACGTTCAAAAACGCCGGCACGACGAAGCTCGTCAGCCCCGTCGCGACCATCTCCACGAGCGAGGCGCTCGTCCTCCAGAACGACACGTCCACGTTCGTCCTGCCGGACATCGAGGCCGGCAAGAGCCAGTCCGTCACGCTGAAGATCAAGGCGGCCAGCGAGATCAGCTCCACGACGCAGTCCGTCAGCGCCGACCTGCGCTTCAGCTACGATAACGGCAGCGGCCTGACGCAGGCGTCGACGAGCGAGCGCGTCAACCTCGCCGCGAACGTCACCCGCACCGACGGCGGCAGCCAGACGTCCAGCCCCGTGCCGAACATCATCGTTGAGGACTTCACGTTCGGCGGCGACTCCGTCGCGGCCGGCGAGCCGTTCAGCCTGAACTTCACGTTCAAGAACACCGGCCGCATCGGCGTTGAGAACATCGTCGTCCTCGTCGACGGCGGCGAGAGCTTCACGATGAACGGCTCGACGAACACGTTCTACTACGATTCCCTTGCCGCGGGCGGCACGCTGACGCAGACCGTCCCGATGCAGACGCTCGCCACGGCCAAGACCGGCGCGCAGACCGTCAACGTCTCGTTCAAGTACGAATACGTCGACAACAAGCAGCGCTCGTCTTCTTCGGCGGACATCAAGCTCTCCGTCCCCGTCTACCAGCCCGACCGCCTGCAGATCGACGAGCCGTCGCTCTATGACATGGCCTACGCCGGCATGGAGACGACCATCACCATGAGCTACGTCAACAAGGGCAAGGGCGACATCTCCAACGTCGAGGCGTCCATCACCGGCGATGTCGACACGCTCCAGGCTACGCAGTACCTCGGCAACTTCGAGTCCGGCAAGTCCGGCAACATCAGCTTCGTCGTCACGCCGTGGAACGCCGGCGACGTCGACCTTATGATCACCATCACCTACGAGGACGCAAACGCCAAGACCGTCACGCGCGAATTCCCCATGACGCTCTCCGTGCAGGAGATGAACTACGACTGGGGCGGCGGCGACGACATCTATCCCGATGAGCCGGTCGAGCCCGAGGTCAAGACGAACTGGGGCCTGTGGATCGGCGTGGCCGCGGGCGGCGTCGTGCTCGTCATCGTGCTCATGCTGATCGTCCGCGCGAAAAAGAAGAAGGCGGCCGCTCACCGCGCCGAGCACGAGTGGGACGACTGGGACGCGCAGGACGACGACTTCGTCCAGACCGACGCGGACAAGACCGCGTCCGGCGTGGGAGGGAAGGAGGAGTAAGCTATGCGGAGCAGCGACATCCTGCATATGTGCCTCCAGAACCTGAGCCGGCGCAAATCCCGCACATTTCTGACCGTCCTCGGTGTGCTCATCGGCTGCTGCGCGATCGTCATCATGGTCTCGCTCGGCCTCGGCACGCAGGAGGCGCAGGACAAAATGCTCGCCCAGATGGGCGACCTGACGCTCATCGAGGTCTATAACTACGGCAACTCCGACAAAGATCACCAGATCAAGGACGACACCATCAACTCGTTCCGCCAGATCGACGGCGTGCAGGCCGTCTCGCCGAAGCTCGAGATGGGAAATTACTATTCCCCGACGCTCTATGCCGGCCCGAACCGCCGATATGAGGCGTCGTGGGCGACCATTATGGGCATCGACATCGCCTCGGCGGAGGACCTCGGCTATGAGCTCATCGACGGCACGCTGCCGGAGAACACGGACGAGGTGCTCGTCGGCCAGTATTTCGCCTATAACTTTTCCGATACGCTCCGCCCGTCCGGCATGAACACCATCAACCGCTACCAGGGCGGCTGGGACGACGAGGGCAACCTCATCAACGTCCCCGACGCGTATTTCAACCCCGTCGGCATGAAGATCACGCTGTCCATCACGCTCAGCAACGACATCACGTTCACGACGGACGTCAAGGTCACCGGCATGGTGAAGGAAAACTACAACACCGGCTGGGAGACGAGCGAGGGCATCATCATGGACGCCGGCTCCGTGAAATCCATCCTGGAGCGCGCCATGGTCCAGGAGGACACGAAGAAGGATATCACGTACCAGAACGTCGTCGTCAAGGCCGTCGACATCGACCACGTGGCCGACGCGCAGTCCGAGATCGAAAAGCAGGGCTATGACACCTACTCCATGGAGAGCATCCGCGAGCCGCTTCAGAAAGAGGCGCGGCAGAAGATGCTCATGCTCGGCGGCCTCGGCGCCATCTCGCTGTTCGTCGCGGCCATCGGCATCGCCAACACGATGATCATGTCCATTTCCGAGCGCACGCGCGAGATCGGCATCATGAAGGCGCTCGGCTGCTACGTGCGCGACATCCGCGTGCTGTTCCTGTCCGAGGCGGGCGCCATCGGGCTCATCGGCGGGCTCATCGGCATTGTCATCAGCTACATCGCCATGATCATCATGAACCTCGTCTCGCTCGGCCAGGGGCCGACGATGGCCAACATCCTGCTTTGCATCATGGGCGGCGACGAGATCACGCGCACGAGCGTCATCCCCGTCTGGCTCGTGCTGTTCGCGGTCGTATTTTCCGTGTTCATCGGCCTCATTTCCGGCTTCTACCCGGCCAATAAGGCCGTGAAGATCTCGGCGCTCGAGGCCATCCGCTCGTCCGAGTAAGGCGGACCGGCGGAGCGAAAAAAGAGAGGGGAAAGCCATGAAGAAAATGCTGTTCGGAATGTTCCTGACGACCATCGGCGCGATCTATTCCCTCGTCCTGCTCGTCACCGCGACGCAGAACCCCGTCATCGTGAACGGACGCGAGGGCATGTTCGCCAACCTGCGCGGCAACGGCCTGTTCCTCCCGTTCCTCGTCGCCTCCGCGCTCGCGTTCGTCGGGATCCTGATCTGCATGATCGAATCGCACTGAAAATAAAGAGGAAAGCCCCGCATCCAGGATGGGATGCGGGGCAAATTTTTATGCTTCGCGCTGCTCGGCGCGGTACAGGCCGACGGTTTTGAGCGCCTCGACGACGTCATAGATGTCGTGGCCGTCCTTTACGAATTTTTCGCACTCGCCGGGCGTGTCTTGGGTGATGAAGTCCCACGCGCAGACGTGCTGCGCGGTCTCGGGGATGCCGGCTTCATCGAACAGCGCGCATAGCGGCGCGGTGCCGTCCCGCGCGTAGGCCTCGACGACGTTGTACTTGTATTTTCCGACCTCCCGCCCGCTGCGGGCGAGGACGCCGAAGTGCGACAGCCCGTCGTGGACGAGATAGTCGCCGAATTTGTCGAAGATGCTCTCTAAATACCGGCGCGGCACGGCGTCGAGGTAGTACACGTCGACGTGGCAGGGCGCCTCGCGGATCTCGCAGCCGTCCTCCGTCAGCCCGACGGCGGGCGGCTCGTCGTTGATGTTCGAGGGCGTCTCGAGAAATAAGCAGAAGCCGTCGGCCTCCTCGGCCTCGCGCGCGACAAAGCGCCGCATGAGCGGCAGAATGTGCTCCGCGCTGACATTGGCGCGCAGCCAGCCGCCGTCGACCCAATAGCCCTCCTGCACCTCGGCGCCCGCGGGCGGGCGCACGCCGTCGATCCAATGAAACATACGTTTGCACCTCCTTGTGATGCAGTATACCAGAAATGACCAGCACTGTCCAGCCCGCGCACCAACTGCTTTTGCACAAATCTTGCCGCGCAGATTCTGCCAGTTTGCCGAAAATTGCGGTGCGGGACAAAAATTCGTTGCGCTGCGGCGCGCGGGCCGATATGATGCAGGAGACGGCGCGGGCTGCGCCGGATGGAGGAAACGCCTATGAAATCGACCAAGCGACTTTTTAACCGGCACTTTATCCTGCTGTTTTTCTCGCTTCTGACGCTGTGCTTCTGCCACGGTATGGTCTGCATCGAGCTGCCGCTCTATCTGACGGACGCGGGCTACGGCACGACGGCGGCGGGCTACCTCACGGCGGCGTTCGCCGTGGTCGCTATGCTCTCGCGCGTGTTCGGCGGGCGCCTGACGGACCGCTTCCCCAAGACGGCCGTCGTCGCGGCGGGCTGCGTGCTCTACGGGCTCGGCTGCGCGCTGTTCCCGGCGTTTTCGGGTATCGGCTTCCTGCTGCTGTTCCGGATGCTCAACGGCGCGGGCTTCAGCGCGGCGACGACGGCGTCGTATGCCGCGTGCGCGGACGTCTGCCCGCAGGAGCGCGTCGGCGAGGGCATCGCGTATTTCGGCATCGCGCAGAACATCTCCTCGGCGTTCAGCGCCATGCTGCTGCTCGCGATTTTAGACCGCTGGGGCTACCCGGTTTCGTTCCGCGTGTCGGCCGCGGCCGGCGGCATCGCGGCGGTGCTCGCGCTCGCGGCCCGCTACCGGACGGGCGCGCCGGCGCAGACGGAGAAAAAGAAATTTGACATCCGCGACTATTTTGAAAAGTCCGCGCTGCCCGTCGGGCTGACGATGTTCATCGTGAACCTCGGCTTCGGCATCATCGGCATGTACCTGACGCTGTTCGCCGTCGGCCGCGGGTATGCCAATCCGGGCCTGTTCTTCACGATCTCGACCGTCGTCATGATGGTGACGAAGGCCGCCGCCGGGCGCGCCGGCGAGCGGATCCCGAGCATGGCGATCATCGTCGGCTGCTCGCTCATCGGCGCGGTCGGGATGCTGCTCATTGCGCTTGTAAACAACGAGTCGGTGTTCTACTTCGCCGGCGTGCTCTACGGCATCGGCAGCGGCGCGAACATCTCCCGGCTCGACGCCGAGGTCTACCGCCGCGCGCCCGCATCCCGCCGCGGCGCGGCGACGGGGACGTACATGTTCTTCTCGGACGTCTCCTTCGGCGCGAGCGGCCTTTTGTGGGGCGCGCTCATGGACGTGCTGCCGCACGAGACGGTGTTCCTCATCTGCGCAGCCGTGCTCGCGGCGAGCGCGGCTGCCGCGCCCGCGCTGCTGCGCATCGGCCGGCCGGTCGAATCTGCGGAAGGTTGACATAATTGAAAAACGCCGCCCCTCCGGTCTCGTGGAGGGGCGGCACTTTTTTTCGCCGCGGAAGTGGGGGCCGCGGCGCGCGGAGGGAGGAAAAGGTGAAGAAAAGCGGTCAGAGAAACTGCAGCGCGCGGGCCTGCGCGGTAAGCTCCGCGCGGTCGTCCGGGTGGGCGACGGCGATGAGGCGCTCGGCGCGCTCGCGGATGCTTGCGCCCTTGAGGTGGGCGACGCCGTATTCCGTGACGATGTAGTCGACATAATTCCGCGGCGTCGTCACGACGGCGCCCGGCGTGAGCGCCGCGCGGATCTTCGAGCGGCCCTTGCCCGTGCGCGCGGGGAAGGCGAGGATGCTGCGCCCGCCGCTCGAGCGATACGCGCCGTAGGCAAAGCAGAACGCGCCGCCGGAGCCGGAGATCTGCTTCGGCCCGACGGACTCGGCGCAGACCTGGCCCGTCAGGTCGATCTCGACGAGCGTGTTGATGGAGACCATGTTGTCCTGCCGCGCGATCTCGAACGGGTCGACGACAAGATGACCCGAGCGGATGCGGCAGTTCGGGTCGCTCTGCAAAAACGGGTACAGCTCCGGCACACCCTCGGCAAACGCGCACACGTGCAGGCCGCGGTCAAAGGACTTTTTCGCGCCCGTGATGACGCCGGCCTGGATGAGGTGCATCATGCTCGTCGTGAACATCTCCGAGTGGATGCCGAGGTCGCGCTTGTCCATGAGATAGCTGCCGACGGCGTTCGGGATGCCGCCGATGCCGAGCTGGATCGTGTCGCCGTCGCGCACGAGGTCGGCCGCGAGCGCGCCGATGCGGTCCTCGAGCTCCGTCGGCACGATGGGCGGGATGACGTACTCGGGCGAGTCGACCTCGAGGAGCATCGTGACGTCCTCGATGCGGATCTCCTGCGCGCCGGCCATGGTGTGCAGGTTCGGGTTGACCTCGAGGATGATCGTCTTATGATGGTCGATGGCGTCCTGCACGCCGAGGCCATCGGCGGCGAAGTTCGTGCCGAGATGGAACACGCCGTTTTCGTCCATGGGCGTCACGGCCGCGATGCACACGTTCGCCGGATGGCCGGACACGGCGACGGTGAAGTAGCTCTGCAGGTCGCACGGGACGTAGTCCACAAGCCCGAGCGGCTGCGAGACGTTGTAGAACGTCGGGCCGTAGAAATACGTGTACATCTCGATGTGCCCGCGCATGGCGGGGTCGGTCATGAACGGGTAGACGCCCGAGCGGCCCTTCCAGACGCGCACGTCCTCGACGCGCGGCGCGATCTCGTGCAGGTGCGAGAGGATGACGGTCGGCTCGGAGTAGTTGTTCGTCGTAAACACGACGTCGCCGGAGCGGATGAGCGACAGGCAGTCGGCGAGCGTGCCGGTCTTTTCGGCGTAGAGCCGCTCGTAGAGATCAATGTACTCGGTCATGGCTGCGGCCTCCTTTTCGTGACTTTATCGTACCGCCCGCGGCGCGAAAAGGGAAATAGACGGAAAGACTGAACCGCGCTGCGCGTCAGTCGCAAACGAGATAAGAAAAAATTTCCCGCGGAGCTCTTGCGCGCGGGGCGGGTCTGTGGTACTATTATGTTACGCGATATATCGCGACGCATAATAGTGAGAGGTGAGCCCATGGACGCGCAGCAGCCGATGACGGAGGCCATGTATTATATCCTTTTGAGCCTTTTGCGGCCGGGCTACGGCTACGGCATGATGCAGCGCATCCGGGAGCTGTCCGGCGGGCGGCTCACGATGGGGCCGGGCACGCTGTACGGCGTGCTCACGCGCATGAAAAAAGACGGCCTCATCCGCCTGACGGGCGAAGAGGACCGCAGAAAGACCTATGAGATCACGCCGGAGGGGCGCGAGGCGCTGCGCGCGGAGTACGCGCGGCTCAAGCAGCTCGTGCACGATGGCGCCATGCTGGAGGAGGAAGCGGAATGAACCGGAAATACGTGCGGCACGAGCCGGACTACGCCATCGGCGAGAACGAGGCGCTCTATGCCGCCATGGCGGAAAAGGGCTGGTTTTTAACAAAGCGCGGCGCGAATTTCAGCCGCTTCGAGCGCGGGGACCCGCGTCATATGCGATACCGCATCGAGCTGGCCGCGCCGGGCTGGATGGACGAACAGGAGATGCCGGACGAGCAGCTGGCGCTCTATGAGGAGTGCGGCTGGCGCCTGGCCGCGCACAGCGGCCTTGTGTACGTGTTCTGCGCCCCGGCGGGCAGCGACGCGCCGGAGCTCTACTCCGACCCGCGCCAGCAGGCGGGGATGCTCCGCGCGCTGCGGCGGCAGTACCGGACGGGCTGGCTGGCGGCGCTGGCGCTCGTCGCGTTCAACCTCCTGCTCGGCGCGGCCGTGCGCGGCAGTCTGGACGAGGTCGCGGCGGATTTTTTGTCGGGCCTGCGGCTTTCGTTCGTCGAGTCGACGGCGCTCGTGCTCGGCTACGGCGCGCTGTGCGCCGCGGCGATCTATGACTATCTGTGCGGCGCGGTCAGCACGATGCGGCTCTACCGCCGCCTAAAGCGCGGCGAGCCCATCGACCACGCGCCGCACCACCGCCGCGTCCGCCGGCGCATCGGCGACGCGCTGGGGGCGCTCGTCGTCGTGTTCGCGCTTTTGGCCGTCTGGCAGTGGGCGGGAAAGACGGCCGGGCCGCTGCCCGATGCTGCGGACGGGCCGTATCTGATCATTGAGGATCTGGCGTCCGGCGCGCGCACGGAGGCGTTCGGACGGGAGAATTCGCTTGCCGTCACGCGCTCGCTCGCGGCGCGGCACTATGACGTCTACGAGAGCGTGCAGACGCCGTCCGGCGAGGATCTGTGGCTGTACGAGGACGTGTACGAGCTCCGCTCGCCCGCGCTTGCCATGACCGCGGCGCGCGCGCTCATGGAGCAGGCCGCGCTCGCCCACGGGCGGGAGAGCTTCGTGGAGTACGACGTCCCGGGCCTCGACCGCGCCGTGGTACAGCACCCTGACATACATCGCCATCCGCGGAAATTATGTGTGCAGCCTCACGTACCTCGGCCATTCGGGCGAGAACAGCTTTTCGTACGACGAGACGGTCTTTCCCGCGCTCGCCGCGCGGCTGGCAGAATAAAAAAGCGCCGCAGTCCACATGGACTGCGGCGTGATTCTTACTGTTCTCCGCGGAAAAAGTGCGCCCGCGGCAGGTCCCACTCGAAGTGCGCCGCGAGGCAGCGGATGAGCACGACGAGCACCATGCCGACGATCATGGCCGCGGCCGAGCCCGTCACGTCCCACATCAGCGCGCACACGAGCGCGCCGGCGATGGACGCGCAGGCGTAGATGTGCTTCGTGAAAATATACGGCAGGTTGCCCGCGAACATATCGCGCAGCACGCCGCCGCCGACGCCCGTGATGACGCCGAGGAACACGGCCAGGAACAGCCCGCTGTCCGGCTGCGCGCCATAGGCGACGCTCACGCCGTACACGGAAAAACACCCGAGCCCGAGCGAGTCGGACACGAACAGCGCCATGTCGAACGGTCGCTGCATCCGCTGAAAAAGCCGGCTCGTGCACACGACGAACATCAAAATGGACACGCCGGCCGACAGCAGCGTGTACGACGGGTCGGACAGCATGGCCGGCGGCGTGATGCCGATGAGCACGTCGCGGATCGCGCCGCCGCCGACGGCCGTCGCGACGCCGAGGATCATGACGCCGAACAGATCCATGCCGCGCTTGATGCCGGTCAGCGCGCCCGAGACGGCGAAGGCGACCGTGCCGATGATCTCCAGAACCAGAATGAGCGTATCCATAGCTTCCTCCGCAAAAAAGAGTACGCCCCTTGAAAAAAGAGGCGCACTCTGTCTTTTTACCTGAAAGATGCTCCGCAAAAGTCGCGGATTGCTTCGTCGGTGCGACCCTTGTCAATCGAGGGTATGCTTTCCAGAGCCCGGTCGGGATACAGTCCGTTTGCCTGAGAGTTTTGCCCCTTCGGCGGCGAAAAAATTCGCGCTCTCCCATATCCGTCAGTCCGGCAGATTCAATTCCCGACCATGGTAGCGAAATTGCGCGCGCTTGTCAAGTGCATTTCGCGCCTTTGCGACGAAATTCGCGCACGGAACTTTGGACAGGTTGCCGGGTGGAAATGCGGCCTGAAATGACCTACAATAACAGAAATATCTATTCCAGATAAGGAGAAGGGGAAAACGATGAAACGCATGACTGCAATCATCCTGGCCTTTGCGCTGGCCGTCTCGCTCATGCCGGGCGCGATGGCGGCCGAGGCCGGGGAGGACAAGTACGAATCCGGCCGCTTCACGGACGTTGCGCCTGGCAGCGCGCTGGAGGAAAACATCCGGACGGCCTACGACCTCGGCCTCATGCGGGGCAAGACGGACGAGGAGTTCGGCCCGGCCGACTCGCTCACGCGCGTCGCGGCGCTCATCATTGCCTGCCGCGTCAACAGCCGCGTCCTGACGGGCAAGGACACGATCGAGCAGGATTACGCGGGCGAGAGCCGCCTGGAGCTCTACCGCGCCTATGCCGCTGACCACGGCATTTTCTGCGACATTGACAGCTTCACCGGCTTCGTGACCCGCGCGGAGTTCGCGGCGATGCTGCAAAGCGCCCTCCCGGCCGACCGGCTCCCGGCGAAGAACACCGTGGACGACGGTTCCATCCCGGACGTCGCGATGGACGGCCAATACGCGGACGCCATCTACGCGCTCTACCGCGCGGGCGTCCTGACGGGCGGCGACGAGTATGGCACGTTCTCGCCGAACGCGCTCATCACGCGCCGCGCCGCGTGCGCCATCGCCTCGCGCATGGCCGACAGCGCGCTTCGCCGCGAGCTGACGCTCAATGACGAGACGAAGGCCGCCTATGAGGCGCACTTGGAGCAGCTCGCCGCCGAAAAGGCCGCGGCCGAGAAGGCCGAGCAGGAACGCCTGGACGCCGCCATCGCCATGGTGCGCACCATCAACGTCGAGGCGACGGTGCTCTATGACACGAACATCTACTCGACCTTAAGTCTTGGCGGCTACGTCGGCCGCGTCAAGGCGGGCACGACGGTCATTTATGACAACTACTCCGGTACATACGCCGCCCGCATCCTCACGCCCGACGGCGTGAAGGGCTGGGTGCCGTACAGCGCCATCCGCATCTCGACGCGCAGCTTCGTCTCGCAGTACGACTTCACGACGGAGCAGAAAGAGGGCTTCGTCAACCGCCAGGGCTACCAGAGCAAGACGGACTACCTCATCTGGGTCAGCCTCGCGACGCAGCAGGTCGTCGTCTACAAGGGCACGAAGGGCAATTGGAAGGAGATCCGCTCGTTCGACTGCTGCTCCGGCAAGAACACGACACCGACGATCGCGGGCGTGTTTGAGATCTACTACAAGCAGAACACGTGGGACTTCGGCAGCTATTATGTCACGACGGTCGTCGGCTTCAACGGCGGCCACGCGTTCCACACGCGCACGTATGTCAAGGGCACGGGCGCGCTGCTCGACCCGACGATCGGCTCGCCCGCGTCGCACGGCTGCATCCGCATGTACGACGCCGACGTGGCGTGGATCTCGAACAACATGCCGTTCGGCACGACGGTCGTCGTCTACTGAGAAGGCGCGCCATGGACGGAAAAGAAGTTTTTACAGACAAAGCGGAGCACTACGCCGCCGCCCGGCCCGGCTACGCACCGGCGCTCTATGACGCGCTGTATGACCGCTGCGGCTTTTCGGGGTCGAGCGTCATCGCGGACGTCGGCACGGGCACGGGATTATTCGCGCGCGGGATTTTGGAGCGCGGCAGCCGCGTGATCGGCGTCGAGCCGAACGCCGCCATGCGGGACCGCGCCGAGGCGCTCTGCGAAGAATACCCGAACTTCACGCTCTGCCCCGGCGACGCGGCCGCGACGGGGCTGGACGCGGGCAGCGCCGACTTTGTGACGGCCGCGCAGGCGTTTCACTGGTTCGATCCCGCGGCGTTCGCGGCCGAGTGCCGCCGCATCCTGCGGCCGGAGGGGAAGGTCCTGCTCGTGTGGAACCTGCGCGACATGGACTCGGACGTCAACCGCGACCTGTACACGGTCAACTCGTTCTACTGCCCGGACTTTCACGGCTTTTCCGGCGGCGTCCGCCGGGGAGACAAACGCATCGCGGACTTTTTCGCGCCGGGGTACTAGGAGCTGTCGTTCCCCGCGCCGCTGGAGCTTGGCCGCGAGACGTTCGTCCGCTGGTGCCTTTCAAGCTCGTATGCGCCGCGCGAGGGCAGCTACGCCTTCGGCGCCTACCGCGCCGCCATCGGGGACATCTTCGACCGCTATGGCAGCGGCGGCGTCCTGACCGTCGCAAACGACACAGTCGCCTATTTCGGCAGCGTCAAGAAATAAAAAAAGACCTCCGTATGCAGCGCATACGGAGGTTTTTTCCTGTCATTTTGCCGGCGCCCGGCTGTGCGTTTTCTCGTAAATCGCGGCCGCGGCGCACCAGATCACGATGGCGCTGTTCGTGCTGCTCTGGCTCATAACGGACATCCATGTGGCCGCGGGGACATGGGTGGCCTGTGCAATGTCCGGGATGACGACGAGCACGATGTTCCACGTGACCGGGTGAAACGCGGCCATCTGCCGCGGATAGCGCGTTTTCCCGGCGAGCAGCATCACAAAATGGATCCCGATCATCAGCACCATCGGAACATACATCGGGCCGAGCGCGGCGAGCATATCGTCCTGATACGCCCCGACCGCTGCGACCGCGGCCTCCGCGCCGATGACCGGCCCGAGATAGGCAGCGAACCACGCCAGCGTCGCCGACCAGAGATGGATGGCCAGCGCGACCGCAACGGTGAAGATCCCGCACAAAAACTGGACCGTTTTTGTTTTCCGGTACGCCTCGTCGATGCCCGCGCTGAGCGCTTTTACCATGAAGTAATAGAGAAAGCACCCGACCGCGCCCAGCCCGACGATGAGCGCGGGCCGCCACAGCCCATACGCGCCGGACAGGTAATACGCCCGGTCGAACATTCCCGTGTCCGACGATGCGATCGGGATGCACCCGAGCAGCCAGTCGCCGGCGGCCATGAAGATCCCGCCGACCGCGCCGAGGATGTACCATCGGATCAGATTTTCGGTTTCTCCCGTTTTCACTCGATCGCCTCCAAGCCTGCTTGTTTCAAGGCAAGCGTACCATGAAAGCCGGAGAAAAATCAACCGGAAGCGCGGAAAACCGCCCGAACGGAGCCGTTCGGGCGGTTTTGCTTAGCCAAGCACGACGGATTTGCGCTTGCCCTTTTTGTTGCGCGGGTAGGCGCGGATGCGCGTGACGTACTGAAGATTGATGATCTGCTCGTTCTGCTGCGGCGTCAGGTCGCGCAGCAGCAGCGCGCCGCCCTCGACGGCGACGATCGTGCCCTGGGCGCCGGACGACTGGGCGACGACGTCGATGATGCACTCCTGGCCGATCATGGTTTTCGCAAGCTCTTCCATTTCCGGATTCTCCTTTCGATTCTGCGCGGCCAATATGGCCGCGGCGCGGTTTGCGCGCCACGCGGGGATAAGAACGAGAAATAACAGGATCAAAATCGGGATATAACTGCTGGACAAAGGTGATCCCTCCCTGTGTCAATCTTCGCGGCGATAATAGTCCGTCTCAATCATGGCGTCGCTCGTGCGGATGTAGGCCGCGGCGGTTTTCTCCATGGCCTCGATGTCGAGCGCGTCCGCCGCGCCGTCCCACAGCTCCTCGATGACGACGCCGCCGGAGCACAGCACGCCGCCGGACAGCCACGTCCCGTCGCTGAAGACGGCGTAGCCGGGGTAGTCGTCGTCAAACGCGTCGCGGCCGAGGTAGTCATAGTCATTTTCGATGCCGAACAGGTTGAGCACCGTCGGCGCGAGGTCGGATGTGTTGAGCGTTTTGTCGACCGTCATGGGCTCCATGCCGTAAGACCAGATGAAGCACGGCGTTTTCATCTCAAGATACGTGTTGTCCACGCCGGAGAGCTCCATGACCATGTTCTGGTCGGAGATGGGGTAGGCGTAGTGGTCCGTGAAGGCGACGATGACGGTGTCCTCAAGGTGGCCGTACTGCTCAAGCGTGCTTAGCAGCATGGCGAACATATCGTCGACGAGGCGGGCCTTGCACTCGATGACGTCGAGCGTCTCGTTTTCGTATTTGCCGACGTACTCCGGGTGAATTTCGAGGCCCCAGGCGGCGAAGTCGTCGTCATACGTGAACGGCGTGTGCGCGTTGCGCGTGATGATGTAGTCGAAAAACGGGCCGTCGCCGCCGAACATCTTCTCGCGCAGCGTGTCGTTTTTGAGCATGAAGCAGTCGTCGTAAAGCGCGGGATCGTCGGCGGAGTCCACGTAGTCC
>CAVFYN010000008.1:0-8480 GCA_963626425.1 Bacteroidaceae bacterium
GCGGCGGGAATTCGCCGGGCGGATGATATCCGCCCCTACGACTGCGGCATCGCGTCTGCACCGCGCCGATTGCGGCACGCGCCTTCCGGCTGGCTCCCCTGCAAGGGGAGCTGTCGGCGGAGCCGACTGAGAGGTTCAAACGCCATCGTTTTGCAGAGCGCTTCCGCAAATTCGACACCGCAAAAACCTCTCCGTCTCGCCTACGGCGAGCCACCTCCCCTTTCAGGGGAGGCTTTGGCGCGCGCTCCTGTTTCGCCGTCTCGCACCCCCCTCACATTTTTGCGTAAATTTTCCGTTGCTCCCTTGACGAACCCGGCGATTTGTGCTATACTTCCACCAACATACCAGATAGGTGGGTACATAATCATGAAACTTCTCTTTGTGCGCCTTCTGCGCGCGAATTTCCGCTTCGGGCGAATGTGACGGCCGCTGTCCGACCATCCGCTTTGCCGTGAATTGAAAGGAAGTTCTATCATGTCTGAACACAACTACAAATTTGAAACGCTCCAGCTCCACGTCGGCCAGGAGGCGGCTGACCCGGCGACCGATGCGCGCGCCGTGCCGATCTACGCGACGACGAGCTATGTTTTTAAGGACTCCGCCCAGGCGGCCGGCCGCTTCGGCCTGACCGAGGGCGGCAACATCTACACGCGCCTGATGAACCCGACGAGCGACGTCTTTGAAAAACGCATCGCGGCGCTCGAGGGCGGCGCGGCCGCGCTGGCCACGGCCTCCGGCTCGGCGGCCATCACGTATGCCATCCAGAACATCGCCGTCGCGGGCGACCACATCGTCTCGTCGACGAACCTCTACGGCGGCACGTACAACCTCTTCGCCAACACGCTCGTCGACCAGGGCCTCACGACGACGTTCGTCGACCCGTCCGACCCGGAGAACTTTGAAAAGGCCATCCAGCCGAACACGAAGCTCCTCTACGCCGAGACGCTCGGCAACCCGAACTCCGACGTCATCGACCTCGAGGCCATCGCCGCCGTCGCGCACCGCCACGGCATCCCGCTCATCGTCGACAGCACGTTCGCGACGCCGTATCTCCTCCGCCCGATCGAGCACGGCGCGGACGTCGTCGTCCACTCGGCCACGAAGTTCATCGGCGGCCACGGCACGGTCATGGGCGGCGTCGTCATCGACTCCGGCAAGTTCGACTGGGCGCAGAACGACAAGTTCCCCGGCCTGTCCAAGCCGAACCCGAGCTACCACGGCGTCGTGTTCACCGAGGCCTGCGGCAATATCGCCTACATCATGAAGCTCCGCACGACGCTTATGCGCGATCAGGGCGCGACGATCTCGCCGTTCAACTCCTTCCTGCTGCTACAGGGGCTTGAGACGCTGTCGCTGCGCGTCGAGCGCCACGTGGAAAACGCGCTCAAGGTCGTCGAATTCCTCAAAAACCACCCGCAGGTCGAGCGCGTGAACCATCCGTCGCTCGCCACCGGCCACCAGAAGGAGCTGTACGACCGCTACTTCCCGAACGGCGCGGCGTCCATCTTCACGTTTGAGATCAAGGGAGACGCGAAAACGGCGCAGAAGTTCACGGAGAGCCTTGAGCTGTTCTCGCTGCTGGCCAACGTCGCGGACGTCAAGTCGCTCGTCATCCACCCGGCCAGCACGACGCACTCGCAGATGAACGAGGAGGAGCTGCTCGCCGCGGGCATCCACCCGAACACCATCCGCCTGTCCATCGGCACGGAGCACATCGACGACATCCTCGCCGACCTCCAGCACGGCTTCGACGCGGTGAAATAATCAAAAAACAAACGGCAGCGGACGGGGGATTTCCCTCGTCCGCCGCTTGAATTTTATAATGAGGTGTTATTTATGGTTCCGACCCCGGAGCAGGCGCTTGCCCTGCTGGACGAATACAACGAAGGCGAGTTCCACCGCCAGCACGGCCGCATCGTCGGCGACGTGCTGCGCTATTTTGCCGTGGAGCTCGGCTATGGCGACGAGGCCGACTTCTGGCAGGCCGTCGGCATCCTGCACGACCTGGATTTTGAGCAGTGGTCGGACGAGCACTGCAAAAAAGAGCAGCAGATGCTGCGCGACATGGGCATCGACGAGCGGCTCGTCCACGCCGTCGTGAGCCACGGCTACGGCCTGACCGTCGACGTCGCGCCCGAGCACGAGATGGAAAAGGTCCTCTACGCGACGGACGAGCTGACCGGCCTCATCGGTGCGGCCGCGCGGATGCTCCCGACGCACACGGTGCAGGATCTGGAGCTCAAGTCGCTCAAAAAGAAGTTCAAGGACAAGAAATTCGCCGCCGGCTGCTCGCGCGACGTCATCCGAAACGGCGCGGAAATGCTCGGCTGGGAGCTCGACGACCTGCTCGCGCGCACGATTTTGGCCATGCGCACGAGCCCGTCGGCCGCGTAAAGCGCCATGCTCGTCTCAACAAGAGGGCGCTACGCCCTGCGCGCGGTCATCGACCTGGCCGAGCACGACGACGGGACCGCCATCCCGCTGCGCGACGTCGCCGAGCGGCAGCAGACGTCGCTGAAATACATGGAACGCATCATGGCCGCGCTCTCCCACGCCGGCCTCGTCGCCGGTCAGCACGGCAAGGGCGGCGGCTACCGCCTCGCCCGCGCCCCGGAAACGATCTCCGCCGGCGAGGTCCTCCGCAATATGGAGGGCTCCCTCGCCCCCGTCGCCTGCCTGACGTGCGACGCCGCCCCATGCGACCGCGCCGGCGAATGCCGCACGCTGCCCATGTGGCAGGAACTCGAGCGCCGGATCACGGAGTACCTGGACTCCGTCACCATCGCCGAACTGATGCGCGGCGAGGCGGAGGTGTAGGGCGCCGCGGTCCATATGATAAAACGCGGCGGGATGGGATCATCCCGCCGCGTTTTTGCGCCATCGAATTCCTGCTGCGCCAAAGCCACAATCTGCGACCCAGCGGAGTGGTCGCAGATTGAAAGGAGGAGCAGCGGAATGAGTAAGCCCTGCCGCCGGCGGCAGGGCGCGCGATATGGAGCTTGCGACGACGCGGGAGGTGGCACGGCGGAACGCCGTGACGGAGAGGTTTTGCGCGGCAGCGGATTTCGGAAGTGCCCGTAGGGGCGACCCTTGCGGTCGCCCGGAGGCCCGATGAGAGACGAGGGCCTTTGAACCTCTCAGTCGGCTCCGCCGACAGCTCCCCTTGCAGGGGAGCCATCCGGAAGGCGCGTGCCGCAATCGGCGCAGTACAGACGCCCTGCCGCAGTCGTAGGGGCGGATATCATCCGCCCGCCGGGTCACGTTCGCACCCGATCCCAGCGCCGTAGGGCGGGATGCCCCCCATCCCGCCGGAGGGACGCGCCGATTGCGGAATGCGGTAAAAAAAGGATGTCATTCAGAGGGCGCATCGCGCCCGTGGAATCTTGCCGATTGCGGTAAGCCGATTGCGTGCCAGCGCTCAATTAGACCTGTCACCCTGAGAGAAGTCGAAGGGTCTGCCGATTACGGTATGGCCGCGCCTTATTCCAGCGCTGGAGATAGACGAAAGACTACCGCAATTGGGCAGATCCTTCGACTCGCTTGCGCTCGCTCAGGATGACACGTGTTTTCGTTTTCGCCGGCACTTAATTGGCATACCGCAATCGGAAAGATTCCACGCCGCTGCGCGGCTCTGAATGACATTCTGTTTTGGCGCTGGATCGCAATTGGCGCATTCGTTCTTCCGCACAAACCAAACCGCCCGCCCATCCTTTCGGATGGGCGGGCGGTTTCTTTACTCTTACTCTTCCTCTTCCTCCGACCCCGCACCCTGCGGGGCCTTTCTTACGAGCATCGTCGCTCTGAGCTGCTCCGTGTTTTTCAGCTCGGTTCGATTCGTCTGGCGGACGATGCCGAGGGAGCAGACGACGCCGAGGATGTAGAACCCGACGATGGACGCCGCGTTCGGCTTGAGCCACTCCCAGTACTCCGGCGTGAACTGCTCGAACGTGTAGTAGTTCGTCAGGCGGATGGCGTCGGCGACGGACAGGTCGAACTGCGCGCAGTTGACGGCGACGTCCCACGCCAGGATCGTGACCGCGAGGCCGAGCAGCGAGCACACGACGGCGAAAATGCCCGCGGCGGCGTTCATTTTGCCGCGGCAGAGCTTGTAGCCGTAGTAGCTGCCGACGGGGATGAGCAGGAACAGCCACGCCGAGACGATCTCCAGCCACACGAGGCCCAGAAACGCCGGGAGCGCGCCGACGACGGCGCCGGCCAGCGCGCCGAGCGCGCCGGTGACGTAGCTGCCGGAAAAGTCCTCGGCCTGCTTTGCGGCCTCGCGGTGCATCTGGTCGAAGCAGGCGGCGTGGACGGCGTCGTAGCCCATGGGCGGCATATTGCGCAGGACGAACGCGTCCGTGCCGCGCTGGTCGCACATGGCGCAGATGCACGGCGCGGAAAAGCCCGCGTGGCGCGCGGTCTCGGCCGCGGCCTTCACGTCCGCGAGGACGGCGGCGGCCGTCGTGTCCTTGCCAAATTTCAGCGGGTAGCTCAAAAGCCGCCCATTGGTCACCGGGCCGCGGATGCCGCGCTCGCGAAGGTCGGCCTTGAGCTGCTTGGCCGCGGCGCGGTCGGGCGCGGCGCCGAGCGTGATGCAGACGGAAAGGCGGCTGGACGGATACGGCCGGATGGTGAACGGGTAGCCGTCCTGCACGCCGTAGGCGGCGCCGCCCGTGACGTGCAGGCCCTGCGCGGCGAGCAGGGAGAGAAGTTCGGACTGTTTCATGTCGTTCTCCTTATTTTTCGCCGCGCATGGATTTTTTTCGCGGCGGTTATGACAAAATGAGCTTGTCGTCGAGGTCGTTATCGTCGCCCGCGTCCTTGAAGCGCGCGAGCAGGTCCTCGACGGTCAGGCGCTTTTTCTCCTCGCCGGAAATGTCGAGGATGATGCGGCCGTCCTTCATCATGATGAGGCGGTTGCCGTGGACGATGGCGTCTTTCATGTTGTGCGTGATCATGAGCGTCGTCAGATGGTCGCGCTCGACGATGCGGTCGGTCGCGGAGAGGACTTTCGCGGCCGTTTTCGGGTCAAGCGCGGCGGTGTGCTCGTCGAGCAGGAGGAGCTTCGGGCGGATGAGCGTCGCCATGAGCAGCGTGAGCGCCTGGCGCTGGCCGCCGGAGAGCAGGCCGACCTTGCTCGTCAGGCGGTCTTCCAGCCCGAGGTCGAGGATTTTCAGCCGCTCGATGAATTCCTCACGCTCGGCCTTCGTGATGCCGGGGCGGAGCGTGCGGCGCTTGCCGCGGCGCGCGGCGAGGGCGAGGTTCTCCTCGATCTGCATCGTCGCGGCCGTGCCGGTCATAGGATCCTGGAACACGCGGCCGAGGTACTTCGCGCGCTTGTGCTCGGGCAGGCGCGTGACGTCCTCCCCGTCGATGCGGATGGTGCCCTCGTCGACGAGCCACGTGCCGGCGACGGCGTTGAGCATCGTGCTCTTGCCCGCGCCGTTGCCGCCGATGACGGTGCAGAAATCGCCCTCATTGAGGCGGAGCGTCAGGCCCGCGAGCGCGGTCTTTTCGTTGACCGTGCCGGGGTTGAACGTTTTATAGATGTGGTCGAGCTCAAGCATGGTCCGCGCCTCCCTTCCCGGCCTTGACCGGCTTTGCAAAATAGCGGCTCTTCCAGTACGGGATGGACAGGAAGATGGCCACGACGAGCGCGGAGAGCGCCTTGAGGTAGTTCGGCTTGAGGCCCATGGCGAGCACGGCCTGCATGACGATATAGTAGATGATCGCGCCGAAGGATACGGCGAGCAGCTTGAGCGCGAAGTTGCGGAACACTTTATTGAACAGCACCTCGCCGATGATGACGGCGGCCAGGCCGATGACGATCGCGCCGCGGCCGACGTTGATCTCGTTGGCGCCGTTATACTGCGCGAGCAGCGCGCCCGACAGGGCGACGAGGCCGTTGGAGACGACGAGGCCGAGCACCTTTGTGAAGTTCGTGTTGATGCCCTGCGCGCGGGCCATGGCGCCGTTCGCGCCCGTGGCGCGCAGCGAGCTGCCCATCTCCGTGCCGAAGAACCAGTACAGCGCCGCGATGATGACGACGGTGAACAGCCCGACGACGAAAATGGGGTGCCGGTAGAACGGCCGCGTGCCGGAGGCGACGTCCGAGACAAAGCGCAGCGAGACGAGCAGCTTGTCGAGCACATCCGGGTTCGTGACGCTGATGGCGACGCTGGCCTTCATGCCCATGATGGCCATGTTGACCGACCACAGCGCCAGCTGCGTCAGGATGCCGGACAAAATGGCCGGGATGCCGCAGAACGTGTGCAGGATGCCCGTCACGAGCCCGGCGAGCATACCGGCCGCGAGCGCGGCGAGCAGCGCGAGCCAGATGTTGACGCCCGCGCCGAACAGCACGGCGAACACCGCGCCGCCCGTGCAGAACGAGCCGTCGACCGTCAGGTCGGCAATGTCGAGGATTTTGTAGGTGATGTACACGCCGATGGCCATAATGCCCCAGATCAGGCCCTGGGATATGGCGCCGGGCAGTGCGCTGATGAAGCTCATCATTGGCATGGTCCTCCCAAATGGGACGCCGCGCTGCGACGTCTGAATTGTAGCGGAAAACAGCGGAAAAGGGAAGTCCCTTTTTCCGCTGCTGTTTCCGCAGGTACACTGTAAAATTCGCGGAGAATTATTCCGCGCTGATCGCCTCGTAGCCGTCCGGCGGGGTGATGCCGAGGGCCTCGCACGTCGTCGGGTTATACTTCTTCGTGACCTCCGGGGCGTACTCGATGGGCATCTCGCTCACGTTGGCCTCGCCGGTCAGGATCTTCGCGGCCATCTTGCCGGTCGTGACGCCGAGGTCGTAGTAGCTGATGGACAGCGTCGCGACGCCGCAGCCGCCGCAGATGCCTTCCTCGCCGGCGAAGACCGGGACCTTGCCGTTGCAGATGTTGTCGACGATGCCGGTGTTGTTGGCGACGGTGTTGTCCGTCGGGACGTAGATGACGTCGCACGCGTCAGCGGCCGACTGCGTGACGGAGGCCATGTCGTTCGTGTCGGAGAACGGATACTGCGTGCAGGTAAAGCCGAGCTCCTCGAGGTAGGTCTGGATCGTGTCGACCTGGTACTGGCTGTTCGCCTCGGCCGAGCAGTAGAGAAGGCCGACGGTCTCGGCGTCCGGGCACCAGTCGCGGATCATCTGCGCCTGCTGGTCAAGCGGGGCGAGGTCGGATGTGCCGGAGACGTTCGTGCCGACGAGGCCGTCAAAGCCCGAGATGCCGAGCGCGACGCCGTACTCCGTGACGGCCGTGCCGAGCACGGGGATGTCGCCCGTCGCGGAAGCGGCGGCCTGCAGGGCCGGCGTGGCGTTGGCGAGCATGAGGTCGACGCCCTCGGAGACGAAGCCGTTGACGATCGTGGCGCAGGTCGCGCTGTCGCCGGCGGCGTTCTGCTCGTCAAACTCGACGGCGTCGCCGAGCGCCTCGGTCAGGGCGTCCTTGAAGCCCTGCGTCGCCGCGTCGAGCGCGACGTGCGGCGCGAGCTGGCAGATGCCGACGAGGTACGTCTCGCCGTCGCCCGCGGGCTCGGCCGTGTCGCCGGTGCCGGTGGAATCGGCCGCGTCGTCGCCGGCGGAATCGGCGGTGTCGTTCGTAGTGTCGTTCGTGGTGGACGAAGCCGAGCCGGAATCCGACTTCGCATCGTCGCTGCCGCCGCAGGCGGCAAGGCTCAGCAGCATGGCCAGCGCCAGCAGCAGAGCAAGAAGTTTGCTGATCTTTTTCATTTCTGTTTCCTCCATCGGCGGCGCACTTTTACGCTATGGCGATTTTAACAGCTAAAGTGCAGCCCCGAAAAAATAACGCTCATAATCAAAAGCGTGGTTTTATTATAACGCGCAGTTTGCCGATGTCAACCGCTAAAGTGCTGCGCTTTGGCTATATACATCACGAAATTTTTGTAGCCTTTGACAAGGGGGACGTCCTGTAGGGACGATTGTGAAAAACACGTGTCATCCTGAGCGAGCGAAGCGAGTCGAAGGGTCTGCCGATTAAGGTAAGCCGATTGCGAACCAGAGGTAAAAAAGAATGTCATTCAGAGCCGCGAAGCGGCGTGGAATCTTTCCGATTGCGGAGAAGTCGCGTTTATATCCAGCGCTGGAGCAGAACGAAAGACTACCGTAATCGGGCAGACCCTTCGACAAGCTCAGGGTGACACGTTTTTCGTTTTCGCTGGATCGCAATCGGTGCACCGCAATCGGCAAGATTTCCCCATTCGGGGACGATGCCACGGACACTTCGTGTCCTCTGAATGACATTCTAAATTTACCGCACGCCGTAATCGGCCTTGCGGCGGGATGGGGTCATCCCGCCCTACGGCGTTGGGATACGGACCGCGGCGGGAATTCGGCGGGCGGATACTATCCGCCCCTACGACTGCGGCGGAGCGTTTGCGGTGCGCCGGTTGCGGCACGCGCCTTCCGAAAGGCCCCCTTGTGTAAAGGGGGCTGTCGCCGGAGGCGACTGGGGGATTGT
>CAVFYN010000009.1:0-6101 GCA_963626425.1 Bacteroidaceae bacterium
GTATTTACAGAATATGGTGAAATTTTGATAGAAATTAACCTTTGACCCTTTAACAGCTTAACCCGTTCAATACCAAAAGCATAAAATATAATAATAAAAGCAGCCAACGCTTAATATATGAGCGTTGGCTGTTTATCTTAAAGTATGTAAAAGCCTGTTGTATCAATGGTTTCGGGTTATAGCCCTAATATAATACCTTCCCCCGCGGCGTTCGAGACGATCCGCGCGCATTTTGACGACCTCGGCCTGACGCCGGAGGACTACGACCTCATCGTCACGGGCGACCTCGGCGCCGTCGGCGCAGACATCGTGGACGACCTGTTCAAAAAAGACGGCGTAAGCCTCGGCAGCCGCTATCAAGACTGCGGCGTGCTCATGTTCGACGCGGAAAGTCAGGACGTCCACGCCGGCGGCTCGGGCTGCGGGTGCAGCGCGGCGGTGCTGTGCGGGTATCTCTTTTCGCGCATGGCCTCGGGCGAGCTCGGCCGCATTTTGTTCTGCGGCACGGGCGCGCTGCTGTCCACGACGAGCACGCAGCAGGGCGAGTCCATCCCCTGCATCTGCCACGCCGTCGCCATCGAGCGGGATCGGGGGTGAAAAGCATGCTTCTCGATCTTGTCAAGGCGTTTTTCGCCGGCGGGCTTTTATGCCTCATCGGCCAGGTGCTCATCGACAAAACGCAGCTCACGCCCGCGCGCATTCTGACGAGCTTTGTCGTCGCGGGCGTCGTGCTCGGCGCGGTGGGGCTGTATCAGCCGTTCGCCGACTGGGCCGGCGCGGGCGCGAGCGTGCCGCTGACGGGCTTCGGCCATCTTCTGGCCAAGGGCGCTCGCGAGGGCGTGAAGGAATCGGGCCTGCTCGGCGCGCTCACGGGCGGCGTGAAAAGCGCCGCGGGCGGCATCGCGGCGGCCGTCGTGTTCGGCCTGCTCGCGGCCGTGTGCTTCCGCTCGCGCGATAAGTCCTGACGCATAACGTGCGCCGGGCCGGGCAAACTATCCCCGCGGCAGACGCCGCAAGCCTTTCATGGGAGGAAGAAACATGGAAAACCGCAACCAGAAGAACAATCAGCAGAACCAGAACCAGCAGCAGAATCAGAAGCAGAATCAGCAGAACCAGAATCAGAAGAGCAACCAGTACAACCAGAACCAGCAGCACTGAAAAAATAAAGCTCCGGCCGGATGGTCGGAGCTTTATTTTTTCGGGTAAAATGCGCGCATTTTTTCCGGAGGGATGCAGCCCGCGGTGAGAGCAAGCTATTTCAGCCGCCCGATCATTTCAACGGTCTTTCCCGTCGCGAAGAAGTACAAAAGGCACGAGCGCGGCTCCTCGCCGTACAGGGCGCGCACGGCCTGGACATAGGTGCACATCTGCGGCACATAGCGCTCGGCGTGCGCCTCCTCCCCGCCGGGGCGGACGCGGTCGGTCTTGTAGTCGATGACGGTCAGGCCGCTCTCCTCGCGCAAAATGCAGTCCGCGACGCCCTGGACCAGGATCTTCTCGCCCTCCGGCGCGCCGTCCACGCATTCGCGCGCGTCGAGCAGGATGGAAAACTTCATCTCGCGCGCCGTCGTCGCCGCGCGAAGGCGCGCGCCGAGGTCGCTTTTGACGAGCCGCTCAAGCTCGTCCGCGCGGACCATGGCCGCCTGCTCCGGCGTCAGAAAGCCCTGCTCGCACTCGCGCGCGAGCTCCGCTTCGATGCCAAGCTCGAAGGCGCGCGTGTCGTCCAAATACTGCATGGCAAGGTGCGTCGCGCTGCCGCGCGCGGCGGCCTCGCGGCGCTTTAGCGGCGGCAGAAACTCCGGCATATCGCGCTGCGGCGTCTGCTCGGCCGCCTCGGCGTCGAGCGCGCGGCCCTTCATCTGCGTCGCCGTCAGCTTGGCCGGAAGCGCGGAGGCGTCGAGATAGGGATAGCGGTAGCCATACGCGCCCTCGTCCCAGCTTACGCCGCTTCCGACCGCCTGCTCCGGCGCCGTCCGGACCGCGGCCGACGCCGGCACCTCGCCGCTCTCGGCGTAGCAGATCCGCCACTGGTGATCGTCCCGCGCGCCGACGCAGTCCGGCCTCCCGGTCACGGCGAACAGTGCGCCCGCCTCCGCGCGGCACAGCGCGGCCATGAGCACCCACGTGCCCATGCTTCTCGCCTCCGCCGCCTGCGCGGGGTCGGCCGGATACTGCGCCGCCGCGGCGAGCTTATTCAGCTCCGTCCTGAGGTTTTTCGCGCAGTACGTCATAATGAGCCGGTCCTTCGGCCGGGTCATGGCAACGTAGAGCACGCGCAGCTCCTCCGAGACCGTCTCGGCGCGCAATTTCGCCGAGATGGCCTGCTTGGCGATCGTCGGATAGCGCACGAGCAGCTCCGCGTCCACCGCGTCCGCGCCCGCGCCGAGCGCGGGATCGAGCAGCACGGGGCGCGTCAGGTCCGTGAAGTTGAACTTGCGCGACAGGTCGCACAAAAATACGATCGGGTACTCCAGTCCCTTGGACTTGTGAATGCTCAGGATCTTCACCGCGTCGCCCGCGCCCGCGGCGTTCGGCGAGATGGCGCGCCCCTGCGCCTGCAGTCCCGCGATGTGCTGTAAAAAATCCATCAGCAGCCGGTAGCTGCCCGCGCTGTACGACGCGCAGTATTCCACAAACGTCTGCAGATTGGAAAGCCGCGCCGCGCCGCCGTCCATCGCGCCGTAGACCTCAAAAAAGCCGAACGCGCGCAGCACGGCGTCCACGAGCGCGTCGAGCGGCAGATAGTCCGCCTGCTCGCGCAGCGCGTTAAGGCGCGACAAAAACTGCGCCGGGGCCGGATCGTCGCCGTCGTAGGCGCACAGGGCCGAATAGAGGTCGCCCTGCCGCGTCCGCGCGCGAAGCTCGGCGAGCAGGTCCGTCGAAAACGCGAACGCGGGGCTGCCGAGCGCGGCGAGCAGCGGGACGTCCTGATGCGGATTGTCGATGAGCTGCAAAACGGCCAGCAGCGTCTGCACCTCGGCAGACTCCAGAATGTCGCCGCCCTGATCCGTCTCAGCGCGGATGCCGCGGCGGGCAAGCGCGCGCTGGTAGGCGTACCCCGCCGAGCGCGGCGAGCGCATCAGAATGACGATGTCCCCTGCCCGGCACGGCCGGACGGCGTCCGCGCCGTCCGAGACGGGCGCGCCGGATGCAAGCAGCTCCGCGATGCGCGCGGCGGCATACTCGGCCTCCTGCTCGAGTTTTCCCGGGGAATCGTCGTCCCGGCCGGACTCGATGCAGTGCAGCTCCACAAGCGGCCCGTCCACGGGCGCAAAGCGCGCGCCCGGCTCGAGCGCGGACTCGTCCGTATAATCAAGGTCGCCGACCTGCTCGCTCATGACCGTGCGGAACACGTGGTTCGCGGCGGACAGGATCTCGGGCCGCGAGCGGAAGTTCTGCCGCAGCAGGATGCGCCGCGGCTGTCCGGGCTCCGCCTCGTCCCGGTCGGGGAACGTGCGGAATTTTTTCAGGAAGATGGACGGGTCGGCCAGGCGGAAGCGGTAGATGGACTGCTTGACGTCGCCGACCATGAAAAGCCGCGCGCCGCCGTCCGAGACGGCCGAGAAAATGGCGTCCTGCACGGCGTTCGTGTCCTGATATTCGTCGACCATGACCTCGCGGAACGACCCGGCGACCTCGTCCGCGATCTCGCGGCGGCGCAGCAGGCGGATCGTCTCGTGCTCGAGGTCGGAAAAGTCGACGATGCGGCGGGCGCGCTTGTCGCGGGCGTAGCGCGCGGAGAAATCCTCCGTTAAGTCCAGCAGCGCGCGCAGCTGCGGCGCCGTGCGCGAAAGCTCGGCCATGGCCTCGTCCGCGCTGACCGAAAACGGTGCGAGATAGCGCGCAAGCGGGCCGCGCACGCGGTCGCGCAGGCTTTTCAGCCGCTCCAAAAACGCCTTGTCATCATATCCGCGCACGGCGCGAAGCGACGGAAGCTCCACGGCCCCGGCCCGCGCCAGATCGTCCCACGACTTAGCGTGCACGATGGCGCTCAGCTGCTCGCGCAGCGCGAAAAACGTCGGGCCGTAGCCCTTCTCGAGCTTTTCCTCGCCCGTGATCTCGCGGCACGCGTCGTCCACGGAGACAAGCGCCGAGCGCGCGTAGCGCTTGGCCGCCTCCATGAGATAGCCGCCCCAGACGATGTCGCCCGGGTCGGTGTCGCCGGGGTCCGTCATGTCGCGGCAGCGCGCCATCCAGCCCGCCGGGTCGGCGTGGCACTGCGCCTGGTCGTATAATTCCAGCACGAGCTGCTCGAGCGCGCGGTCGCTCCGGCCCGCGCCGAGCGAGTCGGCAAGGAGCGCGAAGTCGCCCTCCGGCGTCATGGCCGCATACGCGTCCTCGAGCGTCCGCTGGACATTGCGCGCGCGCAGCAGCGCCGTCTCCGTCTCCTCGGCGACGCGGAACTCCGGGTCCATGCCCGCCTCGGCCGCGCGCGTGCGAAGAAGGTCGGCGCAGAACGAATGGACCGTCGAAATATGCGCGCACGTGAGCCGGTTCATCTGCCGGAGCAGATGCGCGCTGCCGGGATGCTCGGCAAGCCGCGCGGAGAGCGCCGCGCCGATCTTCGAGCGCAGCTCCGCCGCGGCGGCCTTTGTGTATGTGATGATGAGAAATTCGTCGAGATCGCACGGCCGCGCCGGGTCCGTCACATAGGACAAAAGCCGGTCGACGAGCACCTTCGTCTTGCCCGAGCCCGCGGCCGCGGAGACGAGCAGCTGCCCGCCGCGGTCGTCGACCACGGCCTGCTGGTCGCGCGTGAGCGTCACGTCAGCCATCGTCTCCCACCTCCTTTTCGACCTTTTCCCAGAACAGCGCCCGCTCCGTCGCAGCGAGCCGGCGCACGGCGCCGGGGTACGTATCGAGATGGCACGCCTGGGCAAAGTCGCAGTACGCGCACGCGCTGTGCGCGCTGCCGCGCGTGTACGGGTCGGGCGTGACGTCGCCGGAGGCGATCTCGTCCACGCACGCGCGAAGGCGCGCCATCGTGAATTTTTTCAAAAGTGCAAACTGCTCGCGGCTGGCCAGATCGCCGGAGAGCGAGCCGTCCTTTTTGCGCCGGAGCGGCAGAAATTCCGGCGTCCCGTCCGTGCGCTCCATGGCCGTTATGACCGTCTCGTCATCGAGCACGAGTCCCTTTCGCGTCCGCTCGGAACCGTGTGCGGCGTCGGCCTCGTCCGCGTCCGGGCGGCGTCCGACGGGAACGACCGTCTCGCGCGCCGGAACGTACAGAACGCCCGCCGGCTCCGGCGCGCGGCCAAAGACGTCCGCGCCAAGGTCGCACAGCGTGAAAAGATAGATGAGCATCTGCAAGCCGATGCCGGACAGGATGTCCGTATAGTCAAAGCTCTTGCGGCCGGTCTTATAGTCGATGACGCGGACGTAGAGCGTCCCGCCGGATTCATAGAGGTCGACGCGGTCGACAAAGCCGGAAATCTCCGCGTCGTCGCCGATCGGCACGGGCGGCAGCTCGCCGCCGTCGGCGAACGCCATCTCAAAGCGCACGGGCTGGAAGTCCGACTTTGCCATCTCGCGGCCGAGGACGTCCACGATGCGCCGCACCTCGCGGCGGTTGCGGTCGAAGAGATAGCGGAAGCGCTCGTTCACGCCGTCGAGCGTCCCGAGCTGGCGCTGCGTGCTTGCCGTCATCTCCTCCTCGGCGATCTGCTGCAGCCGCTCCGGCGCGACGGCGGCGAAGCCGCCCTCGTCCATCGTCCGCGCGGCCGTGTTCTCAAGCACCTCGTGCACGAGCGTGCCGAACAGCGGCGCGTCAAAGCTCGCCTGCTTGCGCGGCTTCAAGCGCAGCCCGTAGCGCAGGAAATACGCGCAGCGGCACGAGGACAGCTGGTCGACGCGCGAGGCAGAGAGATAGAGCTTCTGCCCGTAGAGCCGCCGCACGGCCGCATCGGACAGCGGCGGCAGGCGGTACGCCGCGCGCGCCTCCCACTCCTTCGCCGCGCGCAGCACGTCCGGCTGCGAAAACACCGCGCAGTTTGCCACGGCGCCGGAGAGCGCCGCGTCGTCCTTCGTCCGCGGCAAAAGCGCGCCGGACGACTGCGCGTCCGTCAGCAAAATGGACGGGTACACCGCGCACTCTGTGACAT
>CAVFYN010000009.1:6111-6820 GCA_963626425.1 Bacteroidaceae bacterium
GTGATATTCAGGCCGGGAAACACCGTCAGAAGCCGCCCGACGAGGAAGCTCGCCGCCGTCTCGCCCTGCGCGCACCAGCTGATGGCGAGCCCGTCCGATGGCGTGCCGAGCAGGTGCCAGACCGAGGCGAGCGAGAAGTCGAGATCGTGCTCCGTGCCGCTTAAGATCGGCACGCCGAGGCGGCGGAGCGCCTCGCGGTCGCCGTCGCCAAGCGGGCCGCGGCGCGCGGGCGCGGCCGGGAGCATGCCCTCCTCCGCGCCGAGGATGAACAGGAATTTACACGGCGAGCGGTAGAGGCTCTCCGCGCTGCCGGCCTGCACGGCGTCGAGCGACGGCGTGATGGTCGAGACGGAATACTGCGTGAGCAGCAGGCGCATCAGGCGCGAGAATTCCTCCGGCGCGCTCACCTCCGCGCCTAAGATCTCGTCCATGCTGTCGAGCGCCGTGCATAAAATGTCATAGAGCTGCGAGAGCGTCATGGCCTCCTGCGTGCCGGCCATGGCCGCGGCGCGATTCTCCAACCGGTCGCACAGGCGGACGTCGTCAAAATAGCGGCAGAGCGCCGCGATCTGCCCGTGCACGTTCTCCGCCGCGCGAAGGCCGCTGCGCAGCGCGCCGAGCGGCGAGACGGCGCGCGCGCGGATCTCGTTCAATTCCGCAAGCTCCCGCTCCGACCGCTCATCAAACTGCGCGCCGAAGCCGTCCGGGT
>CAVFYN010000010.1:0-14774 GCA_963626425.1 Bacteroidaceae bacterium
TGGCTCCCCTGCAAGGGGAGCTGTCGGCGGAGCCGACTGAGAGGTTCAAAAGGCTGCGCTTTGCAGAGTGCACACGAAATTCGCTGCCGCGAAAACCTCTCCGTCACGGCGTTCCGCCGCGACACCTCCCCTTTCAGGGGAGGCTTTTTTGGCGCGTGCTTCTGTTTTAGCGTTCCGATATCGCCAGGCGACCGCGAGGGTCGCCCCTACAGGCGTGCGCCTCAATCTCACTCCCCCACCGGAAGCGCCAGCCTGGAGCAATACCTCCTCGTCTCGATCTCGCGCCCTGTATACGGCGCGACGATGCCCAGCACGCGCGGGAGGCCGGTGGGGGTCAGGTTTCTTGCTTTGACCTCGCGGCCGAGCGTCAGCCACATGTCGTCCACGCCGGAATAGTCGCCGCAGTACAGCACGGACAGCGCGCGGCAGGCCGGGAGGGTCACGGCGTCGGCCGGCGCGCTCTCCGGGCGGACGGGGACGCAGACGGCGTAGCGGTACGGCTCGGCGGAGAGCGCGCCGCCCAGGTAATCCGCGCGGTCGGAAATGGTGAAAAGCGGCTCGTCCGAGAGCACGCAGCCCCGGCGGATGCAGGCGCTGTAAAAGTCGAACATGGCGGCGTAGCGCTCTTCCAACGTGCTGCCGCGGTGCCAGCGCAGGCAGCACGTCACGGCGGGCAGCTCCATCATCTGCACGGAAACGCTCGGCCCCTCGGCCGCGCGCAGGCGCATTTCCTCCACGCTGCGCTCCAGCTCGTGCAGGCGGGACTCCAGCGCCGCGAGCAGCCCGTTCGCCTCGCCGCCGCGCACGAAATAGTCCGCGATCTCCTCCGTGCTCAGGCCCATGGCGCGGAATTTTTCGACCTGCAGAATGCGCGCGACGTTGAAGTTGTCATAATACCGCCGCCCGCTCTCCGGCGCGACATACGCGGGCCGGAGCAGCCCGCGCTCCTCCATGCGCATGAGCGTGCTGCGCGACAGGCCGCAGGCGCGCGCCGCTTCCGTGATCTGGAAGAGCTCTTTCGTCCCTTTTTTCACTAATTTTACCTCCCGCACCTCTTGCTTCGTTCAGGGGTGAACATGCTACAATGCCATTATAAGGCAGCCCGCGCCGGTGTCAAGCCCGGCGGGCAGGAATCATTGCGGTGCGGACCGCACCGCAGTTTTCGGGCACCCGAAAACGCGGCGGAGCTTTGGAGAGGAGCGAAGAAACGATGACGATCCGGAAACGACTGTTTGGCATCGCGCTGTGCCTGTGCGCGGTGATGGGTGCGCTGTGCATGAGCGCAAGCGCGGTGGAGGCGCACGTCCACCCTGTCTGCGGCGCGGAGCATAAGGATGTCGGCGATCATACGGGGGATTGCGGGGATGTGACGTGGACAGCATGGAACGGCACCATCGCCTATGACAGCAGCAACACTGCCTACGTCTATCTGACCGACACCACATCGCCGACCAGCTCAATCAAGGTCACGGGTGGGCAGACCCTCAACCTCTGCCTGAACGGTCAGGAGCTGACCAAGTCCATCACGGTAGAGGGCAACGCCACGCTGAACATCTGCGACTGCAAAGGTGGAGGCAGAATAACGCTTGATTCGGGCAGCGCCATTTACGTGACAACGGTGAGCAAGTCCAATGCTCACACCACTTTGAATCTGTACGGCGGCACGATCGGTACTGATAGCACTTTCGATAGCGGTACGATCAAGCTGTACAATAACGACGCGAACAACTCACAAACCGTAGCAGTCTTTAATATGTACGGCGGCGAGGTGTATAATGGGGGTTCTGGGGAATTCGCCGTCTATGCCAGCTATGCGTACATCGGTACTGGCTACTATGAGTTCAATATGTATGGCGGAAGCATTACCTGCGAAAAGGGACGCGGATTCGAATCTAGAAATAACAAAAACGTCGCGGTGAAGATCACCGGCGGGACGATCACGTGCGGCCAGTATGGCATCAATCTTTCTTCCCAAAACACGCTGACCTTGGCGGGAAGTCCAAAGTTCATAGACAAAGCATATTACTCGGGTTCCGCGAACATCTATATTCCCGACAATGTCACCCTGACCGTAACCGACGATTTTGCCGCGGCGGATAACACAACGATTTCAGTTAAAAAATACGTTGACCAAACAACAGACACTGTTGTGATCGCCACGCCCGCAGCAGGCGTGACCTCCCTGTCTGGCAAGGCGCGGTATTTCGTCTCCTCGGAGGATGGCTATTTCGTGGAGTGCGAAACGGACGGCAATCTCTACCTCACCGCCTGCGCCATCACCGGGCAGCCTACGGCGGAGAACTACTACACAGTAACCGCCCTCGGCAGCCCCGATAAGGTGGCATATCAGTGGCATGAAGCGGCAAGCGGCCCTGTAGCCGTAACAAATATGAACGCTGCGGCTGCAGACAACTTCTCATATTCCGATGAATGGTCGCCCAGGTATTCCCCCACGAATGCCGACCCTGTGACGCTGGACGCGTTCACCCTGCACATGGCGAAGGACGATGTGCTGACGGTGAGATACTCAGGCAGAGCCTACGACGGCGGCAGCTGCGGTCAAAGCTGTTTCAACGGATTCACGCTTACTGGGAACAACAGCACGGTCCAAGGTGTTAACGGACAGGATGGTTACTATACGACCTATACGTTCACCGCTCCGGCGGACGGCGAGTATGTGCTAAAAGCAACGGCAACGCCGGGAAGTTCTACATCTGGCGGAACAACACATTATAATTTGTACTCATGCCGTTTCTCCGCCACCGTAACCGCAGACGTGCCGGGCACCGCGCTGCCCGGCCAGACGGCCGCCGCGCTCAAGACCGACGGACTGCCCACCGGCCGCTACATCTGCCAGGTCACATGGGAGGGCAAAACCGTCCGGACGACCCAGGTGGTGAACTACACCCACACGCAGCACGACTGGGACGTCGGTTCGGTAACGACCCCGGCCGCCTGCACGACGGCGGGCGTCAAGACCTACACCTGCGACAAGTGCGGCGCGACGAAAACAGACAAGATCCCCGCCTCGGGCCACGCCTTCACCGTTCTGCGGCACGACGAGACGCAGCATTGGTATGCGTGCTCCCGCTGCGACGCGACCGACACGAAGGCCGCTCACTCCGGCGGAACGGCCACCTGCATCGCGGAGGCAGTCTGTAAAGATTGTAGCACAAAGTATGGTGAGAAGGACCCGGGCAACCACACCGGCAAAAAGATCTGGGTGCCGGCGGAAACCACCCATGAGGAAAAGTGGAACTGCTGCGACGCCATCGCCACCCCGCAGAAGGACCACACTTGGAACGACGGCGTCTGCTCCAAGTGCGACTATGTCTGCCAGCACAAGGGCGCGGCGGACGACGGCGACTGCACCACGGCGGTGGAGTGCCCCGTCTGCGGCAAGACGCTGACCGCCGCGAACCCGTCCCACACCTGGGGCAGCTGGACGTCCAACGACGACGGCACGCACACCCGCAGCTGCACGGTCGCAGGCTGCACAAAATCCGAAACCGCGAACTGCTCCGGCGGTACGGCGACCTGCGTCGCAAAGGCGAAATGCAAAGATTGCGGCGCGCAATACGGCGCGTTCGGAGATCACGACTTCCCCCAAAGCACATGGCAGAGCGATTCCAATAACCACTGGAGAAAATGCACCCGCTGCGACGCGACCACCCAGCAGGTCGCCCACAACGGCGGCAAGGCGACCTGCGACGATCAGGCACATTGCGCAGTCTGCGGCCACAAGTACGGCGAGTCCGACCCGAGCAACCACTCGGGCACACTGGGAGCGTGGAAATCCGACGACAGCAATCATTGGAAGGAATATTCCTGCTGCGGCGCTCACGCCGAGACGGCCGCGCATACCTGGGACGCGGCGACCTGCACCGCGCCCAAAACCTGCTCCGTCTGCAAGGCCACCGAGGGCACCCCGCTCGGCCACGACTTAACCGGCGCATGGCAGCACGACAACAACCACCACTGGAAAAAATGCTCCCGCTGCGATGCGCCCGGCACGAAGGCCGACCACGCCGGCGGCACCGCCACCTGCCTCGCGCGGGCCGTCTGCGAGACCTGTCACGAGGAGTATGGCGAGCTCAGCACGACCAACCACACCGGCACGCCGGGCGACACGTGGAAATCAAACGGCAGCGATCATTGGAAGGAATATTCCTGCTGCGGCGTGCCCGCCGAGACGGCCGCGCATACTTGGGACGTGGCGACCTGCGCCGAGCCCAAGACCTGCTCCGTCTGCAAGACCACCGAGGGCGAGCCGCTCGGCCACGACGTCATCCCCCACGCCGCGCAGGATGCAACGTGCAACGCCGTCGGCTGGGACGCCTACGAGACCTGCTCGCGCTGCGACTACACGACCTATCACGAGCTCGCGATCGACCCCGACAACCACGACTTCGCCGGCGGCGCCTGGCAGCACAATTCCGACCGGCACTGGAAAACCTGCGCCCGCTGCGGCGCGGAAGGGACGAAGGGGCAGCACAATTTCAGCCAGAGCGGCGGCCGCTATGAGTGCACCGACTGCGGCTATTTCTACTACCCCGCCCCGCCCGCGCCGGCCGTCCCCGTTTCTCCCAAGCCGGGCTATGCAGCCTGCGCGAAGGGCGAAAGCTGCCCGCTGGCCGGCTATTCGGACCTCACCCCGGGCGCGTGGTATCACGACGGCGTGCATCACTGCCTCGAGACCGGCCTGATGCGCGGCGTCTCCTCTGAAATTTTCCGCCCGAACGGCAGCACGACCCGCGCCCAGCTCGTCACGATCCTCTGGCGGCTCGAGGGCAGCCCCGCGGCCGACGGACAGACCTTCTCCGACGTCCCCTCGGGTGTCCGGTGCGCGCAGGCCATCGCCTGGGCGGCCGAGCGCGGCGTCGTCACCGGCTACTCCGACGGCCGCTTCCGCCCGAATGATCCCGTGACGCGCGAGCAGCTCGTGGCGATCCTGTACCGCTACGCGCGCTTTAAGGGCTACGACGTGAGCGCGGGCGAGGACACGAATATCCTGAGCTTCGCCGACGCGTTTTCCGTCAGCGAATATGCCGCCGGCGCCATGCAGTGGGCCTGCGCCTCCGGCCTCGTCACCGGCGCCGAAAAGACCGGCGAAACGTACCTCGCCCCCAAGGACACCACCACCCGCGCCCAGATCGCGACGCTCATCATGCGCTTCCAAACCGCCTACCCCGGCAAGGCCTGACCAGCCTCGCCCGAAAACGGCAGCATCCCGCGGCCGGCCGGCCGCACATAAAACAATCCCGCACCCGGAAGGGGTGCGGGATCGTTTTTGCCGCTATCGGCAAATTATTTCCCGATTTTCTGCGCGGAATTACGTGGATATTTTGCCGATAACGTGTTATACTATTACCGTTAGGAAAGCGAGGGAGCAAAATGGACTACATTTCCGTCTCTGAAGCGGCGAAGCGGCTGGGGGTGTCCGAGCGGAGCGTGCGCAATTACTGCGCCGAGGGCCGGATCCCCGGTGCGTTTCTGACGGGCAAGACATGGAACATCCCCGCCGCCGTGCAGAAGCCGGAGCGGAAGAAACGGCGCGCCGCGCCGCCGCAGACGCTTCTGGACGTCCTGCGCGCGGAAAAGGCCGCGCAGCTGCACGGCGGGATCTATCACAAGATCCAGATCGACCTGACCTACAACTCCAACCACATCGAGGGCAGCCGCCTGACGCACGATCAGACGCGCTATATTTTCGAAACGAACACGATCGGCATCACGGACGCCGCCGTGAAGGTGGACGACGTGGTCGAGACGGCCAATCACTTCAAGTGCGTGGATCTGATCATCGACAGCGCCGCCCGCCTGCCCAGTGAAGCGCTGATCCGGCAGCTGCACGCCGTGCTCAAGAGCGGGACGACCGACGCCCGCCTCGACTGGTTCGCCGTCGGCGCATACAAGCGGCTCCCCAACGAGGTCGGCGGCATGGACACCGCAGCGCCGGAGGACGTCGCGCGGCAGATGCGGGCGCTGCTGGCCGACTACTGCGCGGCGCGTGAAAAAACGCTCGACGAGCTTCTGGATTTTCACTATCGCTTCGAGCGGATCCACCCGTTTCAGGACGGAAACGGCCGCGTCGGGCGGCTGATCCTGTTCAAGGAGTGCCTGCGCTGCAACATCGTTCCGTTCATCATTGAGGACGACCTCAAGCTGTTCTACTACCGCGGCCTGAAGGAATGGGAGCGCGAGCGCGGCTACCTGCGCGACACCTGCCTGACCGCACAGGATCGCTTCCGGAAGTACCTCGACTATTTCCGGATCCCATACGAAGCATAAAGCAACCCCTCCGGCTGCGCAGGCGGCCGGAGGGGCTTTGTTTTTTTCACCCGATCTTCTTCCCACACCTGGGGCAGAACGCGGCGGTTTCGCCGAGCTGCGCGCCGCAGTGGGGGCAGAAGTTGGGGGTTGAGCGGGCTTCCGGGGCGGGGGCTTCCGGTGTTTTCGGCTTTTTCGGCTTGGCCGGTCTTGCGGCGATGCGGCGGGAGGCGGAGAGCCAGATGTAATAGGCCGCGGTCAGGGCGGCGGAGGCGATGAGGGCGATGAGGGCGGCGCGGCGGTAGGTCTGCCATGCGTCGACGCGGGTCAGGAGCGCGGCGGCCGCGTCGACGGAGCGGACGGCGGTGTCGATGAAGTCCGCGCCGGAGACGGCGGCGCGGGCGCGGCGGAGGGCGACGGTCGTCCAGACGAGCGCGCCGCCGGACAGGGCGGTCAGCAGCCACAAAAACGCCTGCTGGCAGATGCGTTTTGCCTTCATTTCGCGTCCTCCTCCTTCTTTCTGCGCCAGAACACGAGCGCGTAGACGACAAGCAGCAGCCCGAGCGCGGCGCAGACGATCATGGGCAGATAATGCAAAATTGATCCGCCCGAGCCGGAGTTGCCCGCGTCCGGACCCGCGTCCGCGGCCGGGGCCGCCGGGCCGCCGGTGCGGGTGATGACGGCCGTGTAGACGGCCTCGTTGCCGAGGGCGTCGGCGGCCGTGACGGTGACGACGTTCTCGCCGAAATCGAGCCGGACGTCCGCTGCGAAGCCGCCGGACGCGCCGAGCTCGGCCGCTTCGCCGCCGACGGTGACGGTCTCGGCGTCCGGCGCGGCGCCGACGATCGTGACGGTGTCCCGCTCCGTCGCCATGCCGTCGTAGGGCTCGGCCATCGTGAGCGTCGGGGCCGTGCGGTCGACGTAGACGCTGCGCGCGTAGCGCCAGACGACGCCGTCCGCGTCCGTGTACCACGCCGAAATGTCGTTCCAGCCGTCGGCCAGGACGATGGACACCGAGCCGCTGCCCGAAAGCGACAGCTCTGTCTCGTTTCCTCCGACGCGCACGGTCGCGAGCGTGCCGTTCATGCCCGCATAATCCATCCCGAGCCGCAGGCGGTTCACGGCCTCGGCGTCCTCGATCGCAAGGCCGGAGGCGGCAAGATCGACCGTTTTCGCGGCCGTCCGGCCGTACACGCCGCCGGACTGGACGGTGACCTCCACGCGGATCGTGCCGGCGGCGGGGTCGAAGCCGAACTCGGCCTTCCTATCGCGCGGGGCGAACGTGTCATGCCACGAAGGCTCGGCCGCGTCGCCCTCAAACAGCGCGACGAGCACCTGCTCGGCGCTCCACGGCAGGTCGTCCCACGTCACGTCCGCCAAAAATTCCTCCGGTTCGACCGTCAGCGTGAATTCCGGCGCGTCCTCCGCGTCGTCCGGCGCCCAGGCAAACGGCGCGGAATATGCCACGTCCTCGCAGTCCGTGCCGTCCACGGTCCGCGTGACGGTCAGCTTGAGCATCCACGCGTCATACGCGCGAAGGCTGCCGAGCGGGACCGACCGGCTGACGGCGCGGTTGGCGCTGGCCGAGCCGGTCGTGAGCTCGATCTCGTCGCCGCCGGGCGCGATGACCGCGCCGATGCGGTAATCAAACGAGTAATCGTCGTCCATCGAGACGGTGAAGTCCGCCTGCACGCGGCCGTCTGCGACCGCTGAGGCCGTGAACTCCGTGATCTCCGGCGCGGGCAGGTAGTCGAACATCGAGATGGCGACCTGCTCCGTGCCGCGCTTTTCGATGTCGACGGCCCACTGGCCCGCCGGCGCGCCCATGATCACGTAGAGCATCGCGCCGTCGCTCACGGTCGTGCGCGTGCGGTCCGTTTCCTCGAGCGGGTCAAAGACCGTGCCGTCCGGCGCGATGAATTTCACGGACGGCTGCGCGTCCGTCCACGTGACGGAGATGACGACGTCGCGCTGGGACTCTAAATAGTGGAACTCCTGCTGCGCGGCGAGCGCCGTCAGGCCGAGCAGGGCGGCCGTCAAGGCGAGCAGGCAGAAGCGGTACAGTTTTTTCATGGTCTGCGCGCCTCCTTTAATAGAAATACGTGTCGAGCCCGGTGCTCGGCGTGACGTACAGGTGCACGCCGGAGTACTTGCCCTTTTCGTTCGTCCCGCGGACGATGAGCGAGAATTGCAGCTCGCCGCGCGAGTTTTCATAGATGCCGACGAGCGCGTCGCCCGCGACGTTCCAGTCCGCGCGCAGGATCCACCAGCCGACGTCGTAGCCGACCTGACCGTTCAGCCACAGGCTCGCGCAGACGGGGTAGCCGAGCACGAGCTCGCCCGAGCCCTGGAGCTGGACATAGCAGTTTTTCGATTCCCACTTCGATCCCAGCGTCAGCTTGACGCGGATGCCCGCCTGGTCGTCCTTGTAAAATCCGAGCAGCTCGTTCGTGTAGCTGAACTTGCCGAGCTCGATCTCGCATTTGCCGCAGTCGAGGACGTTCAGAAGGTTCAGCTTCGCCTCGAACGCAAGCTGAAGCTCCTTCAGGGTGCACGTCAGCTTGCAGTCCTTGAGCGACGCGAGCGCGAGCGACTTGCCGCGCTCGCCGGTTAAGAACTCTGCGAGCTTCGGGAACTTCGGCTGGATGTCGCCGGCCGTGACCTTGAAGTCCACCTCGATGGGGCTAAGCAGGAGGTTGGCGAGCGCCGCCTTTTCGTCGTCATACTCCGAAAAACCGGACAGCTTGAAGCCGAAATCGCGCATCGCGATCGGCACGGGCGTCTTGACAAGGTCGACGGACGTCCCGCCGGTGGACAGCGAGATGGCGTCGAACTTCCCGTCCTTCCACTCAAGGCCCGCGCCAAGCGAGTCGCAGTCGCCCAGGGCCTTGAACGAGATCTCCATCTCGAGTGAGTAGTCGTTGGCGAGCGTGTCGATGTCGGCGTCGAGGCTCGTGAGCTTCATCGGCAGCGTCATGAAATTGAACGCCCGGTCGTCGTAGTCCGTCAGGTCCGAATAGCTGACGGAGGCGATGAGGCCGACGTCCGTCGCGTTGACCATCATGCTCGCCGCCGCGTCGTAGCTCTTCTGGAACTCCTGCGGCAGGCCGCGCGTGAGCTGCTTTTGCAGCGGGAAATGGAACCCGATGTCGAACACGTCGAGCTGGACGCCGTCGGGGTAGACGGACGCGCGCTGGTCGCCCGACATGAAGAACATAAAGTTGATGTCGCCGTTCAGGCTGACGGCGTCCACGGGGAAGTCCCCGTAATCGCCCGCGTCATACGGGTCGTTGTAGATCTCAAAGCTCCCGAGCGCGGGAATCGCAACGGCGACGCCCTTTCTCGCCATGTACGCGGCGAGGCCGCGGCTGTTGTTCGCCGCATAGGAGATATACGAGCCGGAATCGTCCGTGACGGTGACATGGTCCGTGTCCCGCTGCGCGCCGGTGACGGTCACGTCGCCGCGGAAGTGCAGATAGCCGTTCATCTCGACGTTGCCCGAGAGCGTGACGGACCCGTCCGGCGCGGTGTAGAGCTGCAAGGCGGTGAACTCATACGCGCCGTAGCGGAACGATTTCTCCGTCCCCGGCACGGCGAGCGTCAGCTCGCGCTCCAGCGTGACCGACTCGCCGCGTAAGGAGAGCTTCAGGTCGTAAACGCCCATGGCGACGTTCGCCGGGACGGTCAATTCATACGTATTTTTGTCCTTGAAAACCGCCGCGAGCTCATATTCCACCGCGCCGGAGATCTGCACGGTGATGTCGTCGCCCGCGTCGAAGCCCTCGCCGCGAAGGAGCACCGTCTGATCGTGCGAGGCGCGGTAGAGCAGCTTCGCCGACAGGCCGTAGACCTTCAGGTCGTCGTCCACGACGGTGTAGGCATTGAAATTGTCCTTGCCGGTGTTGGAATATTCCGGCTCCTGGAGATAGTACGTCTTTTCGGCGCGGCCGAGTTCGTCCGTGACGGAAATTTCGAGCGTGCGCTCGTTCATCGTCGTGTTTTTGGCCGTGTAGGACAGGATGTACTGGCTCGTCAGCTGGCGGTGGATGAAGTCGTAGAACGCGGCGAGGCTCTCGTCGCTGTCGACGTAGAGGAAGCTGCCGTTGCCGGCGTCGGCGAGCAGGGTCAGGTACTCCGTGTCGACGCTCGCGCCGAGGCCGAGGGTGTAGACCGTCGCGCTGTTTCGCGCGGCGAGCGCGCCGATGGAGTCGCGGATGTCCTTTTCGCCGCGCGGGTCGTTGTCCTCGCCGTCGGTGAGGAGGATGACGATGTTGTTGGCGCGGATGTCCTCCGGGAACGAGCCGAGGCAGTCCTCGAGCGGCGTGAACATGTCCGTGCCGCCGTAGGCGCCGATGTTTTCGGCCGCGGCGGCGACCTCGTCCGGGTCGGTCAGGAAGCCGCTGTCGAACGTGATGGTGTCGTCAAAGCAGACGACGCGGATCTCCTCGTCCGGCTCCATGTGCTCGGCGAAGCGGACGACGGCGTTTTCCAGACTCTGCGTGCTGCCGCTCATGCTGCCGGAGACGTCGCACAGGAGCGTCACGCGCGAGACGGTGTATTCCATGTGCTCGATCTCAAAATTTTCAATGGTCGAGCCGCAGTCTCGCACCTGCAAAATCTGCTTCACGCCATCGGCGTCCACCGCGCCGGAGGCGCTGACCTGGATGCGCGCGCGCACGCGGGGGAAGTCCGTCTTGTCGATGACGCCGATGTTCAGCATGGCCGTCTTGCGGCTGACGGAGCCGGTCATGAAGCCCGCGAAGCTCTCCTGCTCCGCGTCCTGATTTTCCTGCGCGGCCGGGACGGGGACGGGCGTGGCGCTGTCTAATGCTTCGTCCACGAGGGCGGCGACCTTTTTGAGGTCCTCCGTGCCGCCCTCGCTGCTGCCGGAGATGATGCCGAGCAGCTCGTTCATGGGGACGGCGTACTGCGCGTCGTCCGACGCGCCGGCGGTGCCGAATGCCGAGTCGAGGTAGGCGTCCGCGGCCGTCTCGTTGCCGCCGTACTGCTCGAGCCGGGCGAGGGCGAGGTACGCCTTGCTCGTCATGCCGCCCGCGTTCGGGACGGCGCGGCCGATGGCCCGGCGCAGGGCGGAGAAAGCCGAGCGGTCGGTCAGGGATTTGAGGCTGTCCAGCTTTTCCTCATAGCTCCGGCGGACGGCCTTGGAGCTGCCGGCGAGCGCGGAGTCGAACACGCGCTCGCACTGCTCCACGACGCGCTCGGCCTGCTCGTCGCGGCGGCCGGTGAAGTCGCCGGAGAAGTCGCTCCCGCGGACAAGGCCGGCCGTGTACAGGTCGGACGCAACCATGAGCTCCGGCAGCGACGCGCCGCCGCCCAGCCCCGCGGCCACGTCGTCGTACCTTTCAAGCAGGACGCTGCCCTTGAGCCGCGCGAGGCGAAGGCCCGCGTTCTGCCCGAGCGCCGGGTCGTCCGCCATGTGCTCGCCGAGGTCGGAGAGCGCGCGGCGCACGCGCGTCTCGTCGAATTCGCCCGTTTTTCGGAATGCGGAAAATTCGGCTGTGATGCACGCGGCGAGCTCCGCGGCCTCGGCCGCGCCGCCATTTTGCTCATCGAGCAGATCGCGCAGCGCGTTTTCCACGCGCGCGGCCGCCTTTTCCGCGTCCGGCCGATCGCCGGACGCCGCGATCCCGTAGGCCGACGGGTCCGCGCCCTGCGCGGACAAAAACGCGGCCATGGATCCGCCGGAGCCGCCGGCGGACGCGAGCGCGGCCGCCGCGCCTCGCTCATCGTCCGGGACGTCCGCGCCGAGGGCCGCGGCCTTTTCGTACAAAAGCGCCGCCTCGGCCCAGCGGCCGCGCAGCGCGAAAAGCCGCGCGCGGGCGAGCGCCGATGCGCCGTCCGAGCCGCTGCCGAGCAGCTCGTCGGCCTCGTCATAGCAGCCGTCCAGGGCGTACCGCTGCGCGAGCAGCAGGTCGGTTTCCCGCTGGTCGTACTGCGCATCCGCTTCCTGCGCCGCCGGATCGTCCGCGCGGAGCGCCATAGCCTCCCGCACGCCGAGCGTGCCCGTCACGGCCGCGAGCGCGAGCACGCACGCGCACACGATCCACGCGTCCGCCCCGCGGTAGCGCCGCAGCGCCGCGATGACCACGAGCAGCGCGCCCGTGACCGCGAGCGGGACGGCAAATTGCAGACAGAGATTCACCTCTCCGCCCCCTTTCTTCCTCTCTCCTAAAAAAATGCCGCTCCGGCGCGCGGAGCGGCATTCAAAAATCTCAGCCGATGAGACCGATGATAAAGATCGCGAGGATCATCACGGGCAGCACGATGCGGAACACCCATTTCATCCACGGCGCGATCTTCGGGCCGCGGCCCTCGTTCGCCTCGGCGCGGTAGCAGTCAAAGCCCCAGCCCCAGCGCGTCACGCAGAAGAGCAGGTACACCAGCGAGCCGAGCGGCAGGAGGATGTTGCTGACTAAAAAGTCCTCCGTGTCGAGCACGTCGCGCCCGCCGATGAGGTGGACGCTGCTCCAGAGATTGTAGCCCAGCACGCACGGGATGCTCAGGATCAGGATCGCCGCGCCCGAGATGAGCGCCGCCTTCTTCCGGCTCCAGCCGAACAGGTCCATGCACGAGGCCATGATATTCTCCACGACGGCGATGACCGTCGAGAACGACGCGAACGTCATAAACAGGAAGAACAGCGCGCCCCAGACGCGGCCGCCCGTCATGTTCACGAACACGTTCGGCAGCGTCACGAAAATGAGGCTCGGGCCGCTCGTGACCTCGACGCCGTAGCTGAAGCACGCCGGGAAGATGATGAGGCCCGCCATGATGGCGACGAACGTGTCCAGCCCGCAGATGCGCGCGCCCTCGCCGAGGAGCGTATGCTCGCGGCTCATGTAGCTGCCGAAGATCTCCATGGCCGCGATGCCGAGGCTCAGCGTGAAGAACGCCTGGTTCATCGCCGCGGCGACGACGCTGCCGATGCTCGAAACGTTTTTCATGTTCGGCACGAGGTAGAACCGGATGCCCTCGCCCGCGCCCGAGAGCGTGAAGCTATGGATGGCCAGCACGACGATGAGCACGAACAGCGCGCCCATCATGACCTTGCTCACGCGCTCAAGCCCCTTCTGCACGCCGATGCTGCAGATGAGCGCGCCCGCGATGACGGTCACGGCCATCCAGAGGCCCATTTCGCCGGGGTTTGCGAGCATATCGGAGAACACCTGGCCGCTGGCCTCGGCGCTCATGCCGGACGTGAAGGTGCCGGTCGCGAACTTCACAAAGTAGTTCAGCATCCAGCCGGACACCGTCGTGTAGTACATCATGAGCAGCACGCAGCCCGCGATGGCGAACCACCCGTGGATGTGCCACTTCGAGCCCGGCTTTTCAAGGGCCTTGTACGCCAGGACGGCGCTCTTGCGGCTGGCGCGGCCGACGGCCAGCTCCATCGTCAGCACCGGGAGCCCCAGCACGACGAGCATCACAAGATAGATGAGCACAAAAAGGCCGCCGCCGTTCTGCCCGGCGACAAACGGAAAGCGCCACACGTTGCCGATGCCGATGGCGCAGCCCGCGCTCACGAGCAGAAACCCGATGCGCGAACCAAACGATTCTCTTCCCACGATCATTCTCCTTAATATTATATGATACAGAATCCAGCTAGTAGTATACGAAAAACAGCAGAATCTGTCAAGCCGCGCGCAAAAAAGCGCCGCCCGGTTTTCCGGGCGGCGCGGGGTTCAGACGGAGACAGGCTCTTTTTTCGCGATGTAATGGTCAAGGCAATATTGCACGATCGCCTTACGGGGGATGATGCCGATAAACGCGTTTTTGTCGTCGATGACGGGGACGAAGTTCTGGTCCGTCGCCTTGGCGAACAGGTCCTCGATGTTCGTGTCGATGGACACGGGCGCGTTGTCGCAGCGGTGGTCGATGTCCATGATGCAGATCTGCTCGGCGCGCTTCATGTCGCCGCCGCAGACGTTTTTCAGCGCCCACAGGAGGTCGCCCTCCGTCAGGGTGCCGCGGTATTCGCCCTGCCGGTTCAAAATGGCAAGGGAGGTGTAGCTGTTGTGCTCCATCCGCTCAATGGCCTGCCGGACGGTGTCGTCGTCGTCAAGATAAATGCAGTCCGCCTTCGGCGTCAGGAAAAAAAGAATGTTCAACTCCAGTTCCTCCTCTCCCGAACAGTATAGCACGGTTTGCGCGCGCAATGGTGAAAATTTTGTGAAGCAGAGAAAAACCCCGCAGAAGAGCGGGGTGAGATGTGTGGGCGCGGAATGGGACGCGCCCAATACCTCCCCTGTGCAAGGGGAGGTGGCACGCCGTTAGGCGTGACGGAGGGGTTGGCGGGATGATGTGCCGAATTCTCGACGCGCACTACGGACTTTTAAGCTCCAACCCCTCAGTCAGCTATCGCTGACAGCTCCCCTTGCACAGGGGAGCTATGGCGCGGCGCATTTTTCTGGCGCGGCGAAAGAGAGGGACGCGCCCAAAGCCTCCCTTGTGCAAAGGGAGGTGGCACGGCGAAGCCGTGACGG
>CAVFYN010000011.1:0-18356 GCA_963626425.1 Bacteroidaceae bacterium
CAGGTTCATCGTCGTGACGATGAACGCGCAGATGAGGACGCAGCCCTGAACGGTGATGTAGTCCTTGCTCGAGATGGACGAGTTCATCAGCGTGCCGAGGCCGGGGATGTTGAAGATGGTCTCAACGATGATGGCGCCGGTCATGGAGATGCCGATCATCATGCCGACGATCGTCGCGACCGGGATGAGGCCGTTCTGCAGCACGTGATGGAAAATGACGGAGCCCTCCGAAAGGCCCTTGGCGCGCGCCGTGCGGATATAATCCTGGCGGATGACCTCAAGCATGGAAGAGCGCGTCATACGGGTGATCATGGCGATCGGCCCGATGGCGACGGAGACGACGGGCAGCACATAGTGCTTCCACGTGCCCACACCTGCGACCGGAAGCCAGCCCAGCTTCAGCGAGAACAGGTTGATGAGCATAAGGGCCAGCCAGAAGCTCGGCACGGCCGACAGGACGACGGACAGGAACGTCGCGCCGTAGTCGAACACCGAGTACTGCTTGACCGCGGCGAGCACGCCGAGCGGGATGCCGATGACGATGCTCAGCGCGACGCCCATCAGGCCGACCTTGACGGTGCTCGGAAGACGGGCGCTGATGAGCTTGATGACCGGGGTCTTATACGTATAGGAATTGCCCAGGTCGAATTTGAAGATGAGGTTGTAGAGATAGTCGCCAAGCTGCGTGAAATACGGCTTGTCGAGGCCGAGCTCGTGCTCGACCTGCGCGACTTTTTCCGGCGTAGCGGTCGCGCCGAGGATCGTGACGGCGGGGCTGCTCTCGCTGAAGAAGTTGATGGTGAACACAATGACGATGACGCCGAGCAGGATCGGGATCATCATCAGAATGCGCTTGATGATGTACCGGGTCATGAATTTCCTCCTCCCTGACGGGTAAGATCACTTCCATATGGGGCGGAAAAAGGCCGGCGGAAGCGGGACTGCTCCCTGCTTCCGCCGGCCCCGTGCGAGGATACGGTGATTGCGGGATTAGCCGCCGATCAGACCGATGGTGATGGCATTCTCACTGGTCAGGCTCTCCTGAACGCCGGTGATGCCCTCACGAACCGCGTAAACCGTACGGCCGGTGTACAGCGGAATGAAGTAGTAGTTGTCGTAGACGATCTGCTGGATCTGCTTGTAGAGGTCCTTGCGGGTCTCGACGTCGGCCACGTTCTTGGCCTCCTCGAGCAGGCCGAGGAGCTCCTCATCGCGGAACTCGGCGCAGGCGTTGCCGGAGTTGCGCTCGTACGGAGTGAAGGAGTCGGACGGGTCGGAGCCGCCGGAGTTGGAGTTGATCGTCGCGGCGATCTCGCAGTTGATGAGCTTGGAGATGAAGGTGGAGAACTCGTAGCACTCGACCTCCATGTCGATGCCGACCTCGGCGAGGTAGGCCTGGACAGCCTCAGCGATGTCGGGCTGGTAGCCGGAATCGTTGATGACCATGGAGAAGGAGACGGGCTTGCCGTAGTCGGCGAGGAGCTCCTTGGCCTTGTCCGGGTTGTACTCGTAGCTGCCGCAGTCATAGTAAGCCCAGTCGGCGACCGGCAGGATGGAGTTGGCGACCGTCAGAGCGGAGCCGCCGACGGACTCGACGAGCGTCGGGATGTCGATGGCGTAGGCAATGGCCTGGCGGACACGGATGTCGAGGAACTGATCGGAAACCTCCGGCCAGCTCGTCATGCCGATGCCGGCGACGCCGTGGCTGGCGCGGGAGACCTCGTAGGTGTTCTCATAGACGCCGGACTCGAGGGAGTCGATATCCTGGCTGCGGTTGACATAGCAGATGTCGAGCGCGCCGGTCTGGTACTCCATCATACGGGTGGTCGGCTCGGTGTAGCACTTGAGGGTGACGGTGTCGTAGTACGGAGCGTCGCCCCAGTAGTTCTCGTTGCGGGAGAGCAGGGTGTAGTCGCCCATCTTCCACTCGGTCAGGACGTACGGGCCGGTGCCGTTCATTTCCTGCGCAACGCCCTCGTCGCCGCCGACCTCGTTGTACCAATCCTCGTCGAGGATGCAGGAGATGCAGGACGCGAAGTTCTCGGTCAGGGACGCGTTGAAGTTGTTGAGCTTGAAGATGACGGTGTAGTCATCCGGAGCATTCGTCTCGTCCCAGTTGATGCACTCATAACGGTTGATGTAGTTCGGGTTCTCCGCAACGCGCTTGATGGAGAACAGAACGTCGGACGCGGTGAGGTCGTTGCCGTTGTGGAACTTGACGCCCTCGTGCAGGTGGAACACCAGCGTGGTGTCGTCTTCCCACTCGTAGGACTCGGCGAGCAGCGGCTTCAGGTCGCCGGAGCCGTCGTTGTACAGCAGCGTCTCATAGATGCCGCCGGCCAGGATGGAGAAGCTCATGCCGCCGCCGATGGTCGGGTCGAGCGTCGTCCACTCGCCGTCGGCGCCGATGGTCACGTTCTTGACCTCGCCGTCATTCGTGTCGGCGGTGTTGTCGCCGGACGGGGTGGTGTTGTTGTCACCCTGCGACGTGCTGTCGCCATTCGTGGTGTCCTTGTCGGAGTCGTCGCTGCTGGAGCAGCCGGCCAGGACGGAGAAGACCATAGCCAGTGCGAGCAGGAGGGCCCAAACTCTCTTCGTACTCTTCATGCTGTTACCTCCCAATTTTCTGGTTTGCAGTGCACACAGGGATTGCATGATTTCCCCCTCACCGCGCGTCGGGTTTTCGTTGACCTTTTGGAACATAATGTGCTATAATTACCTACGAATCCAATCGGTCGGCCGTCTCCCGCCCTGCCGCGGTGTTGTGTTAGTCAGATTGTACGGATTTTCAGCCATTTCGGGTATATCGAAACCGGAACGAAACCATGACGAAATCTGCTTTCGTGCCGTTTTGTTTCAATATCCGAAATTTCTTCATTTTACGACTCGATTTTTCTGCAAAGAGGTGTATACTCCATGGAAGACCTGTCCCTGATCGCCCCGCAGCCGCATACCCCCGCCACGGACGCCCGCCTTCGTAAACTCATGGAGATCGAAGAGGCCATTGAGGGCTATGCCAAAGGCAGCGACCTGGCCACGCTCAACCGTCTCCTCGCCGACCAGGAATACAGCTTTCTCGCGCTCCAGCGCGTCGGCATCTCCAACCGGCACGAGATCTGGGCCATCGCGCAGCTCGAGCCGGAGGCGCGCCGCAGCCGCCTGCTCCCCTATCGCCAGCTCGGCTTCCACTGCTACCGTCAGCAGCAGTCGAGCATCCCGTGCGTGCGCATCGTCTACGCCTACTCCGGCAAAACGCGCATCACCATCGAGGGCGAGACGCTCCTACTCGAAGAGGACCAGCTTTGCATGCTCAACGCGGACGTGGACTACACGATCTCCTGCGGCAGCGACGGCTCGTTTTTCATCGACTGCTTCCTGACGAAATACTATCTGAGCAACACGCTCATGCCGCGCCTGCCGCGCGACTGCGTCTTTACGCCGTTTTTCGAGCAGGCGCTGTTCGGCGCGGCCTATTCCCGGCGCGAGCGCTTCATTCTGTTCGAGCCGTCCAAGTCGGACAAGGTCCTGCGCTTTCTCATTTACAGCCTGCTCGCCTTCTACGGCAACGTGCCGCTTATGGACGAGGTGCTCTCGAGCTATACATTTTTAATTTTCCATGAGCTGCTGCTGCGCTACTCCAACGAGTGCATCACCTCGCCCGTTATGGAGAGCGCCTCGCCGACGGCGACGGATCTTGTCGACTACATCTTCGCAAATTACGAGTCCGCCACGCTCGCCGGCGCGGCGGAGCACTTCCACTTCACGTCGGACTACATGGGCAAGCTCGTCAAGCGCCTGACGGGCGAGAGCTTTGTCGACCTCGTGCGCAACATCCGCCTCATCAAGGCCGCCGAGCTGCTCGAGCGCACGGACCGGCCCATTTCCGTCATCGCAAACGAGGTCGGCTACCAGAACATCAGCCATTTCTACCGCCTGTTCGAGGATCATTTCAGCTGCACGCCTGCCGCCTACCGCGACGAAAAGCGCCGCCGCGAAGCCTCCCCGGACGGCCCCGCCGCCCCGAGCTCCCCGCAGCCCGCCGGCCCGAGATCTCAAAACTTCTTCCCGTAAACAGGGTCAAACGGGACCCGCTGCGCTGGGCTCTCGTTTGAAGGGGATTGCAGCCCGACTGCGCGCACGCCCCGCCATGCGGGGCGCACACTTGCGGACTGTAACGTAAAATTTCCGAGGTACACGCCCCCGGAAATTTTGATTTTGAACTTATTTGCGCCTGCGGGCGCAAACTCTGCGAGGCAGCCGGCCTGATCGGCGGGTCTCATTGAGAAAAAAGCAGCAGGTTTTTACCTGCTGCTTTTTCTTTAGGCTGGCTTAAGTCTGCCATGGTACGCTGTCAGCACAAGGAGGTCACGACCATGGCTAGTATTCAGTGCAGCTTTGCCCGCATCGAGAAAAAATACCTGCTCACGCGCGCGCAGTACCGCCGCATCCTGCCGGAGCTCCGGGCGCACACCGAGCCGGACGAGTTCGGGCAGTACACGATTTGCAACATCTATTACGACACGCCCGACTTCGCGCTCATCCGCGCGTCGCTCGAGAAGCCCGTCTATAAAGAAAAGCTCCGCCTGCGCAGCTACGGCGTCCCGACGGACGATTCGCCCGCGTTTGTCGAGCTGAAAAAGAAGTTCGACGGCGTCGTCTACAAGCGCCGCATCACGCTATGCGAAAAAGACGCCGTGCGGTATCTCTCCGGCGACACCTCCGCCGCGCCGGACAGCCAGATCCGCCGCGAGCTGGACTTTTTCCTGCGCCAGAACTCCGTCGCGCCGCGCGCGTTCATCGGCTATGACCGCATGGCGCTTCGCGGCACGGACGACCCGGAGCTTCGCGTCACGTTCGACACCGGCCTTCGCTGCCGGCTGGACCGGCTCGACCTTCGCCTCGGCGACGACGGCGCGGCGCTGCTCCCGCCGGACCTGGTCCTCATGGAGATCAAGCTGCCGGACGCCGCGCCGCTGTGGCTGTCGCGCCTTCTGAGCGAAAACGGCATCTTCCCCACCTCGTTCTCCAAATACGGCACGCTCTATCAGGAGCACATTTTAAATAAGGAGCTGACGCACTGTGCTTGAATCCATTTTATCCGACGGACTGACGATTTCCGGCTTTTTGATCTGTTTATTGTCCTCTCTCGTGCTCGGCCTCGGCACCGCGGCGCTTGCGCGGTATAAAAACCGCGGCTCGCAGAGCTTTTTCCTGACGCTCGCCATCCTGCCCGCGGCGGTGCAGACCGTCATCATGCTCGTCGGCGGCAACCTCGGCGCGGGCGTGGCCGTCGCGGGCGCGTTCGGGCTCGTCCGCTTCCGCTCCGCGCCCGGCACGGCGCGCGAGATCACAGCCATCTTCATCGCCATGGCCCTCGGCCTCGCGTGCGGCATGGGCTACATCGCCCTTGCGGCCGTGTTCTTCGCCGTCATCGCGGTCGTCATGATCGCGCTCACCGCCCTCGTCCCCGCCGACACCGGCGCGCGCGAGCGCATGCTCAAGATCACCATCCCCGAAAACCTCGACTACGACGGTCTGTTCGACGACCTGTTCGCGCAGTATCTCGATTCCTGCGAGCTCGACCAGGTCCGCACGGCCAGCATGGGCACGCTCTACGAGCTGCACTACCGCGTGCGCTTGAAGTCCGACGTCCCGCCGAAGGAATTCCTCGACGCCATCCGCTGCCGCAACGGCAACCTGAACGTCATCTGCGGCCGCATCGCCAGCCGCGAGGCGCTGTGATCCTTGCGTTTTCGCGCATTTCGGAGTATAAAAGAGACGGGTGATCGAAATGAAACTGCTCATCGCGGAGGACGAGGTCGACCTGGCCGAGGCCCTGACCGCATTTTTTGAAAAAAACCAGTTCACCGTCGACGCCGTGCATGACGGCCAGGCCGCGCTGGACTACGCCGAGGCCGGCGACTACGACGCCATCATTTTAGACGTCATGATGCCGAAAATGGACGGTATCGAGGTCCTGCGCCGCCTGCGCGAGGCCGGCTCGTCCACGCCGATCATGATGCTGACGGCCAAGGCACAGAAGGACGACCGCGTCACGGGCTTTGACGCCGGCGCGGACGACTATCTGCCCAAGCCCTTCGCCCCGGACGAGCTTTTATCCCGCGTGCGCGCCATGCTGCGCCGCGGCGGGCAGTTCCAGCCGACGGTGCTCACGTTCGGCGACGTGCGCCTTGACTGCGCGGCGGGGCTGCTCTCCTGCGGCAATGAGGCCGTCCGCCTGAGCGGGCGGGAGTTTCAGGTCATGGAGCTCTTCCTCCGCTCGCCGCGCGTGCTGCTCTCGGCCGACCGCATCATGGAGCACATCTGGGGCTGGGACAGCGACGCGGACGTGAGCGTCGTGTGGGTGCACATCTCCAACCTGCGCAAAAAGCTGCGCGCCATCGGCTCGCGCGTGACCATCCGCGCCGTGCGCGGCATGGGCTACGCGCTGGAGGACGCCGCATGATCCGGCGGCTGCGCAAGCGGTTCATCCGCATCGCCATGATCTCCGTCGCGCTCGTGATGGCGCTTCTGACCGTCATCGTCAACACGGCGAACTTCGTCTCTACGAACCGCGACCTGAACACCATGCTGCACATGATCGCCGGCAACGCCGGCACGTTCCCCGAGCCGCTCAGCCGCGCGGACGACTCCGCCGCGCCGCCCGAAAAGCCGGACGGCGAGGACGATTCCGCCCCGCCCGCCGGCGATCCCGGCGCCGACCCCGGCGCGTCGGACACTGCGCCGCAGGACGTCCCGAAAAAGCCGGACGATTCCGGCCCCTACGGGCCCGAGACGCCGTATTCGACGCGCTATTTCGTCCTGCGCTATGATGCAGACGGCAGCCTGACCGAATCCGACCTTTCGCACATCGCCGCCGTCACGGAGGACGACCTTGCGCCGTATCTTGCCGCCGCGGTCCGGCGGGAGTCGGGCTTCAGTTTCTATTCCGGCTACAAGCTCTTCGTCGCCGCGCAGGGCGACGGCACCTATATGGCCATTTTCCTCGACTGCTCGCAGGCGCTCCGCGCCGTCCGGCTCGTGGCGCTGTGCTCGCTCGCGGCGGACGCGGTGTGCATCGCGCTGGTGTACGTGCTCGTCGTGCTGCTCTCCCGCCGCGCCATCGACCCCGTCGTGCGCAGCGCCGCGCAGCAAAAGCAGTTCATCACCGACGCGAGCCACGAGCTCAAGACGCCGCTGACCGTCATCACGACGTGCCTGACGCTGCTGAAAATGGACCCGTCCGAAACGAAATGGATCGACAAGGCCGAGGCGCAGACGAAAAAAATGAGCGAGCTCGTCGCCTCGCTCGTCACGCTCTCGCGCATGGACGAGGAAGAGCCGCCCATGACGAACACGACATTCGACCTGTCCGAGGCCGTCACCGACACGGCCGAGTCCTTCCGGGACAGCGCGGAGGCCGGCGGCCACGCGCTCACGCTCTCCGTCGCGCCGGGCATCGAGTACCACGGCGACGAGGGCGCGCTGCGCCAGCTGACGAGCATCCTGCTCGACAACGCCCTGCGCTACAGCCTGCCGGGCGGCGACATCGCGCTGTCGCTGACGCGCGAAAAGCGCAGCATCGTCCTGCGCCAGTCCAACCCCTGCGCGCCGCTGACCAGCGACGAGCTCAGCCGCCTCTTCGACCGGTTCTACCGCCCGGACGCCTCCCGCACGGCCGCGACCGGCGGCTTCGGCGTCGGCCTGTCCATCGCCCGCGGCATCGCCCAGGCCCACGGCGGCACCATCCGCGCCACCTGCCCCGAGCCCGGCCGCATCGAGTTTACGCTTACATTAAAAGCATAAAATCAACCCGGCGCAGTTCCCTGCGCCGGGTTGGTTTTATTATGTCAACTCTTTTGCATGTTCCAGCTCGGCCTGCTCGTGGGCGCGGGTCAGCTTTCGGTAGCTGTGGCGGAAATAGGCGATCTCGCAGATGGCCGTGATGGCCCAGGAGAACACGTAGAGAAGGTACAGCGACGGGATGGTCTGGAAATGCGCAAACACCGTGTACACCCAAATGACGCGGAACACGCACGAGCCCATGATGACGATGACCGTCGGCACGGCGCTCTTGCCGATGCCGCGCGAGGCGGCGATGGTGCAGTCCATAAACGCGCTGACGCAGTACGTCCAGCCCATGATGTGGATGCGCTGCAAGCCCGCCGCGATGACCTCCGGCTCGTTTGCAAACAGCGACAGGAACTGCCGCCCGAAGATCAGAAGCAGCCCGCCGAGCAGCGCGCCGGAGCAGAAGCTCAGGCTCAGGCTGACGAAATAGCTCTTTATCACGCGGTCGCGCTTGCCCGCGCCGAGGTTGCGGCTCATAAAGCTGGCGCAGGCCGTGTGGAACGCGCCCATGACGTTGTAGATGACCGTATCGGCGTTCGCCGCGGCGGAGTTGCCGGAGACGAGCACGGCGTCGAACGAGTTGACGCCCTTCTGCACGAACAGATTCGCCACGGCGAAGATCGCGTTCTGGACGCCGGCCGGGATGCCGAGCGCCAGCACGCTCGTGCAGGCGCGGCGGTCAAAATACCGGAACGACAGGTGCAGCCGGCACGCGTCGCCGCGGCGCAGCAGGTGCGCGATGACGAGCGCGGCGGACAGATACTGCGCGATGACGCTCGCCACGGCGACGCCGTCTGCCGCCATGCCGCAGACGATGACGAAAAACAGGTTCAAAATGACGTTGAGCACGCCCGCGATCGTCAGATAAATGAGCGGCTTTTTCGTCTCGCCGCACGCGCTGAGCACGCCGTTGCCGAAGTTATAGACGGCCATGGCCGGCATGCCGAGCGCGTAGATGCGAAGATAGAGCGACGCGCCGTCCATGAGCTCGTCCTTCGTTTTTAAAAGGCGCAGCATCGGCACGGCGAACACCTCGCACGATGCAAAGACGACGATGCCGATGACAAGGCACACGACGCCGGACGAAAACACCGTGCGCTTTGCGCCCTCGCCGTCGCCGACGCCGAGCCGGTGCGCCACGCGCACGCACACGCCGCTGCCCATGCCGATGAGAAAGCCCGTGAACAGCGACACGAGCAGCGTCGTCGACCCGACGGCGCCGAGCGCGCGGTAGTCGGCGAACTTGCCCGCGATGGCCACGTCGCTCAGGTTGAAGAGCACCTCGAGCACCTGCGAGAACATCAGCGGCAGGCTGTATAGAAAAATATTCCGAAAAAGCGGGCCGCTCGTCATATCAACGGCCCGTTTGGAGACTCCCTGCGACATTTTGTCTCTTTCCTCACTCTTCCAGCAGAATGAATACTGTTATACCACACCGCCCATCGGAAAGCAAGATGACGAAAATAAGAAAAAGGGCAATATTTTGTTTGCCCGCGGCCCCCTGCGGCCGCGGCTCCGTCATAATGGGCAGGACCGGGAAACACCGGCCCGCGGAATTGGCCAATCACCCGAAAAAAGGAGGGATCCGTATGAACGACGAGATCCTGATCGCGCAGCTGTTTGCGCGGACGCAGACCGTGCTCGATGCGCTGCGCATGCAGTACGGGAAGCTGTGTCTTTCCGTCGCGCGGCGCATCCTGCCGGACGAGCGCGACGCGGAGGAATGCCTGAGCGATACGCTCTATCGCGTCTGGGACTCCATCCCTCCGGCAAAGCCGGCCTCGCTCGGCGCGTACATGGCGCGCATCGCGCGCAACCTCGCCCTCGACCGGCTCGACTACAACCGTGCAGCCGCGCGCAGCACGGCGCTCACAAGCGCATTTGAAGAGCTCGAAGCCTGCCTGCCCGCCGCAGGCGACGCCGAGCAGGCGGCGGAGGGGGCCGAGCTGCGCGAAGTTCTCAACCGCTTTCTCCGCGCGTAGCCGAAAAACGCCCGCGTGTGCTTTCTGCGCCGGTACTGGTACGGCGAGAGCATCGCCGAGATCGCCGCGGCGTGTCGTCTTCGCGAGGGGACCGTCAAATCACTTTTGTTCCGCACCCGTGCAAAGCTGCGCGAGGCGCTTGAAAAGGAAGGGATCAACGTATGAACAAAAAACGCTTTTTCGCCTTTATGAACGCCGTGGACGATGACCTGCTCGAGCAGGCGCAGCAGCCGCGCGCGAAGCACCGCGCGCTTGTCCCCGTACTCGCCGCGGCGGCATGCTTCTGCCTGATCCTCACCGGCGCGCTCATCTGGCGCCCGTGGGCATCCGGCGGCACAACGGCCGATGACCTGGCCGCGCAGGGCTATGCGATGCACCTGCCCGATGACGCAGCGAATGTGATCTACACGCTCGTGGACGTCGGCGCGGACGAGAGCGCGGACGACCTTACGTGGCAGGACGGCTCCGTCTGTCTGACGCTCGGCACCGCGGACGGCGGCACATTCGTCAGCTGGTACGACGGCCAGACGCAGTGGTGCCTCATCGGCAGCGGCGGCTCCGAGGCCGTCCTGACGACGGCGCGGGCGCTGCTTGCCGACCTTGCCTACGACTTCACCCGCACGCCGGACGGCGCGCAGGACATCACGTATAACGCCTTCAAGCTGGACGGTCTGACCGTCGCGGAGACAGCGTTCACGCTGGACGGCAGCCGCTGGACCTACCGCATCGCCGCAACAAGCGACGTGAGCGCGGACTTTGCCGACATCTCCGGCCAGGACGGCGCCTACGCCGTCTCCGCTGAAGGCGAGGTCGGCTGGTGCCCCGCGCGGCTGTCTTACACAGACGGCGGTGCAGGCAAGATCTGCTGGTTTGACATCGCACCGGGGCTTTTATACAGCCTGAGCACCGACACCGGCGCGAGCGAACAGGCGCTGCAGGACATGTCTGCCGCGCTCTACTCCCCCGCGCAGGGCGACGTCGGGTAATCGAAAACCGGGACGGCGGCAGCCGTCCCGGTTTTGCGCGCTTGCGCGGCGCGGCGGATTCTGCTACAATAAGGCGAATCCACGCAGGAGGCGCACCATGGCAGATTACATTCTCTTCGACCTCGACGGGACGCTGACCGACCCGAAGGAGGGCATCACAAAGTGCGTGCAGTACGCGCTTGCCAAATTTGGCATCGCGGCGGACTGCGACGCGCTCGTGCCGTTCATCGGGCCGCCGCTTTTGGACTCGTTCCGCGACTTTTACCATATGACGGACGAGCAGGCGCAGCAGGCCGTGGCCTATTACCGCGAGCGCTTCGCGCCCGTCGGCATTTTTGAAAACGGCGTATACCCCGGCATCCCGGCGCTGCTGGAGGCGCTTTGCGCGGCGGGCAAGCGTCTTGCCGTCGCGACGAGCAAGCCGACCGTGTACTCCGTGCAGATCTGCGACAGGTTCGGCCTGAGCGAATATTTTGAGACGATCGTCGGCAGCGAGCTCGACGGCCGCCGGACGGACAAGGCCGAGGTCGTCGCCGAGGCGCTCCGCCAGATGGGCGCGCAGGCCGAAAACGCCGTCATGGTCGGCGACCGGAGCTACGACATCCTCGGCGCGCACCGCTGCGGCGTCCGCGCCGTCGGCGTGACGTACGGCTACGCCGCGCCCGGCGAGCTCGAGCAGGCGGGCGCCGACGCCGTCGCGGACTCCCCGGCCGCGCTTCTCCCGATCCTCACAAAGTAAAAAGCGCCCGGCGCGGAAATCTTCCGCGCCGGGCATTTTTCATGTTTACAGCGCCGCGAAGATCGCGCTGCCGCGCTTTTTGACCCAGAGGAGCAGCCCCGCGTCGATGGCCGCCGTCACGGCCGCGAACGCCGCGAGGCACACCGTCGGCGCGTTCAGCCCGCCGAGGAAATACCCGGCCGCGCCGAGCGCGAGCACGTACAGCCACCCGATGAGCAGCGTCAGCAGCGCCGGCATGCTCTGCTTCACGGCGGCCGTCTCGCTCGTCCAGGCGAGGTTCGGCATTTTGAGGTTGAGCGCCAGCCCAGTAAGCGCGCTCAGCCCGACGCACACGACCGCGAGCAGGCAGGCCAGAAGCGCGTCGTACCACGCCGCGCCCAGCGCCGCCGTACAGACGAGCGCGCACAGCGCGGCCGGGACGGCCGAAAACGCCAGATGCACCTGCAGCTTCGCGCGCAGCGCCTGCCACGCCGTCACGGGCAGCGACTGGACGATCCAAAGGCTCCGGCCCTCCATGGACACGCTCGGCGCCGTCAGGTCGTTCATGGCCGCGATGAGGCAGACCGCAAGCCCGGCAAGGCACGGCAGCACGCCGCGAAATCCCGCCGGCAGCTGCGAAAACGCCGCGAGGATCGTCCCGCGCCGGATGAGCACGACCGCGGCCGCAAGGATGAGGAACACCGAGCCGAGCGCGCAGTTGAGCAGATACGTCGCGCTGCCGAGCACGCGGCGCGCCTCGCGGGAGAAAAGCGCGCTGCCGAGGCTTTTCACGCGCGTCTTTTCCAGATGCGCCTCGCGCCGGACCGTCTTGCCCGAGCCGGTGGCGAGCGTCAAAAACGAGCGCGCGAGCAGCCGGTACGTCAGATAGACGAGCGCCGCCGTCACCGCAAGCGCGATGAGCACCGCGATCCCCTCGCCCGCGCCCGCGCGGCCGAAGAGATAGAGCACATAGGCCGAGCCGCGGATCTTCTCGGCGTACAGCGCGCTGTTTTCCAGCAGACGGTTGAGCGCCGCGGCGGCCTTGAAGTAGACATAGTAATAAATCGCCAGGAACGCGAGCGACGCGATGACCGTCACAATGCTCTTGTTTTTCAGCTTCGAGGAAATGCGCGCGACGACATAGCCCAGCGCGCACGAGAGCACGAGCACGAACAGCGAAATGAGCGCCGCGAACAAAATGCTCCCCAGCGCGCGCCCGATGCCCACGCCGCACGTCGCGTACACGATGACGGCCGGGATGATCACGACGCCGCTGTACATCAGCCCCATGAGATACACGCCGAGCAGCCGGACGAACAGGATGTCCCGCACCGGGATGGGCAGCGAGAGCAGCAGGTCATTGTCCTTCGCCTGATAAAGGCTCGCGTATGTGTTGAACACGCTGCCGAACGTGCCGAGCGCGATGGCGATCAGGCCGAAAATGACGAAGTACAGCCAGCCGAAGCCCGCGTCGACGAGCGGCCGCGTCTGCATAGCAAGAAACAGGAACATGCCGCCGATCAGGCCGATCATGAGCGCGGCGAACGCCACGATGGACCCGATGGCCGCCCGGCGCGAGCGCGCCTTGCCCGTCTTGCGGTTCTGGAAGAAGCTGCGGTTCAATTCCAGCAGCTGCTTTTTCAGAAGGACCTTCAGCATGACTCGCCCTCCAGCTCCAAAAACACGTCCTCAAGCGAATCGTCGCCGCGCACGGCCTCCATCGTGCCGGAGCGGATGAGCTTGCCGCCGCGGATGATGGCGACCTTGTCGCACAGCTTCTCCGCGACCTCGAGCACGTGCGTCGAGAAGAAGATGGCGTTGCCCGCGTCGCAGTGCTCGCGCATCATTTCCTTGAGAAGGTGCGACGCCTTCGGGTCGAGGCCGACGAACGGCTCATCCATCAAAATGAGCTTCGGCGCGTGCAGCCACGCCGAGATGAGCGCGAGCTTCTGCTTCATGCCGTGCGAATAGCCGGAGATGGCGCCGCCGAGGTCGTCCGTCAGCTCGAAGCGGGCGGCATAGTCGGAAATGCGCGCGCGGCGCTCGTCCGCGCCGATGCCGAAGATGTCGGCGATGAAGTTTAAGTACTGCGCGCCGGTCATGTAGTCATAGAGATCCGGATTGTCCGGCAGATAGGCGATCTGTTTTTTGCAGGCGAGCGGGTCGTCGCGGACGCTGACGCCGCCGATGCGGATCTCGCCCCCGTCAAACGGCAGGATACCGGCCGCGGACTTGAGCGTCGTCGTCTTGCCGGCGCCGTTGTGGCCGATGAAGCCGTAGATCTCGCCGGGCTCGATGGAAAGCGTGAGGTCGTCCACGGCCTTTTTCTCGCCGTAGGTCTTCGTCAGATGGCTGATTTGCAGCATGGTGCTTCCTCTTTTCCGATGCGGCCATTTTAATGTCCGAATGGAGCCGCATACAGTCCCGATTATACACACATTTCCGCATTCTGTCAATGAAGCTGCCTATTTCGCGCCCTGGCGGCTCAGCTCGCGGCGAAGCCGGAGCATGATGCGCTTTTCCAGCCGCGAGATGTACGACTGCGAGATGCCCATGAGGTCGGCGACCTCCTTCTGCGTCTTTTCCTTCCGCCCGCCGAGGCCGAAGCGCATCTCGACGATGCGCTTTTCCCGGTCGGGCAGGCGCGAGAGCGCCTCGCGCAGCATCTGCCGGTCGACGTCCTCCTCGATGGGGCGCAGCACCGTGTCCCCGTCCGTGCCGAGCACGTCGCCGAGCAGCAGCTCGTTGCCGTCGTAGTCCGTGTTGATGGGCTCGTCGAGCGAGACCTCCGTTTTCTGGCCAGAGATCTTGCGGATGTGCATCAGGATCTCGTTTTCGATGCAGCGCGACGAGTACGTCGCGAGCTTGATGTTCTTGTCCGGCCGGAATGTGCCGACGGCCTTGATGAGGCCGATGGTGCCGATGGAGATGAGGTCCTCGAGCCCGACGCCCGTGCTCTCAAAGCGCCGCGCGATGTACACGACAAGGCGCAGATTGTGCTCGATGAGCGTCTGGCGCGCGTCGGGGTCGGACAGGCGCGCGAGCAGCGCGCGCTCCGTCTCCGGCGGCAGCGGCGCGGGCAGGACGTCGCTTCCGCCGATATAGCAGATCTTCGAGGGGCGCAGCGCGCGCAGCAGAACATAAAATCGCATAGCTTAACTTCCTCCTGTCAGGGCCCGGTACGCCCCGCCGTCGGACACGTCCGTCGGCGAGAGCGCCATCAGGCCGCCAGATTGTTTTTCCCCGGCGAGCGTGAGCTCGTCGCAGCGCACGGCCAGCAGCAGCGCGCGCTGCACGCCGACGGCGCGGTACGGGATGAGCCGCATCCGCAGCTCCGGGCACGCGCGGCTCATCGCGGCCAGCAGCCACGCCGGGTCGCGCAGCGCCTGCGCCGAGACAAGGCGCGCCGCCTCCGGCGGCAGCAGCGCGCGCACAAGCTCGAAGTCCGCCACGAGCACCGGCGCGCCGGACAAGGGATCGCGCAGCGTGTTGCCCGTGTCGCGCAGGGCCGAAAAGCGAACGGACTTCCCGCCGAGCGACGCCTGCGCCGGGACGATGTCGCCGCCCGAGTGGCCGCCGAGGCCGGAAAAGCACAGTGCCGTCAGCCCGAACGCCGCGCCGGACGCGAGCACGAGCGACGGGACGTCGAGCGCGTAGCACACCGTCCCGCCGAGCAGCACGATCCGCGCGCCCAGCGCGAGCGCGAGCGCCGTCAGCACGCCGCCGAGCGCAAGCCCCAGCGCGAGCAGCAGCGCGCCCTGCCATAGCGCGCGGCGCGAAACGCCGAACGCCGCGGCCGCCATGGCGCAAAGCGCCAGCAGCTGCGCCGGGACGCTCCGGAGCGCATCGAGCCGCGGCCACGAGCACGCCGCGGCATAAAGCCCGCCGAGCGCCGCCGCGGCGATCAGCCGCCACAGCCTGCACCGCGCGCCGCCGACGCGCGCGCTCGCGCGCAGCAGCAGGAAATCCAGGACCGCATTGAGCGCAAATACCTCGTCCGCGTAAATGACCACGGCCGCACCTCCCTCCGCTTCTCTGGACAAAGTATAGCGCCGGACGCAAAAAAAGAAGGTCGCAATTCCAGACGGAATTGCGGCCTTCGCTCGCCGTGAAATTACAGTCCGCGGCTGCCTTCGCTGCGGATTCCCACCGTTCCCGCAAGAGCGCCATCTATGAGCGCGAGCATTCTCTCGCGCTCGTCCGGCAGCGTGCCCTTGAGCGGCAGGTAGTTCGACGCGTGGTCGGACGTGAAATGGAGCTTCGGGACGTTCAGCCCCTCGATGAGCGCGCGCGTCTCGATGAGGCTCTGCTGCGGCGTTAAAACCTGAAATTCGCCGCGCTCGACCTGCGAATAGAGCTTCGTGCCCGGCACGGGCGTCAGGTTCATGCTCGACAGGTGATTCGGGCGCATCTCGTTGATGAGCCGGACGGTCGAGGCGATGTGCTCCTCGCTCCCCGCCCGGCCGCCGAGGCCGACTAAGATGATGGCCCACAGGTCGATGCCCGCGTCGATGAGCGCGCGGCCGGCGCGCAGCATGTCCGCGCTCGTCGCGCCCTTGTTCACGGCGCGAAGCACCGCGTCCGACCCGGACTCCACGCCGAGGTACGCCCGGCCGAGCCCGGCCTCGTGCAGCTGCCGCAGCTGCTCGGGCGTCTTGCTCATCGTGCTGCGCGGGCCGGCATAGGTCGAGATGAGGCGCAGATTCGGGAAATCGCGCCGCAGCTCATCCAGGATCTTCAGCAGGTTTTCCTGCGGAATGATGATGGCGTCGCCGTCGCACAGGAACACCTTTTCAAATTTGTTGTACATGGCGGCCGTCTCGCGGATGTCGCCGATCGTCTCGTCGAGATCCTTGATGTAGAACTTCTTGCTCTTGTACATGCCGCAGAACGTGCAGCCGTTGTAGCTGCACCCGACCGTCGCCTGCAAAAGGAAGCTGCGCCACTCCCCGGGCGGACGGTACACGTCGCCGACATATTCCACCATGGTTATCCCTCCTTTACTTCGCGCATGGCGCGCACGAGCGCGTCCATTTCCTCCGGCGTGCCGACCGTGATGCGGACGAAGTCCCGGATGCGGTCCTTGTCCCACCAGCGCACGAGGATGCCGCGGCTGCGAAGCCCCTCGTACACGCGTCTTCCCGGGACGCCCGGCGTGCGGACGAACAGGAAGTTGCTCTTCGACGGCAGCACCTCGCAGCCGAGCGCGCGAAGCGCCTCCGCCGCCGTCTCGCGCGCGGAGACGACCTTTTCGCAGCACGCGCGGAAGTAGTCCGCGTCGTCCACGGCCGCGGCTGCGGCGCGCATGGCCGCGCGGTCGACCGTGTAGGAATTGAACGAATTCTTGACGGTATTCAGCGCCGAAATGAGCGCCTCGCTGCCGAATGCGTACCCGACGCGAAGCCCCGCGAACGAGCGGGACTTGCTCATCGTCTGCACGACGAGCAGATTGTCGTACGTTTCAAGCAGCGGCACGGCGCTCTCGGCGCCGAAGTCGACATACGCCTCGTCGACGATGACGACGTGATCCGGATTTTCGCGCACGACGCGCTCGACCTCCAAAAGCGGCACGGCGAGGCTCGTCGGCGCGTTCGGATTGGTGAGGACGACGGTGCCGTCGTTGCGGCAGAGCGCGTCCAGCGGGATCGTGAAGTCGTCACCCACCGGCACGATGCGCGTTTTCGAGCCGAACAGGCCGGCGTACACGGGGTAAAAGCTGTACGTGAGGTCCGGGAACACGGCCGGCGTGTCCGCGTCCGTGAACGCGGCGAAGCAGAACGCGAGCACCTCGTCCGAGCCGTTGCCGATGAACACCTGCTCCGGCCGGACGCCATAGGCGCGGCAGAGCGCGTCCGTCAGCGCGCCGCACTCCGGGTCCGGATAGAGCCGGAGGTCCGCCGGCGGCGTGTTTTTAAGCGCCTCGACGGCGCGCGGCGACGGCGGATAGGGGTTTTCGTTCGTGTTGAGCTTGATGTACGACCGGTCCTTCGGCTGCTCGCCCGCGACATAGGGCTCCAAGTCCCGGATGCGCCCGGCCCAGAATTTTTTATCCATCGGTTTCATCCTCTCTGCGGATCTTTCGGATGTTCTTTTCTGCCTTGCTGCGCGGCGTGAGGATCTCATGGCCGCAGCCGAGGCATTTGAGCCGGAAGTCCATGCCTGTGCGAAGCACGCGCCATTCCCGGCTGCCGCACGGGTGCGGCTTTTTCATCTCGAGAATATCTCCGAGCCGAACGTCCATTGTCATCCCTCCTGCGCATATTCTGCCTTGCCCGCGGGAAAATTACCGGCGGGAGTTGATTTTACATGTCACTGCATCTTTCCGCGACGTTTCCGAGCACGGCCGAGGCCGCGCGGGCCATGCGGCTGCTGCGCCAGATGGGCGTGAGCGCGGAGCTGCTCGGCCGCGCCGCACCCGTCCGCCCGCCGCAGCCGGCGGGGTTCGACGAGTCCGGGCTCTATACCGGCGCGCAGAACGCCGCCGTCGCGCACGCCCTGCCGCATTCGCCCGCGCCGGTCTCCCGCGTGAGCGCGCCGGGCGTGCTGCGGCTCCGGGCCGAGCCGGACGATCTTCCGAACGCGCAGCGCATCGTCTGCCGCTGCGGCGGCGCGCTGCGGTAAAAAAGCTGTGATGCGCCCTCCCGCGCGGGGCTCTGCCCGCATAGACTGGAAAAACACGCAAGGAGGGCGCGATCATGACCACATTTTGTCCCGAAGGACGCCTGCTGCACACGCCGGAAAACGACGTCTCCGAAAGCGGCCTCGCCCGCGCGCAGGCCGCCGGCCGCACGCTCGAGGCCGTGCCGTCGCTGTGCGACG
>CAVFYN010000011.1:18366-36459 GCA_963626425.1 Bacteroidaceae bacterium
GCGACGAGCATCACGATCTGCATTTTTCGCTCGGCCCCGTCGCGGCCGTTCTGCCGCGGGACGAGGCGGAGTTTTCGCCCTGCGGCGCGCCCGTGCGCGACGTCACGGTTCTCTCGCGCGTCGGCCGGCCGACGTGCTTTCGCGTTCTGTCGATGGACGACGGCCGCGCCGTTCTCTCCCGCCGCGCGGCGCAGGAGGCGGTCTGGGATCACTTCGCCCATGCCGCGCGGCCGGGCGACATCCTGCCCGCGACCGTGACGCACACGGCGCACTTCGGCGCGTTCTGCGACGTCGGCTGCGGCGTGACGGCGCTGCTGCCCGTCTCGCGCATGAGCATCTCGCGCGTGGCGCACAGCGCCGACCGCCTGTCGCCCGGGCAGGAAATTTTCTGCGCGCTGCTCGCCGCCGATCAGGACGCCGGGCGCATCACGCTCACGATGCGCGAGCTGCTCGGCACGTGGGAGGAAAACGCCGCGCGCTTTTGCGCGGGGCAGACCGTGACGGGCGTCGTGCGCGCCGTGCAGCCGTTCGGCGTGTTCATCGAGCTGGCGCCGAACCTGTGCGGTCTGGCCGAGCCGGACGCGCGGCTGGACGTCGGCGACGCGTGCGCGGTCTACATCAAGTCCATCCAGCCCGACCGGCAGAAGATCAAGCTCGCCGTCGTGCACGTGCTCGACCAGCTGGAGCTGCCGCCGCAGCGGCTGCCGTTCATCAGAACGGGCGGCCGCCTCGATTCTTGGGCCTACCGGCCCGCCGGGCCGCTCACGATTTTTTGATCTCGTCCCAATACCGCCGCGCGGCCTGCTCGGTCTTGTTTTCGCCGTATTCGTAATACACCGTGCCGGCCAGTTCGTCCGGCAGGTATTGTTGGTTTACATAATGGTTCGGATATTCGTGCGGGTATTTGTACCCCGGCACGTCCTTCGTCTCCGCGCCGTCGGCGTGGACGTTCTGCAGGTGGCGCGGCACGCTGCCGCCCTTGCCCGCGCGCACGTCGGCCAGCGCCCGGTCGAGCGCCATGTACGAGGAATTGGACTTCGGGCTCGTCGCGAGCAGCACGGCCGCCTCGGCCAGCGGGATGCGCGCCTCGGGAAGGCCGAGCTGCAGCGCCATGTCCACGCACGATTTCGTGACCGTCGCGGCCAGCGGGTACGCAAGCCCGATGTCCTCGCACGCGATGACCATGAGCCGCCGGCAGGCCGACGTGAGGTCGCCGCCCTCGAGCAGCCGCGCGAGATAGTGCACGGCCGCGTCCGGGTCCGAGCCGCGGATGGACTTCTGCAGGCCGGACAAAAGGTCATAGTGCGCGTCGCCGTCGCGGTCCATGCGCATGGCGGACTTCTGCGCAAGCTCCAGGGCGTCGGCGCACGTGATGTGCAGCGTCGTGCCGTCCGTATTTCCGGCGGAAAACAGCAGCTCGACGGCGTTCATCGCCTTGCGCAGGTCGCCGCCGCAGGCGTAGGCGATCTTGTCGAGCGCGCCGGGCTCCTCCTCCGGCGTCAGGCCGGTCTTTTCGGCCATGTAGCCCACGGCGCGGTCGATGGCCTGCCGCGCCGCCTCAGGCGTGATGGCCTTGAATTCAAAGACGGTCGAGCGGGACAATATCGCGTTGTACACGTAAAAATACGGATTTTCCGTCGTGGACGCGATGAGCGTGATCTTGCCGTTTTCGATGTACTCGAGCAGCGACTGCTGCTGCCGCTTGTTGAACGACTGGATCTCGTCGAGGTACAAAAGCACGCCGTTCGGCGCCAAAAACGTATCGAGCTGCGCGACGACCTCCTTGATGTCGGCCGTGGAGGCCGTCGTCGCATTGAGTTTACATAAAGTCCGGTTCGTCTGCCTGGCGATGATGTTCGCGACCGTCGTCTTTCCCGTGCCGGACGGGCCGTAGAAGATGAGGTTCGGGATCTTTCCGGACTCGATGATGCGGCGGAGCATCTTTCCCTCGCCCAAAATGTGCGTCTGGCCGAACACGTCGTCCAGACTCTCCGGCCGGATCTCGTCGGCCAGCGGCTGATAGACGGACACTGCGCCGCCTCCCCTCTTTTAGTCCTCGTAGATCGGATGCTTCTCGCACAGCTCGCCGACGCGCGCGCGGATGGAGTCGGCCTTGGCCTCGAAGTCCGTGGCCGCCTCAGCCATAAGCTCGGCGATGACGGTCATGTCGTCCTCGGTGAAGCCGCGGCTCGTGACGGCCGGCGTGCCGACGCGGATGCCGCTCGTGACGAACGGGCTGCGCGGGTCGCCGGGGACCTTGTTCTTGTTGACGGTGATGCGCACCTCGTCGAGGCGGCGCTCAAACTCCTTGCCGGTCAGATCCTCGAAGTTCTGCAGGTCGACGAGCATGAGATGGTTGTCCGTGCCGCCGGAGACGAGCTGGAAGCCGCGCTCGGTCAGCCCTTCGGCCAGCTTTTTCGCGTTGCGGACGATCTGGTGCTGGTACGTCTTGAACTCCGGCCGCAGCGCCTCGCCGAGGGCGACGGCCTTCGCCGCGATGATGTGCATGAGCGGGCCGCCCTGGCTGCCCGGGAAAACGGCGGAGTTGATCTTCTTGGCGATGGCCTCGTCGTTGCTGAGGATCATGCCGCCGCGCGGGCCGCGGAGCGTCTTGTGCGTCGTCGTCGTCACGACGTCGGCATACGGCACGGGCGACGGATGCTCGCCCGCGGCGACGAGGCCCGCGATGTGCGCCATGTCGACCATGAGATACGCGCCGACCTCGTGGGCGATGTCCGCGAACGCGGCAAAGTCGATGACGCGCGGATAGGCCGACGCGCCGGCGATGATCATTTTCGGCTTCTCGCGGCGGGCGAGCTCCCGCAGCGCGTCATAGTCGATGCGCCCGGTCTGCTCGTCGACGCCGTAGGGCACGATATTATAATACTTGCCGGAGTAGTTCACGGGGCTGCCGTGCGTCAGGTGGCCGCCGTGGTCAAGGTTCATACCGAGCACGGTGTCGCCCGGCTGGCAGAGCGCCTGATAGACGGCGTAGTTCGCCTGCGCGCCCGAGTGCGGCTGGACGTTGACGAAATTGCAGCCGAACAGCTGCTTGGCCCGCTCGATGGCGAGGTTCTCCGCGAGGTCGACGTACTGGCAGCCGCCGTAGTAGCGCTTGCCGGGATAGCCCTCGGCATATTTGTTCGTCAGAACCGTCCCGGCCGCGGCCAGAACGGCCGGCGAGACGATGTTCTCCGACGCGATGAGCTCGATGTTGTGTCTCTGGCGCTCATATTCCAGCAAAACGGCCTCGCCGAGCTCCGGGTCGGCCTGCTTCAGATATTCCATCATTTCCTGAACGATCATGTAGCATTACTCCTTTTTGCGCAGTGTGCGCAGCCTTTGCGGCTTTCATACGGTATTATAGCAGAGCGCCGCCGAACTGTGAAGATGGAAAACCTGCGCCGGGTGTGCTATACTGACAAAAAAGCGCGCGAAATCCGCGCGCACGACAGGATGGATGGAACAATGCGAAAAAAAGAACGGGCTACGGCCGTCGTCGCCGCGCTCAAAGATGCCTATCCCGGCGCGGTGTGCGCGCTGGACTTCGGCGCGGATTATCAGCTCATGATCGCCGTGCGCCTGTCCGCGCAGTGCACGGACGCGCGCGTGAATCTCGTCACGCCCGCGCTGTTTGAAGCCTACCCGACGCTGCACGACTTCGCGCAGGCGGACATCGCGGACGTGGAGCGCTATGTCCACTCGTGCGGGTTTTACCAGCACAAGGCGCGCGACATCGTCCTCGCCTGCCAGATGCTCGAGCGCGACTTCGGCGGCCGCGTGCCGGACACGATGGAGGACCTCTTAAAGCTCCCCGGCGTCGGCCGCAAGACGGCCAATCTGCTCCTCGGCGACCTGTACGGCAAGGAGGCCTACGTCTGCGACACGCACTGCATCCGCATCACGGGCAAGCTCGGCCTGACGGACGGGACGAAGGACCCGCTCAAGTGCGAGATGCAGCTGCGAAAGGTCATCCCGCCGAATGAGAGCAGCGACTTCTGCCACCGCATCGTCCTCCACGGCCGCGCCGTCTGCACCGCGCGCAGCCCGAAGTGCGGCGAATGCACGCTCGCGCCGTACTGCAAGAGCTTTACGGGGAAATGACCTAGATCAGCGCGCGCAGCGCGAAGTATGCACCCGTCATCAGCGGGATCGTCACCGCGGACAGCAGCGTGCTCACTGCGACGATCTGCGCGCCGAACGGCCCGTCCGTGTCATAGACCGCGGCCATAAGGCCGAGGCTCGTCGAGGCCGGCATGGCGCTGATGACGAACATGGCCGTCTGCGCCGCCTCGCCGACGGGCAGCAGCACGAGCACGAGCGCCGTCACCGCTGGGCACAGGATGAGCCGGCCGAAGTAGCTCAAAAGCGCCGCCCGGTCCGAAAACGCGCGCTTTAGGTCGATCTCCGCCAGAAATCCGCCGAGCACGAGCATGGCCAGCGGCGTGTTGGACGCGCCGATGTAGCCAAGCGGCGACAGGATCAGCTCCGGCAGCCGGAACGGCAGGAAATAAAGCGCCAGCCCCACGACCGCCGCGATGATATTCGGCACGAGCAGCACCTTGTAAAGCGGCCGCCCATCCCCGAAGATCTTCCCGCCGCGCAGCACGGCGTAGCTGTGCGTCCACGTCGCGACGTTGAAGATGATGATGAACACGCTCGCGTAGATTACGCCCTCCGGGCCCAGGATCGCCTGGAGCAGCGGCAGGCCCATAAACCCGCAGTTGCAGTACCCCACGCCGACCTTCGCGACGCGGCTTTTGACGTCCGTCTTTTTCCCGAACAGCACCCGCCCGGCCGCGATGCCGATGCCCTGCACGACGACGGACAGCGCCAGCACGATCCCGATGCGCCTTGCCGTCGCGGGGTCGTACTCGATCTGGAACGACGACACGAGCAGGCACGGCATGATGACGTACAGCAAAAGCCGCGAGAGCCCCTGATTGAACTGCTGCGTCAGAAATCCCGTCTTGACGAGCGCAAAGCCCAGCCCCACCATGATGAACATGATGACGATCTGTTTTGTGATGATAAGTGTCGTGTCCAGAATGCCCATGGTCCCGCTCCGCGCCGCGAAAGTCAACCGCGGATTCGGCGAAATCCGCCGCTTCCGCGCACGCGGGAGCGGCCGCATCCAAAAGCAAACCGCCTTTTTCACGACTGTGAAAAAGGCGGCTCTTTTGTTGTGTCGGGTTCGATGCCCTCGCGCGCGAGAATGTCCTCGCCCGTGAGCACGTGCTCTCGGATGTAGGCAAACATCGCCTGCTCGCCCTCGCGCGCGAGAAGATCGAGCAGGAATGTGAGCTGCGCGCGCGTGCGGGCGTTCATGGAGCTGGTGTCCTTTGCGTGCATGAGGTATTCATACGGGTCTTTGTCCGTGTAATCTTTTCCGTGGTAGATCTTGCAGGCCGCGATGCGGTCCATGCACATCTCGGCCAGATACCGCGGCGGCATCTCGAGCGCGACGTAGACGCGCGTGCCGGGGCGGTAGTCGACCCAGTATTCAAAATGGTGCTTGTTGCGGCCCTTGTGGTGCAGCCACGCCGCGGAGTAGCCGAGCTCCTCGCGCTCTTCCACGTTCGGGCTGTGCGTGCCGGAATAATACTTCGCGCCGACGCGAAATTCCGTCCAGGAATACTTGGAAAGATCGTGCGTGAGCCCCTGTCGGTACAGCCCGACCGCGAAGCAGTGCCGCATGACCACGAGCCGGTGGTGCGTGATCGTCAGAAAATGCCTCCATGCCTTCGCCCTCATGCGGTCGCCTCCCTTTCCCTGCTAGTATAGCAATTCGGGGCCGCCGCTTCAAGCAAAACCTGCGCCGCTTTGGCGCAGGTTTTTCGGGCAAATCGCCTATCCGTCGAACTCCGCGCGCAGCTTTTCCAGCGCCTTCGTCTCGATGCGCGAGACGTAAGACCGGCTGATGCCGCATTTTTGCGCCGTCTCCCGCTGCGTCAGCGGCGGCGCGCCGGACAGCCCGTAGCGCAGCGTCAGAACGCGCTTTTCCCGCTCCGTCAGGCACCGCTCCATCATCCCGCGCACGCTCCCGTGCAGCTCGCGCGTGCTCAGCTCGTCAAACAGATCCTCGTCGCTGCACACAACGTCCAATAGCGAGAGCGCATTGCCGTCCTTCCCCGTCTCAATGCACTCCGACAACGACACATCCGACGCCGACTTCCTCTGGCTGCGGAAGTACATGAGGATCTCATTTTCAATGCACCGCGCCGCATACGTTGCGAGCCTTGCGCCCTTGGATGCGTCGAAGGACGAGATGGCCTTGATGAGGCCGATGGTGCCGATGGAGATGAGGTCCTCCTGGTCGGCTGTCTGCGTGTAGTACTTTTTCATAATGTGCGCCACGAGGCGGAGATTGCGCTCGATGAGCACATTGCGCGCCGCAAGATCGCCCTCGGCCGCAAGCGCGAGATACCGCCGCTCCTCCTCCGCACTCAGCGGCTTCGGAAACGACCCGCCCGACGAAAGCCGGAGCGAATAGAGCATACTGCTGATCACCAGCAGCACCGCCGCAGATAACATGGCATACGCCTCCTCCGTATACCCTATTCGCGTTTGGCAAGTCCGTATGTGCGGCCCCCTCCGATATCCGTTCCATCCCTTCCGCCTCCGCCAACTCTGAGCCGGGAGCAACCCCGCGCGTGCGGGGATAAGTTTACCTGCCACGAGTGCGGTAAGTAGACCTCCGGTACATCCCCGCTGGTGCAGGGAAATCCAGGATTGTCGCAGCCGTAACCCTCCAAGAGCGGATCATCCCCGCAGGTGCGGGGATAATGCAGCGTATTCCAGCGCCGCGTGCATATCCCCGGGAACATCCCCGCGCTGCGGGGAAAAAGCGGGGTTGTCGCGGCCGTAACCCTCCAGCAGCGGAGCACCCCCGCAGGTGCGGGGAAAATCATAGTTTCTCCCGAGCAAACCGAGCCGCATTGCTCCGGCTCTATTCGCGCGTGTTCAATAAACGGCCCCGTCGTCCGGTGCCTCGATCTCCTCACCGCTTTTCATGGCCTTTTCAACTGCCGAAACAACGGCTTCATCCGAAGCCCCCATAAACAAGAACGCAGGGAAGCCACCGAAGCGCTCCACATAAATTCTGATCGCCTCTTCCGCTGTCATTCGATGCCCGCCTCCAATCATGTCAAATTCCAGTTCCACCGCGATGAACAAAACGCGCTTCACTTGCCGCCGCGCTGCCGAGCACTTCTGCAAATGCCTCCTTTCCGCTTGTTTGCCCATGCGTTTCAGCCAAATTTTCATTCCTTTGCCTGCCATCCGCTTTGGGAGTACCCGGCAGTCCATTTTTGCGGCACCACAAAACACGATTTCGTTACGCGCTCTGTTAAAAGCCCAGGGCCCCTGCATGTGCAGGGATGCATCAGGAATGTTGACCATCCAGTCCGCGTGTTTAGGATTATCCCCGCATGTGCGGGGAGCAGCACTTTTTCGCCTCGTCGAGGCACGCTTCACGAGGATCATCCCCGCGTGTGCGGGGAGCAGTTCTTTATTGAACCGCTTTCCGACGGCCTCTATGGATCATCCCCGCGTGTGCGGGGAGCAGACTAAAAAAGCCCTTGAAAATCAAGGGTTTGGGATCCCTTGGGCGTCAGAATTCATTCAGTTTCTCATAGAGACGGAACAGCGTTTCACAGCGGGCGGGCGCTTGGTCAGTTTGGGCGACGGGGAGGCTGAAATGGGAAGCCAGCGTTTCGAGGCTGCTGTCCGGGAGACCCGCGTCCGCCCGCCGTGCCAGGCGCCGTATATCACAGCACGGCAAGATCGGCATGGCAAGCCCGGTGCGGGCACACGCCGCGCTCAAAATGGCACAGAGCGCGTCCATGTCGTATCCCACCATAGGGCATTCTCCTACGAATGACCAGAACCGCCCGAGCAATTCCGGCAGCATCTCGCCTTCTTCACCCCACGACGCAAATGTCTCCGCAGCCGCATGGTCGACCACGCGAAGCGCAGCAAGCTCCAGAAGTTCATCTTTCTGCGGGTCCGGCCCTGTGGTCACGGCGTCCACCACAACATAGCCCCGCTTCTTTTCACTTCTCGCCCGCGACGCCTGCTTTTTTCGCGTCATCTGCCCGACGGCCGCACGGCTGGGCGCAGACGGCGGCGCAGCCTCCGCCGCCTGCGTCATGTTCGGTCGGCGCATGAGCGTCAAGCCTTCAAAATCCACCGGCTCCCATGTCGTATTGTGAACACGGAACTCCATGCGCTGCTCATTGGCAGCGGAATAGACCATCGTCGCCCGGCCGCGCGGCAGATTATCGCAGATCCGCTGCCACAGTTTTTCCCAAACGCGCTGGTTCAGCTGCCCCACATAGACGCCGGTATTGATCTCAACGAGCCACTTTGTCAGGTCACCGCGAAGCCGCGGCGGGCAGTCGGTGAGCGTCACGACGATCATGGCTCGTCCTCCGCGCCGTAGGAGCGGCCGGTCTCCACCCTGCCCTGCCGGTCGTCCCAAAGATAGAGTGCGTCGGCTGCGTTATCGGCAGGCTCTCCCTCTCGGGCAAACAACGCCCGAATGTCCCGCACCATCCGTTCCATAAGATGTGCGTGCACCATGGCGTCCCGCGTGCGCCGCCGCATGGCAGAAGCAATCTCCGCCGCGTCCGCCGTCGCCGCCAGCTCAAAGGCCAGCGGGATCGTGATTTCCGCCTTATAGAGGTCGGCCAGATCATAGACGAACGAGTTCTCATGCCCCGTGTGGACAAAGCCGAGCCCCGGTGAGCAGCCCAGCGCGCAAATGACCGCATGCGCCGCCCCGTACAGGCACGCGTGCCCCGCCGACAATGCCTGGTTGACCGGATCGCCGCCTGCAAAGTTCTCCGGGTCATAGGCGCGGCCATTCCACGGCACATTCCACACTTTTGACGACTGGCGGTACACGGCACGGATCCGCGCACCCTCACGGCCACGGAGCTGCTGAAGCGTCAGGCGCGAAACATTCTCTCCGGGAAAGCGCATTGCGTACATTTTCCGGACGACGCCCAGCCGCAGGCGGGTGTTGCTGACCAGCTCCGCCTGCCGGATCAGCAGCTCGGCGCGATGCGTCAGCGCACGGCCGCCGGCATAGTAGCGCACGCCGTGCTCACCCACCCACAAGACACTGACGCCCGCGTCGCCGATGAGCTCCATGGCGCGGTGCGTCACCTTCGTCCCAGGGCCGAGCAGCAGCACACTGATGGCCGCGGCCGGGATAAAAACCGTCCCCTGCTCGTCCGTTACCGTGATGGCGCTATCCTGGCGGTTCAGGGTGCAGCGTTCGAGGTAGATAAACGTCATGCGGTCGGCGATCTGCGGCAGAGCCTGCAGGTCCGGCCGGATCATGCCCGGCTTTTCAGCCATGGACTCCACCTGCCCGCATGAGGGTCATCAGCCCCGCGCCGTAGGCCTTGCCGCTGCCGATGCCGCGGCAGAGTGCTTCGCGAAAACACTCCGGGTCGCGGACTTCCAGGACGCCGTCATACGTCACCGCAAGGAACGTCACGCGGTTGCCCGACGCGCCTTTTCTAAAGCGGTACCACTGCGCCTCCGTTACGGCAAACCCGTCCGGTTCGAGCGAAAAGCCATGCTTTTCGCTCTGGCGGAGCAGCCACTCGGTCTGATGCGCGGTCGTGCTGTGCGCGCAGACGCGGCCGCGCTTACCGTTGACCACCGGCACGCTGTAGGTCGGATTGGCGCACAGGCGGAACTGCCAGCGGCTGCCGGGGACTAGCCGCGCGAGCAGCGGGCTGTAATCGCGCGTCTGCCACAGCTGTCCCGGCGGGGCAAACTGCTGCGCGGCGCTCGTGAGGTCCGGCTCGTCCTCGCTGAGGATCAGAAGATACTTGCGCCCGCCGCGGCTGTCGATCCGCCAGAGCTTTCTCTGCCTCGGGACAGAAAACGCCGCCTCGACTGCGCCGTGGAATTTATTCGGAGCCGAGAGCGCCTCGAGCGTCCGACGGCTATTCCCGTCAAGTTCCATCTGCGTCAAAAACATAGTCCGTCCTCCAATTCCGCCATGGGATCATGCTCGCCGGACGCGCCGAGCGGCCGGTCCGTCACCCGGCGGTATGCGTACTCGCGGCGCGCCGGATCGAACGAGACCGGCACATCGCGGACAAGTCCGCCCGCCTCGCCCGGCGCCGCGTCCATGACGATCCGCGTCGCGCCGGGCGGCGCGGTCTGCCGCAGCGCCGCCTCGAGCGGCCGCTCGTCGATCCCGAGAAACACCCTGCCCGCCGGCGGACAGGAACGGCGGCCGAGGTACAGCGGAAACGCCGGCGCGCGAAGCGCCTGCCCGATCCGCTCGAGCAGCGCGCGGTCCCCACTCTCCAGCCCCGCCGTAAACACGGCGTCGGCCAGATAGTAGCGGTTCGTCACATAAGTTGTGTCCGCCTTGCTCTTGGCCGTGCCCGGTTCTCTCTGCGCGCGGGCGATGTGATAATCGCGCATCAGAACGCCCTCGCGGTCCACCCGAACGCCGAAGCGGAGCGCCGCAAGATAGCGCAGCGCCTCCCTGTCCTGCCGCCCGATGCCGAGCGCCGCGGCCACAAGGCCAAGCACACCGCTTTTGCTCGGCTCCCGGCCGGTGCGCCGCACGTCAAATTTCGAGTCTGTCCCCCATGCCTGCATCGGCCCCGCGAGGCGCAGGAGCAGCGTACTCATCGCGCCGCCTCATGCCCGCGCAGCCACGCCTCGAGCGTGTCCAGCAGCGCGTCCACGGAGCACGGCTCACCAAGCGTCTCCATGCCCCTGCCCACGGTCAGCGCAAGCTCCGGCGCGGCAGCAAAATCCGCATACGTCTCCTGCGCATACGATGCAAGCGCGCGGATGGAGCCGTCCACATAGCCGCCTTCGCCCGCGCGGATCGGCTTTTCAAACGCGCCGGCCAGATTGATGGGCTGATCGTGCCGTATGGTCACGTAGACTGCGTCCGGCCGCGTCCAGTTTGCAAACGTGTTCTGTTTGCCAGTCGGCATGCTGCGGATGAACGCGTCGGCAAACGCCCGCACGGCCGCGGGCGCTTTTTCTTCGAGCATCCCGCGCAGCGCGCCGACGTTCACCGTGGCGTAGCGGTAGAGCGTCGACGAATTGAACTCTACCGTACCGAGATGGCCCGCGCCCGCGTTATCCTCCGGCGAGCAGTCGTCCACGGTGGTGAAATAGTCGTACTCCGTCTCTACGGCGTGCGTGGAGATCGCGTGCGCGACCTGCGCCGCCGCGTCAAAGTTGAGCGTCGGGTCGTCCGCGACCATTCGGCCGAACAGAGCAAGATCCACCCCTGGACGGCTCCTGAGCGCATTCTGGCACACGGCTTTCTCCGGCTTTCCGCCCTCGCTTTCGACCGCGGCCTTTGCCAGCGCTCGGATCTGACTCGGGCTGATGAAGAACAGCGCGCCCGTTTTCAGCTTTTCGCTCTCTTCTTTGAGCTTGATTCCCGCGGCTTCCAGTGCGCTTTTTGCCATCGACTGTGCCTTCTTTTCCGAAAGCTCCGGCTGCATTCGGGAGATCTCCTCCGCGATCAGATCCGCGACCATCTTCGTCCGCAGGCTCACGTCGCCCTCGGCAAGCGTCTGGCGGAACTGCAGCCGCATCGCGCGTTTCCACGCCTGGCTGGACACTCTTGCGCGCGTAACGCCGCCGTAGACAGCCGTCTTGGGGCTGCCGGTATCGTCGCGGTTCACACAGCTCGGGGGCACGGTCTGGAGCACGTGAAGATCCACATAAAGTCGTTCGCCGTTATTCATTGTCGTCATCCTTTCCCTCTGTCGCCCGGAGCAATCCCCGGTAAAAATCCTGTCCCCAGCGCAGGCGCACGCGCGCGGCGCCGTCCGATGTCTGGAATTCATACAGATCCGCGGCCAGCTCCGCATAGTCGAGCGAGACCTCATGGCTTTTCATGAGCTGGACGAGCCCGCGCAGGTGCTGCATGCACTCCGGCATACTGCGCGCTGTTGCAAACGCGTTGAACCGCCGCTGCACAGCTTTGAGTGCATCCTCACTGTCACCCGCGATCTCCCGCACGGCTAGGCCGAGCCGCCGGCCGTCGGCATGGGCGTTGTCCATGCCCTGCCGGTGCAGCGCATAGAGCGTCAGCGCGCCGGACACCGCCCATTCCGCGCGTGTCGGCTCACCGTCGCGGCTCATGAGCTCCTCCGGGAATCCCGAAAACAGCAGCCCCCAGAGCTCCGGCAGATCACCGGGCCGCTTGCCGATCCCGCGGCGCAAATGCGCCATGTCCGCCCGGACGAGGTGCTCATTCTTCTCCCGCTGCCACTGCGCAAGCCGCCCGCGCACGTATTGCCTCACCATCGCTTTCCGGTCACTCATGGGCCGCCTCCTTTGCCATTTGAGATATGCCGAAGCATTTCCGAATGCTTCCCACGAAATAGTTAAATGCCTGTACGGATGAGGAAAACGTCTCCGTATCGGCTTTTCCGTCCTTGACCCAACGCCCGACAAACGCGGATGAGCCGGCGTTTTGGACCATTTTCTTTCCCTGTCTGAGCACGATCCTATATGCATCTTGTCTCCATGCCGCGCACTTTTCGCTGCGGACATTCTCTCCGTCTCCCTGCTCCGGATCGATGGAACAAAGCCATTGGCGAAACGGGATATCGACCGCACCATAGTATTCCTGCGCAGCCTGATGCGCCCTTTCCGCCTGTGTTGTGCTGCCCGACTGGCCTCCTTCGGCTTTGAAAATGCCTTCCGCCAGCTTGCCGAGGAGCCACGCCGCCCGGTCGGTCCGCTTGATCTCCGATTGGATCTCTTCGCCCCACAGCAAGCCAGCCTTCTCCAGCAGGCCCGTGTGGAAGTCCAGATGATCCTCGATCGTATCCTCGACAAAGAAATCCTTATCCCCGTATTTAAGGCCTGCCGTCCGGAAGCGGATCATACGTTCCCGGCTCAACGCGTCCTTTTTCTCCAGGGTTGAGACCCATGACACGACACCGGGGATTCGCCCTTCACTTCCCGTTCCCGTGATTACACCGAAATCCCGCCACATCTGCCGCTCCGGAATGAGGCGTCTAGGCTGATCATAATACGATATCTTACCTTTTTCTGTCCTGCGATCCCAAAGCGTCATCTGCTCGGCTATCGCATTGATCTTTGAGAAGAAATCCCCGCCCAGCAGCCGGTAGCCGTTCACGCCATATTCGTCCCGATCGAGCAGGAGCCGCCGGGATTGAAGTGTCAGGAGCTCCGCCTGATTGTCCGGCATCGCGATCTCCGTGCGCTCCGCACTTTTGGGTCGATCTCTCTCCCAGACCGGTTTCGGTTCTCCCCAAATCTCATACCCGTCGTCATAACACAGGACCAGATTCAGCAGCAGTGTTTCAAACAGATTGTTTCCCTCCGCAAAAATCAGGCCGAGCTTGCCAAGCCAACCTGCCCCCGGCGTCGGAAGGCCTTTTCCTTTTGGCTTCGAAGAGGTATCGTCAAAGCCATTGAGATAAACCAGCCACCGCGCGGCCTCGGCATAGGTGAGCCGCGCCTTTTCCTCCCCCGCGCGGACCGGGAACAGGCGGAGCTTGTTCCCGCTCTCCGACAGCTCGCCGTTGAGCTTGGCGGCGCCGTATTCCGAGGCCTTTTCCATGTCCGGGACCTGATAAAACGGCCGCTCGGGGTGGAACAGCCAGAAGCGGCCGCGCCACGTCTCCAGATATGTGCGGATGGGCTTCTCCGGCAGCGCCCCGGCGTTCCACAGCGCACGCCAGCGGCCGATGGCCTGCCGCGGATCCTCCAGCGGGTCGGGCGCTCCGTCCGGGTCGACGCGCGAGAACACCGTGTGCAGGACCGCCAGCAGCAGGCGCAAGATCGCGACATCCTGCGTCGGCATTTCCCCGGCGAGGCAGCGGTATCGGTGGCTGTCCGTCAGCACCTGCATCAGGGAACACTCGCGCACGTCGCATTCATCCGTCATGACCCGGATCCATGGCTCGTCCAACAGATTGAATTCAATTTCCTTCATCGTGCACCTCCTCGTCGATCAGCCCGATCGCGGGATCATATCGCAGCCGCTTGCCCGCAAGTTCCGCCGTCCCGTCCGGGTCCAAAATCAAAAACAGCTCGCCCGCCAGCATCGGCGCCTGCGTCCAGAGCGGGACGCGCCGCGTCTGCGCCTCGAGCTCGCATATCACGTCATTGGCGCAGTAGCGCCGGCTAAAATACGCCGGGAGCCGCAGGCGCTCTTCGGCGATCCTCCGCGCCTCCGCAGCGCTCGGCTGGCTGTCTGCGCGGAATACGGCGTCTTTTTTCGCGGCGGAGCGCAGACGCAGCCGCCCGTCCTCCGTCTGCTGCACGATGAGGACTTCGATCGCGGCGTCCCCGTCGCGGACGGCGGCGCGCGCCTGCTGATCCGTAAACCCCGGCGCGCTGTCCAGCAGGCCCTCGATGGTTTCCCCGCTGGCCTCACGCGACGGCTTGCGCAGCAGAAATCCGCGCGCCCTCTGCTGCTGATTTTTCTGCACAAGGTCATATTGCTCCCACGCCGCGTCCTCCTTCGGCGGGCAGTCGGTGGGATCATACGCTTTCTGCACCAGCGGCGAGATGTCCTCCGGCAGGCGGATCACATCCGGCAGCAGCGCCCGCGTGCGAAGCAGCAGATAGTCCCCGTACACAGCGCGGCTCCCGGCGTCCGGCTCTCCCTCCGCGCCGAGCACGAGGCAGCGCGCCGCGTCCAATCCATCCGGCCGCGGCCGGTCGTGCCGTTGCAGCCGCCCGATGCGCTGCAGCAGCAGATCCATCGGGCACAGCTCCGTGATGAGAAGGTCAAAGTCCAGATCAAGCGACTGCTCGAGCACCTGCGTGCCGATGACGAGCACGCCGCGGCGCAGATCCGCCGTGGAAGTCTTCCCGACGCGCTCTAAAATCGCGCGCTCGTGCGCGAGGCGGTCGGGTGTCAGGAAGCGGGAATGATCGAGCAGGATCTCCGCTTCGGGATATGCCGCCCGAAGCCGCTCGCGCAGCGCCTGCGCCCGGCGGACGGTGTTGACGATGATGCCGACGCAGCCGCGCTCCAGCGCGCGGCCGGCCGCCTCGATCGCCTGTTCCTCCGTCGCCCGCTGAATATTCACGCTCCGACTCCGCCCTCCGGCCGTGACGGGCTGCATCCGGACGGCTTTGCCCTCCGTCCAGCTGATGAGCGGGTAGTCCTTCGTGTGCGCCGTCTCCGCGCCCGCGGTTTTCCGCTCGCCGAGGTACGCCCGCAGCAGCTCCGCCCGGCGCGCGCCCGGCAGCGTAGCCGAGAGCAGGATGACCGGGACATGGTACGCGCCGAGCCAATTGAGAATACGGTCCAGATACACATTCATGTACGCGTCATACGCGTGGCATTCATCCAGGATGACCACCTTGCCTGTCAGGCCAAGGTGGCGCAGCATCACGTGTTTCTGTTTGAGTCCCGCCATGAGCAGCTGGTCGACCGTTCCAACCACGAGATTGGCCAGCAGCTTCGTCTTGCGGCCGCGGAAGAACGAATGTACGATCAGGGTCTCATCGTCCGGCTCGCCCGCGCCGACCTGCACGCTTCCCTCTTCGAGCGCCGCAAATTCCTCGTTGAATTCCGCCTGCCCATGCGCCAGCTCCACCGCGACGCGAACAGCATCCGGCTGGTGACCGGCCCACTGCGTCAGGCGCGTATACATTGCATTCGACGTCGCCTGCGACGGGAGAAAGAATGCCGCGCCGCCCAGCGAAAAGCGATTCATCAGGACCTCCGCCGCAGCGAGCGCCGCTTCCGTCTTGCCCTGCCCCATCGGCGCCTCCAGGATCATGACGCCGGGCGATTCCATGTCCGCGGCGATCGTCTCCGCCGCCGTCTGGAGCGAATTTGCCGCGAAGCCGAAGCGGCGGAGAAAATAGTCCGCGCTTCTCCAATCATCCGACACGCGCCACGGCTGCGGCAGGTGCAGCGCCCGGAGCGCCCGCGCGGCGCGGCCCGGGTCGTAGGTCCGCGGCAGCTCGTCCGCGCGGATGAGCGGGAAGTACGCCGTGTTGCTCGCGATCCAGTCCGCCATAATAACAAGGCCGGTCAGCGCCATCTGCGCCGGCTCCGAGCACTCCGGCAGCGCCTCGGAGCCGATCTGCGCGGCCGCCCAGTCCAGCAGCTCCCGCTGCACCGCGCCCCACGCGGTGTCGCGGCCGCCATTTTCGTCCCAGCCGAAGGACTTCGGCCGCAATTTCCAGTACGGCATCGACATCCACGTCTCCGGCTTTCCGTGGTGCGCGCCGACAATGGCGGCAAGGCTCTCTCCCTTACCTGCAAGCCGCAGCAGTTCCGCTCCTGCGACCGCGTGCGGCACACGCTCATCTTCCGGCCGCCGCCGCGGCTCGATCGGAAGCCCGGCTGCACCGAGCCGCTGCCGCAGCTCCGGGCGCCGCTCCGTGATCATCTCCTGAAACAGGCAGATCGCTTTGCCGAGATCGTGGAGCAGCGCGGCCGCCTTCGCGAGCCGCAATAATTTCTCCCGCGTCAGGCCAAGGCTCTCGGCGTAACGCTCCGGCAGCCAGTTCGTTACAAGATATTCCATCACGGCCGCCGTGTCATGCAGATGGATCGTCAGCGGCAGCCAGAGCCGCTCGTCCGCGGGGTCCGTTTTGGCCACAAGCGCACAGAGCGCATCCGATGCCTCTGCGCCATGGTTCGCCCTCATCGCCATTCGATCACCCTCTTTGGATTTTCCTTCTGTTCTATGTGTTTTTTCAGCATCTTCAACATCAGTTTCGATCAAAAGTCTTATATTTCCGTCGTTTTCAACATTTATCGGTAGCATTATAACATTCTTCTGAATATAACGCAAGATTTCTTTGAAAATTTCGATTTTCAGTATAAAAACACCGCGCCCGGCAATGCTGCCGGGTGCGGTGTTTTTCATTTCGCTCAGATCTGCATTGCGACGGCGTAGGCGTCGCCGATGGCGGTCATGAGGTTGCTGCCGGGGTCGCCCTTGCAGTCGCCGATCATGTAGAACTCGTTGGCGGAATTGGCAAACGCGATGGCTTCGTCGCGGCGGGCTTTCATGCCGCCGGCGGCGACGAGGCTGTCGAAGGCGAGGGTGCGCTCCGCGCCGGACTCGTCACGGTAGGTGAGCGCATGCGGGGCGACGGACAGCGTCGTGGCGCACGGGATGACGCGGACGCCGCTCGTATAGGCCAGGCGGTTCATATAGACGCGGCCGCGGACGGGGCTGTCGTCGTAGGCGATGATGTTCTTGCGTGAGAGCTCCGTAACGCGGTGGCCATGGCGCGCGAGGAACACGGCCGCCTCCGCCGCGGTGGACGAGCCGCCGATGACGGCGACATTTTCGCCCAGCTCCGCTTCCCTTTCATAGACGTCGAGGATGTTCACGGCGTCCGCCGTCTCGATGCCCGGGATATTCGGCAGATGCGGCACGGCGCCCGTGGCCGCGATGACGACGTCGAAGCCCTCGCGCTCGATGGCCTCGGGCGTGGCCGGGGTATTCAGGCGGACCTGGATGCCGCGCTTTTCGACCATGTGGATGAGATAGTCGAGATAGCGCGCCAGGCGCCACTTGAAGTCCGGATAGCGCGCCGACCGGATCTGGCCGCCGAGCTCGCCGCTCGCCTCAAAGATAATAGGCGTGTGGCCGCGCTCTTTGAGGTAGAGCGCGCACTTCATCGCGCCCGGGCCGCCGCCGATGAGGGCGACCTTTTTGTGCGCCGTCACGGGCGCGATCATTTTCTCCTTGCGGTACGACAGCGCGAACTCCGGGTTGATGGTACACTTGCTGATGTACTCGCCCGACCACGAGCGGGCGTGGCCGCGGCAGTTGTTGCACTCGATGCACGGGTTGACCTCGTCGTCCTGCCCGTTTTTGAGGATGTCGCCGAGGCGCTCGTTGCAGATCATGAGGCGGGCGGACGAAATAAGATCCGCGTCGCCGCTTGCGATGACCTCGTCCAGGCACGTCAGGCTGGCGTAGGGCGTATTGACGGCGATGAGCATTTTCACTCCCGCGTCCTTGAGCTGACGGGACAGCTCGCGCGCCGGGCAGTCTTCGCCGTTGCCGCCGTCCTCCGTGCCGCCGCGAAGGTGCAGGATATCCGCATACGGCTCGATGAGTT
>CAVFYN010000012.1:0-4698 GCA_963626425.1 Bacteroidaceae bacterium
GTATTACAGTTATGAAGCACAGACGGAATAATCTTGGCTACTACCTTCGCGAGGGTGTCCGCGGGATGTTCCTGCACGGCTTCATGTCGTTTGCCGCCGTCTGCGTCATCGTCGCGTGCCTCATCATCATGGGCAGCTTCTGCCTCATCATGGTGAACCTCAACCATATGATCAACGAGCTCGAGCAGGACAACGAGATCCTCGTCTACATCGACGAGGACCTGTCCGAGGCCGAGGCCAAGAGCGTCGGCAGCCAGATCAACATGATCACGAACGTGCTCGAGAGCACATTCGTCTCCCGCGAGGAGGCGCTCCAGGACTACGTCTCCGAGCAGGCCAACCCCGAGCTCTTCTCCGGCGTCGACGCCTCGACGCTCAGAAACCGCTTCCGCGTGACGCTCGTGGACATCAGCATCATGGCGACGACCGTCGCCGAGATCGAGCGCATCGACGGCGTGGCGAGCGTCAGCGCGCACTATGAGATCGCGCAGGGCTTCCTCACGCTGCAGAATATCCTGAACCTCGCCTCGGCGGCCATCATCATCGTGCTGTTCGTCGTGTCGCTGTTCATCATTTCGAACACCGTCAAGCTGGCGCTTTACGACCGGCAGGAGGAGATCGGCATCATGAAGATGGTCGGCGCGACGAACGGGTTCGTCCGCGGGCCGTTCGTCGTCGAGGGATTCCTGCTCGGCGTGCTCGGCGCGGGCATCGCGTTTGCCGTCGAGTGGGGCCTTTACGACCTGCTCATGAACCGCCTGGCGGCCGTGGACACCATGCGCCTGCTCGACCCGATCCCGTTTGCCGACGTTGTCACGCCCATGGCCATCGCGTTCGGCGCGACGGGCTTTGTCGTCGGCGTGTTCGGCAGCCTTCTGTCCATCCGGAAGTTCCTGAAAGTCTGACCTACGGAGGCAAGCTATGTTTCGCAAAAGAAAACTGATCGTTTCGATCGTGTGCATCATTCTGGCGCTCATGATCGTCATCCCGCTGCTCATGAGCGCGTTTATGACGGGCGTGAGCGCGGCCAGCTCCAAGGATCTCAAGACGGAGCTGGACAATCTCCAGGCGCAGGCCGATGAGTACGCCGCCCAGGCGGCCGAGATCCAGAGCCAGCTCGACGACAACGCCTCCGAGACGGCCTACACCGTCGAGCAGAAGTCGCTCATCGACCAGCAGATCGAGATCACGCGCCTCGAGATCGAAAACACGCAGGCGCAGATCCAGCAGTACAACCTCCTCATCGCCGAAAAGCAGGACGAGCTCGACGCGGCCGTCGCGGCGGAGGCGGAGATGAATGAGACGTTCAAAATGCGCATCCGCGCCATGGAGGAAAACGGCACGATCTCGTACTGGGCCATCCTGTTTGACGCGAGCAGCTTTTCCGACCTGCTCTCGCGCGTCGACATGATCGCCGACATCGCCGAGTCCGACCAGAAAATGCTCGAGCAGCTCGCCGAGGCGACGGCAAACGTCGAGTCCGCGCGCGCTTCGCTCGAGGATGAAAAGGCGCTTTTACAGGACGCCGAGGCCAAGCTCGCCGAGCAGGAGCAGTCGCTCGCCGACAGCCGCGCCGACGCCGACGCGCTCATCACGAGCCTGACCGAGGACGCCGCCGCGCTGCGCGAGGCTTCCGAGGAATACGAATCCCTCGAGGAGGAGACGCTCGCGCGCCTTGCCGAGGTCAACGCGGCCTATGACGCCGCCCTCGTCCGCGAGGAGGAGGCTCGCCGCGCCGCGCAGGCCGCGCAGAACAAGCCGTCGTCCGGCAGCTCGTCGAGCTCGAAGCCGGCCTCGTCGTCCGGGTACCTCTATCCGCTGCCCGCGCGCGTTTCCATCACGGACGCGTTCGGCTACCGCTGGCATCCGACGAACGGCAATTACACGTTCCACTACGGCGTCGACTTCGCCGCCGGCTACGGCACGAGCATCTACGCCGCCAAGAGCGGCACCGTCACGGACGCGAGCTATTCCGACGCCTACGGCTACCACGTGACCATCATGCACTCCGACGGCAGCTACACGCTCTATGCCCACATGCCGGGCCTCATCGTGAGCGCCGGCCAGTACGTCTCGCAGGGCGAGACGATCGGCTACGTCGGCTCGAGCGGCTGGTCCACCGGCCCGCATCTGCACTTCGGCCTGAACATCGGCGGCAGCTGGGTCAATCCGATGGACTACGTCTGATCCGGCCCGGATATACTAGGAAAAACAAGCTGAAGGGGAGCGAACCTCCCCTTCGGCTTTTGCGCAAGAGAGGAGCCACCCGATGAAAGCTGTCTACCGCACGCTTGCGGTGTTTGCCGCGCTCTTATTTGCCGCCGGCGTGGGTTATTTCGCGCTGGCCGGCGCCGTCGGCGCGCAGGCGGCCGTGGCACAGCCGGCCGCGGAGCAAAATGCCGTCACGGCCAAGGTCGCGGAGGCGTCGGCGCTGCTTGATCACTACTTTGTCGGCGAGACGGACGAGACGCTGCTCGGCGACGGCGCGGTCGAGGGCCTCATCGACGCCACGGGCGACCGCTGGAGCTATTACATCAGCGCCGACCGCTACGAGCAGTACCGCGAGAGCATGGCCAACGCCTACGTCGGCATCGGCGTGACGATCCAGCGCGCGGACGACGAGTCCGGCTACGTCATCAAGACCGTCACCGCCGGCGGCCCGGCCGAGGAGGCCGGCGTGCAGGTCGGCGACGTGCTCATCGCCGCGGCCGGACAGAGCCTCGCGGATGTCGATCTCGACGGCACGAAGGCCCTCGTCCGCGGAGAAGAGGGGACGACGGTCGACCTGACATTTCTGCGGGATGGGCAGGAGCTGACGCTCACCGTCGAGCGCCGCAGCATCGAGACGCCCGTCGTGACGTATGAAATGCTGCCGGGCGGCATCGGCTATATCACCATCGAGAATTTCGACACGAACTGCGCGCGCGACGCGAAGGCGGCCATCGAGTCGCTCATGGCGGACGGCGCGAAGAGCCTCCTGTTCGACGTGCGCTACAATCCCGGCGGCATGAAAACGGAGCTGTGCGACCTGCTCGATTATCTGCTGCCCGAGTACCCGCTGTTTTACAGCTATTATTATGACGGCTCGAGCGACGTTGAGTATTCCGACGCGTCGTGCATCGACCTGCCGATGGCCGTGCTCGTCAACGCGGACTCGTACTCGGCCGCGGAGTTTTTCGCCGCGGCGCTGCAGGAGTACGGCGCGGCGAAGGTCGTCGGTGTCCAGACGGTCGGCAAGGGCTATTTCCAGAACACGTTCCGCCTGTCCGACGGCTCGGCCATGGCCATCTCCACGGGCCGGTACTGCACGCCGAACGGCGTGAGCCTCGCCGGCGTCGGCATCACGCCGGACGAGATCGTCGAGCTCGACGACGAGTCGTCCGCGAAGCTCTATTACGGCCAGCTCGCCCATGAGGACGACGCGCAGCTCCAGGCGGCCATCGCGCTGCTCTCCGGCGACTGAAAACGCTTGACAGAAGCGGGCGCGGCCCCTATAATTCAGAAGTATTTTCAAGTATATTCACAAGTCTATCTTGTTTGGAAGGAATGGTTCAAATGGCAAAGGAGTTCAAGCTGACGAAAGAGCGCCTTGAGCAGCTCGAAGAGGAACTCAACTATCTCAAAACGACGCGCGAGCAGGAGGTCGCGGAGCTCCTGAAGGTCGCCCGCTCGTTCGGCGACCTGTCCGAGAACTCGGAGTACGATGAGGCGAAAAACGAGCAGTCCAAGCTCTACGGTCGCATCGCGGAGGTCGAGAATATCCTCGCGCACGCCGTCATCATCGACGACGCGGAGATCGAGCACGACGTCGTCGGCCTCGGCAGCACCGTCGAGCTCGAGGACGTGGAGTTCGGCGATGTGGACAAGTACGAGATCGTCGGCTCGCAGGAGGCCAACCCGGCCGTCGGCCGCATTTCGGACGACTCGCCCATCGGCCGCGCCATCGTCGGCAAGAAGGCCGGCGTGACCGTGACGGTCGAGGCGCCGGGCGGCGCGCTTCAGTTTAAGATCATTTCCGTCTCGCGCTAAGGGCGCGGGGCATACCGTTTGGAAGGAGACAGACAGTGGCGGAGAACAAGAACCGTCCGGAGGAGCTGGAGCTCAACGACCAGCTGCGCATCCGGCGCGAGAAGCTTGCCGAGCTGCAGAGCGCGGGGAACGATCCGTTCCAGATCACGCGCTTTGCCGTGACGCATCACAGCAATGAGGTTTTGGAGAATTACGACGCGCTCGAGGGCAAGATGGTCCGCATCGCGGGCCGCCTCATGAGCAAGCGCGGCATGGGCAAGGTGTCGTTCTGCGACCTGCAAGACGCCGGCGGCCGCGTGCAGCTCTACGCGAAGATCGACGAGATGGGCGACGAGCCGTTTGCCCGCTTCAAAAAGCTCGACATCGGCGACATCGTCGGCGTCGAGGGCGAGGTGTTCAAGACGCAGCGCGGCGAAATCAGCGTGCGCTGCCGCGAGGTGACGCTGCTTGCCAAGTCGCTTCTGCCGCTGCCGGAGAAGTTCCACGGCCTGACGGACACCGAGACGCGCTATCGCCAGCGTTATGTCGACCTCATCGTCAACCCCGAGGTCCGCAAGACGTTCGAGCTGCGCTCGAAATTTATCCGCCATCTGCGAAATTACCTCGATGCGCGCGGCTATATCGAGGTCGAGACGCCGGTGCTCAACACCATCGCCGGCGGCGCGGCCG
>CAVFYN010000013.1:0-4025 GCA_963626425.1 Bacteroidaceae bacterium
GCAGGGAGGGATTGCTGTATGGCTATGATCATATGCCCGGAGTGCGGCAAGCGGTTTTCGGATAGGGCCAAGGCATGTCCTGAATGTGGCTGGCCGACGGCAAGTATCGTCAATACGCCTTCATCCGAGCAGATGGACAGGAAACGACGCAGTGCAGAGAAAGCGATGCTCTTGGAGGTTTCCAGAGCGAAGCAGAAAGCGGATGATGCCAATCGCCTGTTTGAACGGCGCAGCGCCGCAATTCAGGTAAGGACGAGCCGGAATTACGATTTGTTTTCGGCGGATACGGCCGGCAGTGTCGTTGGGGTCATTGCGGAAGCGGAAAGAGCATGTGATGAGCTGTATGCGTCACTGCAAGCGCTCGTTGCGGAGGTGGACTCCGTCTGCAGGCCGTACTTGCCGGATGATCCGGGAGCCGCGGCGATTAAAGCTGTTGCAGAGCTGATATCCTCGCTCAATGATGACTCAGAGATCGAAAGCAGCGGCAGCATGACATTTAATGGAACATATATCGGCAACACATCCGCTTCGGCATATATGCCGAGCGTTCAGGCGCGGATGATCGAAAAATACTGGAAAAGTCGGTATGCTTCAACGCCGGAAGGCATTGAAGCTGAAACGAAGCAAAGAAAAGCCGCGGAAAGAATGCGCCAGAGACGTGAGACTGAGCAAAAAAAGGCCAAAGAACGCAAAGCGGCGGAAAAAGAACACATGAACAAGGTCGTATCGGAATGCCGGTCCAAGATCAAACTGTATCGGGAAGCGCTTGATAAGGCGGTTTCCGACAGGTATGCGCAAGCCGTTGAAGAAGTGGAGAATTACAAGAGGCAGCTCGCAGCGGAAAAAACCGACCTTGAACGGGAACGGTCTGCTCTGAGTGCTTTTCACATACGCAAAAGACAAGAGCAGAAAGACGCCATCAGAAAGTTGGACGCCAAACTTGAAAAACTGTCCGACAGTGGGTTACTTGACGCGGAAAGAGACCGGTTGAAACAGCGCGCAGACGAGGCAGCCAGCCAATACAGCCAGTCTGTTGAACGGTACTTGGATGCGCGCTTTCCAAACAGATGCACGCGTGAGAAATTGCGGTATGCCCGGTCGGCGGAAGACGAGGCGGCGTTCGAGGATAGTGTGCAGGCCTCCGTCCCATGTCCGGAACCTCCGAAACTTTCGGAAATTTTTGATGACCCAACGCAGTAGATTGGAGCAAAGATGATATGGAGAACAATAAACAGAGCACATCGTCCATCCAGGACATCCTGAAGGATGTTGATTCTGCCGTAGCGGCGGATCAGAAAGCCAAAGATAAAAAACACAAGGCAGTAATTGCTGCGGTGATTGTGTGTTTCATTATCATAGCGGTGCTGGCTGTAATCATGATACAAAGACACAAGCAGGATATCCAGTTCAGAGAGGGAGTGCTGGAGACCGCTGTTTCCGTCACATCAGAATACGGCGTCGATGATCTGACGGTTGTTTCCTTTAGTAACAAATATCCCAAGACGGTTGTTTTTCAAAGCGATATGTTCCAAAACCTCACGGACGACGACAAGATGGAAGTCTTTCGGGAGTTTAATAAACAGACAGGAACCTATTCGTGGTACCTAAATTGTTCGGATGAGGGTACAGTCACCATCATATCCGGCGATATTCGCTATACTGCGAGGATCAACGACTATGGGAGCAGCCACTACAGATACCTGTATGCTGACGGCGATGAAATCCTCAAAGACATCTATATGGCGCCGCCCGGTTCTTCCAGCAGTTCGTCTGGCGGAGGCACATCTGGGGGACGGACAGGGGCGTGCAGCGGCGGCTCAGTAGGCTGCCGCGCCGGATATCATCCGTGCCATGAAATGTCGAACGGATTCTGCAATCAGTGCTGCAAAGGGTAGTTTCATGGAAAGTGTTCCCCTGACAAATAAGATCCGGGCTGTTACTTGTTTGCTCGTAATACTTGCGCTTCTGTTCCTGTATTTTAACGTTCTGGCGGTGCTGAGGAGTCATGACGTTGACGCGATACAATATGATGCGGAAAGCCAGACGGATATTGAAGCGCTGCTTCGGTTCGGCAAGCCGGTGATCGTGGCATTTGAAGCAGACTATTGTCCGACCTGTGAGAACTACGTACCATATATCAAAGAGTTGCGTGCTTTGTATGGAGACAAAATCTGCATCAAATATGTCGATGTCGCGGCGAATGAAGAAATCAGAAACGTGTATAACATTGAGCTGATCCCGAGCACCATTTTCTTTACGAGTGACGGAAAAGTGTATAGGCCGGGTAACGACCTAACATTAGATGAATCCGAGCGTTATGACGGCGACCGGAGGTATGTATCTGAAACAGCAAAAATCGTGAATGGAGAGTCTCTTGACTTGAATGGGGCATTTGAGTACGGCCAAGGCGAACATGGCGAATTGATATATTGTAAATATATCGGCCTGATCGATATGGTCCAGCTAAAGCAAATAGCGGCTGACTTGCTGGAAGAACAATAAAGATGAAGTATGCGGCCCGGACACCGTTGCGTGTCCGGGCCGCATTTCTCGCCCCGATTCGCATTGTTCCGACCTCCCGCATAGAATGTGCGGGAGGGATTACCGTGAAATTTGAGTGTTATCTGACGTTCCGCTCGGTGACGGCGGCGCAGAGGGGGGCTTATGCGTTGGAGCGGTTTGGGTATTTGTGTCCGATGGTGCGCTCGCCGCGGGAGATCGCGGAAAATGGGTGCGGGTACAGCCTTTTGCTTTCGCGGGCGGACGCGCGGGCGGCGGCGGGGGAGCTGACACGGCTCGGGCTGCCGTTTTCGGGGCTGTTCTGCATGGACGGCGCGGGCGGATGGGAGGCGGCGAGATGACGTATTTCGACAACGCGGCCACGACGCTGCGCAAGCCGCGCGAGGTGGCCGAGGCGGTCGGCTACGCCATGCGGCACTATGCGAGCCCCGGCCGGGGCGGGTATGCCGCGGCGCTGGGCGCGGCCAAGGCCGTGTACGACTGCCGCGAGACGGCCGCGCGGCTTTTCGACTGCGACGGCGACCAGGTCGTGTTCACCTCGAGCGCGACGCACGGGCTGAACATCGCGATCCGCAGCCTCGTCCCGCCGGGCGGCCGGGCCGTCATCTCCGGATTTGAGCACAACTCCGTCACGCGGCCGCTCGCGGCGCTCGGCGCGGAGGTGATCATTGCGGGCCGGCGGCTTTTTGACGCGGCGGACACGCTCGCGGCGTTCGACGCGGCCATCGTGCCGGGCGTGGACGCCGTCATCTGCACGCACGTGTCGAACGTGTTCGGCTACGTGCTGCCGGTGGAGGGCATCGCGCGGCTCTGCGCCGCGCGCGGCGTGCCGTTCGTGCTCGATGCGTCGCAGTCGGCCGGATGCCTGCCCGTTTCGGCGCGGGCGCTGCACGCGGCGTTCGTGGCCATGCCGGGGCACAAGGGCCTGCTCGGCCCGCAGGGGACGGGGCTGCTCATCGTCCGGCACGAGGCGCTGCCGCTCATGGCCGGCGGGACGGGCAGCCTGTCCGAGCGGGCGGAGATGCCGGACTTCCTGCCCGACCGGCTCGAGGCCGGGACGCTGAATGTCCCGGGCATCTGCGGGCTGCACGCGGGGCTCCGATGCGTCATTTCGCGCTCCGTGGAGGCGATCGGCGCGCACGAGCGGGCGCTTTCGCGCCTGCTGGCCGAAGAGCTTTCGGGCGCGCCCGGCGTGCGCTGCTTCGCCGCGGAAAACGCGGCTTTGCAGACGGGTGTTATGTCACTCGAGTTGGAACACGTCGACTGCGAGACGGCCGCGGCGCGCCTTGCGAAGCTCGGCTTCGCCGTCCGCGCGGGGCTGCACTGCGCGCCGACGGCGCACGGCAGCGCCGGGACGCTCGCGCGCGGCACCGTCCGCTTTTCCGCGGGCCTTTACAACACCGAGCGCCAGACGCGCCGCTTCGCCGCGGCCGTGCGCCGCGCGGCCGGGGAAAATTAACGGAAAAAACCGCCCGGATACGGTTGCGCTTGACCGGAAATTCAGG
>CAVFYN010000013.1:4035-13240 GCA_963626425.1 Bacteroidaceae bacterium
TAACAACACGGCAAGGCAGGTGGAAGGAAATGCAGACGCTCAAGACGTTCTGGAATGAGCTGAGCTATACGCTCCCGACCATCGGGATCATGGACATCGTCGACATTCTCGTCGTGGCGTTTTTGCTCTACGAGGTCATCACGCTCATCCGCAATTCCAGCGGCGCGCGCGTGGCCAAGGCGATCTTAATGCTGCTGCTCGTGCTCTGGTTCACGAGCCTGACGCATATGTACGCGCTGCACTTTATCCTCAATTATGTCATCCAGGTCGGCGCCATCGCGCTCATCATCGTATTCCAGCCGGAGCTGCGCCGTTTCCTTGAAAAGATCGGCAAAAAGTCGTCGCTGCGCGACCTGTTTTCCGACCGGACGCACAACGACGGCATGGACCGCGTCATCGCACAGACCGTGCACGCGTGCGAGATCATGAGCCGCGAGAAAACGGGCGTGCTCATCGTCTTTGAGCGCTCCATCCCGCTCGACGAATATTTCCGCACCGGCACGATCATCGACGCGCAGGTGTCCGTCGAGCTGCTGCGCAACCTGTTTTTCGTCAAAGCGGCGCTGCATGACGGCGCTGTCATCATCCGCAACGGGCGGGTCGCCGCGGCCGGCTGCGTGCTGCCGCTGTCGGACAACGTCAACCTCAGCCGCGACCTTGGCACCCGCCACCGCGCGGGCATCGGCATCAGCGAGGAGACCGACGCCGTCACCGTCATCGTCTCGGAGGAGACCGGCACGATCTCCGTCGCCATCGGCGGCATGCTCAAGCGCTATCTCGCGCCCGAGACGCTCAGCCGCCTCCTGACGAACGAGCTCATCCCCGAGCAGGAGGAGAAGCCCGCGCCGAAGGCGGTGCGCAAGGTGCTCGGCTGGCTTCCGAAGAGGAAAGAGGACAACGATGCAAAGAAAAAGTAAGATCTTCACGATGGTCATCGCGCTGCTTGTCTCCGTAGCGCTGTGGTTTTACGTCGTGACGGTGGAAAATCCGGAGACGGAGGCGACCATCACGGGCATCCCCGTGACGTTTTCCGGCATGGAGGAGCTCAACGAGGACCGCGACCTCATCATCACGTCCGGCCTGGACACGACCGTGTCGCTCCGCCTGAGCGGCAAGCGCTCGGAGATCAGCAAGCTCACCGCGGACAACATCACCCTTACGGTCGACCTCACGCGCGTCACGCGCGCGCAGACCTATACGCTCAACTACGACATTTCCTACCCGGCGGACGTCAGCACCTCGGCCATCCAGGTCGACACGCGCTATCCCTCGAACGTGACGCTCACGGTCGAGAACATCGCGACGAAGCAGGTGCAGGTGCGCGGCGAGCTCGTCGGCGGCACGGCCGACGGCTTCACGACCGAGTCGATGAGCTTTGACTACGACGAGATCACCATCCGCGGCCCCGAGGCCGTCGTCAACCAGGTCAGCTACGCGCTCGTGACGCTTGAGCGGACGAACCTGGAAAAGACGGTCACGACGACGCTGCCCTATACGCTCATGACGGCTGACGGCGAGGCGGTCGACAGCTCGGAGATCACGTCCGACGTGACGGAGATCGAGCTGACGCTGCCCGTTGTGCAGTTCAAGCAGGTGCCGCTGAGCGTCGACTTCATCGCCGGCGGCGGCGCGACGGAAAAGGACGTCGTCTACAAGATCACGCCCGAATCCGTGACGGTGTCCGGCGACGCGTCCGCGCTGGATATGGTCAACCAGATCAACCTCGGCAACATCGACCTCGGCAACGTCATCAGCAGCGGGACGTATGAATTCAACATCCTCCTGCCCAACAGCGTCAAGAGCATCAGCGGCGAAGAGGTCGCGAGCGTCACCGTCGAGGTGCGCGGGCTCGAGACAAAGACGCTGCGCATCTCGACGGTCGAATTCGCGCAGGTGCCCGAGGGCTTTACGGCCACGGCCATCACGCAGATGCAGCAGATCACCGTCCGCGCCTCGTCGGACGACATCGACAACATCACCGCCTCGAACGTCCACGCCGTGGCCGACCTTACGGGCATCAGCGCCAACGCGGGCACGTATACCGTCCCGCTGACCATCGAGATCTACGGCTATCCCGACGCGGGCGTCATCGGCAGCTACAACGCCGTCGTCTCGCTCGAGGAGCTGACCGTCGCCGACATTTTGGGCGGGGAGGACGGCTGATGCGCCAGCAGGTCACGGTCGCGCGCGTCCTGCCGGACGGGTTTGCCGAGGTCGCGGTGCACCGGAAGTCCGCCTGCGCGGGCGACTGCGGCCATTGCGGCGGCTGCGCCGAGCAGGAGCAGACCATCACGGTGCGCGCCTATAACGCCGTCGGCGCGGCCGAGGGCGACCGCGTCATCGTCGAATCCGCGGGAAAGACGGTGCTCAGTGCGGCCATGCTCGTGTACCTCGTGCCGCTCGTGCTGTTTTTCGCCGGGTGGGCCGTCGGGTACGCCGTGGGGCTCCCGGGCTGGGCGGCCGTGTGCTGCGCGCTCGGTTTTCTGCTTGGCATCGTGCCCGCGGTGTGCTACAATCGTTATTTGACCAGGAAAAAGCCGGTGACCTATACGATCACCGCGTTTGCATAGGATGTTCGGCTATGTCCGCCCCATCCGGGGCAGCCTGCCGGACGAGGCGTTCGAGCGCTACCGCGCCGCGTACTGCGGATTGTGCGAGCGGCTGCACAGCCGGCTCGGCTTCCGCGCGCGGTTCACGGTCAATTATGACCTGACGTTTTTATCCCTGCTGCTCGGCGCGGACGCGCCGGAGGCGCAGTGCCGCGACTGCCCGTGTCCCGCGCGGCCGGGGAGGAAAAAGCGCTGCCGCATCGGCGGGGCGGAGCAGGATTTCTGCGCCGACCTGTGCGTCATCCTCTATTACCACAAGCTGCGCGACTCGGTCGCGGACGAGCCGTTTTTCCGCTCGCTCGGCGTAAGGCTCGCCGCGCGGCTTCTTCGCCGCGCGTACAAAAAAGCCGCGAAGAGCTGCCCGGATGAGGACGCGCTCGTGCGCGAAAAGCTCGCGTCGCTGCGCGAGCTTGAAAATAGCGGCTCAGACAGCTTAGACCGCACGGCCGACGCGTTCGCGTCCATCCTGCGCGCGGGCGCCGCGCGCGGTGCGGATGAGAAAACGCGCCGCGTGCTTGAGCAGATCCTCTACCACGTCGGCCGGTACATCTACCTCGTCGACGCGCTCGACGACCTGCCGCGCGACTGCAAAACGGGCGCGTACAACGTCCTTGCGCGAAGATTTCCCGCGCAGGACGGCAAGCTCGCGGACGACGACCGCGCGGCGCTGCTTTCCACGATCAACGCATCCATCGGCCTTGCGTGCGCGGCGTTTGAGCTCCTTCCGGGCGCGCAGGACCGCGACATTCTCGACCATATTCTCTATCGCGGCCTGCCCGCCGCGGCGCAAAGCGTGGCCGCGGGCACGTTCCATCCGAAAAAAAGACACAGGAGAGCCACATGAGAGATCCTTATGAAGTGCTGGGCGTCTCGCCCTCGGCGAGCGATGATGAAGTCAAACGCGCCTACCGCGACCTCGCCCGCAAATATCATCCCGACAACTATCAGGACAACCCGCTGGCCGATCTCGCGCAGGAGAAAATGAAGGAGATCAACGAGGCCTACGACGCCGTCACGCGCGAGCGCGCGGGCGGCGGGCAGCGGCAGAGCTACTCGCAGCAGTCGTATTCCTCCGGCCGGTCGAATTCTTACCAGACGGGCTACGGCTCCGGCAATCCGACCTACGCGCAGGTGCGCCAGGCCATCAACCAGGGCAACATCGTCGTCGCGGAGAACCTGCTCGGGAGTATCGCCGTGCGCGACGCGGAGTGGTACTTCCTCTCCGGCTCCGTGGCCTACCGCAAGGGCTGGCTCGACGAGGCGCAGCGAAACTACCAGATCGCGTGCAACATGGCGCCGAACAACCCGGAGTATTCCCAGGCGCTTTCCATGCTCCAGCGCGGCGCGAACCCGTACCGCCAGAGCTACCGCAGCGGCGGTGAGCAGTGCGACGGGTGCGACATGTGCTCGACGCTCATCGCGGCCGACTGCTGCTGCGAGTGCATGGGCGGCGACCTCATCCCGTGCTGCTGATGAAAGCGGGCAAGGCAAGACGCATCGCGTTTGCCGCGGTGCTCGCGGCGCTCTCGGCCGCGCTTTTGTATGCGGGCAGCGTGCTGCCGACGGGGCGGCTCGCGCTCGTGGCGGCCGCGTCGCTGCTTCCGGCCGCGGCCGTTATGGCCGGCGGCGTCGGGCTCGGATTTCTGACATATGCGGCCAGCGCGCTGCTGGCGCTTGCGCTTTTGCCGGACAAGACGTGCGCGGTCGCCTATGCGCTCGTGCTCGGCTGGTACGGGCCGGAGAAGAGCCTCATTGAGCGCCTGGGCCGGCTGTGGCTGGAGTGGGCCGTCAAGCTCGCGCTGTTTTCCGCGGCGGCCGCCGTTTTCTACTTCGCGTTCGCGGCGATGTTCGCCGCGCTCATCCCGGCGGCAAAGCTGCCGCATCCCGCGCTGATCATTCCGGTGCTCGCGGCCGCGTTCGTGCTGTACGACGTCGCGTTCACGGGACTCATCGGCTTTTACCGCCGCCGCATCGCCGGGCGGCTCCGCTTTTGAAATTTCCCGAACGCCATGGCGCGCTCCCGTGTCATGATTTCGGCTTAAATGGGGGATAACATTGATTAAGAGCATGACAGGCTACGGCCGCGCGCAGGAAAGTCTCCACGGCCGTGAGATCACGGTCGAGGTGCGCTCGGTCAACAACCGTTATCTGGACTGCACCGTGAAGCTCCCGCGCGCATACGCGTTCGCGGAGGATCCGGTGCGCCAGCGCGTCAAAGAGCGCATCGCGCGCGGCAAGACGGACGTGTACATCACCGTAAACACCACCGAGGACGAAAATGTGAACATCTCGCTCAACCGCCCGGTGCTCGAGGGCTACCTGAGCGCGCTGCGCACGATCGCGGCCGACTACGGCGTGCGCGACGACGTGTCGGTCATGTCGCTCGCGCGGCTGCCCGACGTGCTGACGGTCGAAAAGCAGGAGGAGGACGCCGAGCAGGTCAGCGCGGACATCCTGCTCGTGCTTGACGCGGCGCTCGGCAAATACGACGAGATGCGCGAAAAAGAGGGCGCGGCCATGGAGGCCGACGTCCGCGGCCGCGCCGCCACGATCGAGTCGCTCGTTGCGAAGGTCGAGGCCCGCTCGCCCCAGACGGTCGCGGAATACCGCGCGCGCCTGACGGCGAAGATGCAGGAGGTCCTCTCCGGCGCGGGCGTCGACGAGAGCCGCCTGCTCACCGAGGCCGCCATCTACGCCGACAAGGTCGCCGTCGACGAGGAGACCGTCCGCCTGCGCAGCCATCTTTCGCAGATGGACCAGATGCTCTCGGGCGGCGGTGCCGTCGGCCGCAAGCTCGATTTTCTCATGCAGGAGATGAACCGCGAGGCGAACACCATCGGCTCGAAGTGCTCGGACGTCGCGCTCGCGCGCGTCGTCGTGGACATCAAGGCCGAGCTTGAGAAGATCCGCGAGCAGATCCAGAATATCGAGTGAGGAGGCTTCTTCCATGAAACTCATCAACATCGGATTCGGCAACATGGTCTCGGCCGGCCGGCTCCTGGCCATCGTCAGCCCGGACTCCGCGCCCATCAAGCGCATCGTCCAGGAGGCGCGCGACCGCGGCATGCTCATCGACGCGACATACGGCCGCCGCACGCGCGCCGTCATCATCATGGACACCGACCACGTCATCCTCTCCGCCATCCTGCCCGAGACGGTCGCGGGGCGGCTTGAGGACAAAAATCTTCCGGACGATGTGGAGGAAGACGAATGAGCAAGGGAAAGCTGCTGATCCTCTCGGGCCCGTCGGGCGTGGGGAAAAGCTCGGTCGTTTCCGAACTGCTCACGCGCTGTCCCGATCTTTATTTTTCGATCTCCGCCACGACCCGGCCGAAGCGGCCGGGCGAGGAGAACGGCGTGAACTACTGGTTCGTCACGCGCGAGGAATTTGACGATCTCCTCGCCCGCGACGCGCTTTTGGAGCACGCCGAATACGTCGGCAACTGCTACGGCACGCCCGCCGCGCCCATTGACGAGGCGCTCGACGCCGGGCGCGACGTCCTGCTCGACATCGAGGTGCAGGGCGCCATGCAGGTGAAGAAAAAGCGGCCGGAGGCCGTTATGGTGTTCCTCGCCGCGCCGAGCTTTGCCGAGCTGTCTCGCCGCCTGACCGGCCGGGGCGACACCGCGCCGGACAAGGTCCGCCGCCGCCTCGAGCAGGCCCGCTGGGAATACCGCCAGGCGGAGAATTATTCGTACATCGTCGTCAACAATGACATCAGCGCCGCCGCCGGCGAGCTGATGAGCATCATCCAGGCCGAAAAGTGCCGGACGAAAGACCGGCTGGACTTATTGAAGGAGGACTAACCCATGCTTTACCCGCCCATGTCTGAACTGCTCAAACACATTGACAGCCGCTATCTCCTCGTGAACGTCGTCGCGCGCCGCGCGCGCCAGATCGCCATCGAGGAAGAGGAATTCGGCGCCCAGAGCGACGAGAAGCCCGTCACCCAGGCCATCCGCGAGGTGTCCGAGGGCAAGCTGACGGCCACGCTCAAGCCGGAATACATCTGATCCCCGCCGCGGCGGGCCGCAGGGGAAGCCTGCGGCCCGCTTCGGCGCCTAAACGGGAAGGAGGCAGGCAGCTGTCATGATCGCAAAAATCGCCGTCTCGGCTGCCGTGCTGTCCATCGACAAGCCGTATGACTACCGCGTGCCGGACTCGCTGGCGGAAGTCTGCCGCCCCGGCGTGCGCGTCACGGTCCCGTTTGGCCGCGGCAACCGCACGAGCGAGGGCGTCGTCCTCGCGGCGGAGGAGGGGCGCGGAGAGGCGCTCAAGGCCGTCTCGCAGGTGCTCGACGACGAGCCCGTGCTGTCCGACGAGCTGCTGCGCCTGGCCGCGTTCGTGCGCGAGCGGTATTTCTGCACGTACTATGACGCCGTGCGCGCCATGCTGCCGGCCGGGCTCTGGTTTTCGTACAAGCAGACGTACACCATCGCCGACACGGCGGGCGACTGGCGAGAGCTCATGCGCCGCCAGCCCGAGGCGCTCGGCGTCATGGAGGCCATCGCGGCCCTCGGCGGCCGCGCCGAGCGCGAGACGCTCAAAAAGCAGTTTCCCGAGCAAACGCTGGACAAGGCGCTCCAGAGTCTGCTGGGGAAAAAGCTTCTGACGGCCGACGAGGACCTGCTCCGCCGCGCCCGCGACAAGACGGAGAAGATCGCGTCGCTCGCCGTGGACGCCGAGGAGGCGCTGTCCTATGCGCGCAGCCGCAAAAAGAGCGCGCCGCTCCAGACGGCCGTGCTCGAGCTGCTCGCGGCCATCGGCTCGGGCAGCGTCAAGGACATCGCCTATTTCACCGGCGCGTCCGGCGCGACGTTCCACCGGCTCGAGTCGCTCGGCTACCTGGAGCTTTCCGAGCAGGAGCTGCTCCGCCGCCCGGAAATGGAGCCCGCGGGCGAAAAGCAGACGATCATTCTCTCGGACGAGCAGCAGGCGGCCTATGACGGCCTGCTCGCGCAGAGCCGCCAGGCGCAGCCCGGCGTCGCGCTTTTATACGGCGTGACGGGCTCGGGCAAGACGGCCGTGTACCTGCGGCTCATCGAGGACTGCCTCGCCGCGGGCAAGAGCGCGCTCGTGCTCGTGCCGGAGATCGCGCTGACGCCGCAGCTGCTGCGGCAGTTCACGGCGCAGTTCGGCGAGCTGGTCGGCGTGCTGCACTCGTCGCTTCGCGTCGGCGAGCGCTATGACGAGTGGAAGCGCATCCGCTCCGGCCGCGCCCGCGTCGTCGTGGGCACGCGCTCGGCCGTGTTCGCGCCGCTGCAAAATCCGGGGCTCTTCATCGTCGACGAAGAGCAGGAGCACACGTACAAATCCGAAAACAACCCGCGCTATCACGCGCGCGAGGTCGCCATCTGCCGCGGCGCGCGCTCCGGCGCGCTGACCGTGCTCGGCTCGGCCACGCCGTCGGTCGAGACGATGTACCGCGCGAAAACGGGCGCGTACAGCCTCTATGAGATCCGCGGCCGCTATAACGGCCGCGCGCTGCCCGAGGTCACGATCACGGACATGAAGCAGGAGCTGAAAAGCGGCAACGCGTCGGCCATCGGCGCGGCCGTGCGGCAGGGCATCGCGGAGAATATGGCGCTCGGGCGGCAGACCATTTTGCTGCTCAACCGCCGCGGCGCGAGCCGGCTCGTGCTGTGCGTCGACTGCGGCGCCGTGCCGCAGTGCCCGCGGTGCAGCGTGAACCTCACGTATCACTCGGCCAACGGCCGGCTCATGTGCCACTACTGCGGCCATTCCGAGGCCATGCCGCCGCGCTGCCCCGTCTGCGGCGGACACCTGAAGCCCGTCGGCACGGGCACGCAGCGGGCGGAGCTGGAGCTCTACGAGCAGATCCCCGAGGTCAAGGTGCTCCGTATGGACGCCGACACTGTCTCGGCCACGAATCCGCATGAAAAAATTCTCCGAAAATTCCGCGAGAAGAAGGCGGACGTGCTCATCGGCACGCAGATGGTCGCCAAGGGGCTCGATTTTGAGAATGTGACGCTCGTCGGCGTGCTCGACGCGGATTCGTCGCTGTACCTTGACCATTACCGCGCGTCGGAGACGACGTTTTCCATGCTGACGCAGGTCATCGGCCGCGCCGGGCGCGGCGAGCTATCAGGCCGCGCCGTCATCCAGACCATGACGCCGGACAACGCCGTCATTCAGCTTGCCGCCGCGCAGGATTACGACGGGTTTTACGACATGGAGATCGGCGTGCGCGAGCTTCGCGGCGCGCCGCCGTTTGCAGATCTCTTTACCATCACGTTCACCGGCCGGACGGAGTCCCGCGTGGCCGAGGGCGCGCTCGCGTTCCGCTCCGCGCTTGTCGCGGCGCTCTCCGCGCCCGCCAATGCCGCCATCGCCATGCAGGTGCTCGGCCCCGCGCCGGCCGCCGTGGCGAAGATCAACAATACTTACCGCTACCGCCTGACGCTCTCGTGCCGCAATTTCCGGCCCGTGCGCGACCTGCTGCGGCAGCTGCTGCGCGATTTTGCGCGCGACCCGAAAAATAGAGAAGTGTCGGCCTTTGCCGACGTCAACAGCTACGAATAGGAGGCTATCATCATGGCAATCCGCAACATCCTGACCGAGGGCGACGAGACCC
>CAVFYN010000014.1:0-5149 GCA_963626425.1 Bacteroidaceae bacterium
AGACATGGACCATGCCGTCCACGCCGCCGATGTCGACGAACGCGCCGTAGCTGGTCAGGCTCTTGACGGTGCCGTGATAGGTCTTGCCGACCTCGATCTCGGACCAGATCTTCTCGGCCGCGGCCTTGCGGGCCTCGCTCGTGACGGCACGGATGGAGCCGACGACGCGGCGGCGGGAACGATTGACCTCGGTGATGCGGACCTTGACGGTCGTCTTGAGGAGCTTCTCAAGGTCGCCGCCCTTCGGCACGCCGCTCTGGGACGCCGGGATGAACACGCGGACGCCCTTGTAGTTGCCGACCAGGCCGCCGGCGTTGACTTCGGTGATGGTGAGCTCGACGGGCTCCTTGGACTCCATGGCCGCTTCGACCTCGTCCCAGCCCTTATTGGCATCGAGGCGCTTCTTGCTCAGAGTGACGACGCCCTCAACGTCATTGACACGAACGACGAACACTTCGATCTCGTCGCCGATCTTGAACAGGTCCTCCGGCTTGACCGTCGGGTCGCTGCTGATCTGATCGTAGGGTATGTACCCTGCCTGCTTGGCGCCCAGGTCGACATAGACCTCCGTCGGGCTGATGCCGGTGACGATACCAGTGACCTTATCTCCTGTATTCAAAGTTTTGAAGGACTGCTCGAGGAGCTGATCAAAGCTCTCCTCGCCAGCTTCAACCGCAGTATCAACGGTTTCTTCGGCGGCCGCGTTTGCCGCCTGTTCCTTAATTTCGTCGCTCATCTTGTGACTGACCTCCTTTATGATCCACGACGGCGTGGAAGCGCCGGCCGTGACGCCGACGGAAAAAGCACCGGCCAATCGCTGCATATCCAGCTCGTCCGCATTGTCCACAAGGGACACGTTCGGGCAGGACAGCCTGCACAGCTCGTACAGGCGCCGCGTGTTGGAGCTGGCGGCGTCGCCTACAACGACCACCGCATCCGATGCGCCGGCCAGAATGGCAGCTTCGCTTTGGCGTTTTTCCGTAGCATTACATATTGTAGCAAATATTTTGCAGTTTGTACACTGTTTTTTTAATAAATTCGTACAGGAAATCCATGTCTCCTGCGTATTGGTCGTCTGGCAGACGGCCGTGAGCGGCGCGGCGCACCGATCACCGTCCTCCTCGAGCCACGCGCGCAGGACGTCGGCGTTTTCCACGACGACGTACCGCTCGCACCAGCCCGCGATGGCCAGCACCTCCGGGTGCGTCCGGTCGCCGACGATGACGACCGTTCTCCCCTCCTCCGACGCCGCGTGGGCGATCTTATGGATGCGCTCGACGAACGGGCACGTCGCGTCGACGATGTCGAGCGAGCGCGCGTGCAGCGCGTCGTAGACGGCTTGGCCCACGCCGTGCGAGCGGATGACGACGACGGCGCCGTCCGGCGCGTCGGCGACATCACGGATCTCGTGCACGCCCATGGACGTGAAGCGGTCGACGACGTGGCGGTTGTGGATGATCGGCCCGAGCGTCACGACGGTGCGGCCGCTTTTTGCCGCCTGCTCAACGAGCGAGACGGCGCGGTCGACGCCGAAGCAGAAGCCGGCCGTTTTGGCGACGGTGACCTTCATGCCTGCTCCCCCAGCTTGTAGATGCGGTCCATAAGGTCGTCCGTCAGGTCATGCAGCTCGGCGCTCGTGGCGCGCTTGCCCTCATATTCCATGCGGTACGGCTCGCCGATGACGCACGTGATGGGGCCGAACGGGCGCTTGTTTTCCGTTAAGTACATCGGAATGACCATCGTGTCCGTGCGCGTTGCGAGCATGGCCGCGCCGGTCTTGCCCGGCAGGCGCTCGCCGTTTTTGCAGCGCGTGCCCTGCGGGAAGAGCATGAGGCTGCGGCCCTCCTTGAGCGTCTTGAGCGCGAGCTTGAGCGCGCCGATGTCCGCCTCGCCGCGCTCGATGCCGAACACGCCGATCCACTTCAGAAGCGGCCCGAGCACGGGGACCTTCAAAAGCTCGGCCTTGGCCATGATGCGCGGGACCTGCTTATGCCGCCGTGCGCGCATGGCCGCGATGAGCCACACGGGGTCGGCGCAGGAGGAATGGTTGCAGCAGATGACGTAGCTGCCGTCCTTCGGCAGGTTTTCGCGGCCCTTGACGCGGAAGATGGGGTGCCAGAAGAACAGCCCGATGCGGACGAGCCAGAAAATAATGGGGTACACGCTTATCCGCACCGCCCTTCCACGATCTTATAGAGCGCCTCGGCCGACTCGTCGAGCGTCATCTCCGTCGTGTCGAGCTCCACGGCGTCCTTCGCCTTTTTGAGCGGGGCGATGGCGCGGGTCGCGTCGCGCTCGTCGCGCGCGCGCATGTCGGCGAGGACGGCCTTGTAAGACTTCTTCTCGCCCTTTTCCTGAAGCTCGGCAAAGCGGCGCTGCGCGCGCGCCTCGTCCGAGGCCGTGAGGAAAATTTTCACGTCCGCGTCCGGCAGGACGACCGTGCCGATGTCGCGCCCGTCCATGACGACGCTGTAGCGCCGCGCGAGGTCGCGCTGCATGTCAAGCAGGAACTCCCGCACGAGCGGCTGCGCCGCGATGACGCTCGCCGCGGCCGAGACCTCGGGCGTGCGCTGCTCGTCGGTGACGTCCTTGCCGTTTAAGATCATGTGCTGCACGCCGTCGGCCTGAAAGTCGATGTCGATCGAGCAGTCCGGCAGGAAGCGGCGGATGTTGTCCGTGTCCTTCGGGCCGATGCCGAGCATGGCGAAGTGATAGGCCACGGTGCGGTAGATGGCGCCCGTATCGACATACGAGCAGCCGAGCTCGCGCGCGAGGCGGCGGGCCAGCGTGCTCTTTCCCGCGCCCGACGGGCCGTCGATGGCGATGGCAAAATGCTGTTTCATTCGGTTTCCAACTCCTGTTCCATTCCGGCGCGGCCGGCCGCGTTCCCTGCGGCGTAGGCCGTCGACCAGGCGATCTGCAAGTTAAACCCACCGGTATAGGCGTCCACGTCGAGCACCTCGCCGGCAAAATAGAGCCCCGGCAGCTTTTTCGACTCCATGGTTTTCGGGTCGACCTCCGACGTCCTGACGCCGCCGCGGGTCACGATGGCCTCGCGCACGGGGCGGCGGCCGGAAATTTTGACCGTGAAGTCCTTCGTCAGCTCCAGAAGCGCGCGGCGCTGGGCGCGCGTGACGGAATTGACCTTCGTCTGCGCGTCGATGCCGCTGCGCTCGACCATGACGGGGATGAGCGCGCGCGGGTAGAGGCTGCCGATGACGTTGGCGAAATTCTTGTTCTGCGCCGCCTCGAATTCGCGAAGCAGCCGCGCGTCGAGCGCCGCTTCGTCCAGCGCGGGCTTGAGGTCGATGTGGACGGTGCTGCCCGCGTCCTGCTTCATGTGCGCGCTCGCGCTGAGGATCGTCGGGCCGGACAGGCCGAAGTGCGTGAACAGCAGCTCGCCGAAGTCCGTGTAGACCGTCTTGTTTTTCGCGTCCGTGAGCTTCACGGCGACGTTGCGGAGCGACAATCCCTGCATCCGCGCGCAGTAATCGCCGTCTTCTTCGAGCGGGACGAGCGAGCCGACGGGCGGGATGATCGTGTGCCCGGCCTGCTCGGCAAGCTTGTAGCCGCTGCCGTCCGACCCCGTGGCCGGGTACGAGCAGCCGCCTGTGCAGACGATGACGCGCGGAGCCTCGACCTCCTCCGTCGCCGTGCGGACGCCGCAGAGCGTGCCGTCTCGGATGATGAGCGAGCGCACGCTGCCGCGCAGGACGGTGACGCCCGTCTCGCGGAGATAGCCCTCCAGCGCGGCCGTGATGTCCATCGCGCGGTCGCTCACCGGAAAGACGCGCTTGCCGCGCTCGACCTTCAGCGGCACGCCGCGGCCTTCAAAAAACGCTTTGACCTGCTCGGGCGGGAAGCCGTAGAGCGCGCTGTACAGAAACCGCCCGTTGTGCGGGATGTTCTTGAGCACCTCGTCGGGGCCGGAGTCGTTCGTGACGTTGCAGCGGCCCTTTCCCGTGATATTGATCTTTTTCCCGAGCCGGTCGGCGTGGTCGATGAGCGCCACGCGCGCGCCGAGGCCGGCGGTCGTTCCGGCGGAGAACATCCCCGCGGCGCCGCCGCCGACCACAATGACGTCAAATTTCAACTTTCTCGTAGACCTCGTACTCTTCCCAGATTTCCTCAAGGTGCGTGAACGTCTTGGAAAGCTCCGCCTCCTTGCGGCTGCCGATGGACACGAGCAGCGCGTTGCACAGGCTCAGCGGCGCGACGAGCGTGTCGACGAGCGAGACCATGTCGCTCTTGGCGATGAGCACGTGATCGGCCATCTCGGCGATGGGCGACTGCATCGTGTCCGTGAGGGCGACGACCGTCGCGCCCGTGTCGTGGCAGAAGCGCAGCGCCTTGATCGTGCGGGCCGAGTAGCGCGGGAAGCTGATGCCGAGCACGACGTCGCCCGGGCCGACGCGGACGATCTGCTCGAACATCTCGCTGGCCGACGACGTGTCGACGAGCTTGACGTTGTCAAACATATAGTTGAAGTAAAAGCCCAGAAACTGCGCGATGACGGCCGACGAGCGGACGCCGAGGATGTAGATGCGCTTGGCGTTCAGGATGGCCTCGACGGACGCCTCAAACGCGCCGCGGTCGATCTCCTCCTGCGTCATGCGGATCTTCTCAATGTCGGACTGGAACACCATGTTCATGATGTCCTGGTTGCCGATGCGGTCGCGCGCGACCTCGATGCGCTGAACGCTCGTGAGCTTGTTGCGGATCATGTCCTGCATGGCTCGCTGCATGCTCGGGTAGCCGTCGTAGCCGATCTCGACGGCGAAGCGGACGACGGTCGATTCCGACACGTTCACCGTCTTGCCGAGCTTGCTGGCCGTCATGAAGGCCGCTTTGTCATACGATTCAAGAATGTACCGGGCAATGAGCTTCTGCCCCTTGGAAAAGCCATCCATTCCCGCCTGGATGGTCGCGAGAATATCTGCCGCCATATCTGTTCCTCCTTGCGATCAGAAAAAAACGCGCGCGGAGACCGCGCGCGGTTCACTCAGGTATCTATCATACTCTGATTTTTTGATTTTGCAAGAAGAATATGAATAACTTGCGGCATTTTTCGCCGGGATGTTATCCCAAAAGCGCGTTTTTCTCGTCCGCCGTCAGCTCGCGCCATGCGCCGGGCGCGAGATCGCCCAGC
>CAVFYN010000015.1:0-13001 GCA_963626425.1 Bacteroidaceae bacterium
GGAGGTGGCACGGCCGTGAGGCCGTGACGGAGAGGTTTTGCGCGGTATCGAATTTTTGAGAGCGTTCTGCTATACGGCAGCTTTGGAACCTCTCAGTCGGCTTCGCCGACAGCTCCCCTTGCAGGGGAGCCAACCGGAAGGCGTGTACCGCAACCGGCGCGGTACAGACGCGTGGGCGCAGTCTTGCGGCGGGATGGGGTCATCCCGCCCTACGGCGTGGAGGCAAGTTTGCACGTAGTAATTTTACCTCGGCGGGTGATGCAGGATTGGCACGATGCAAAAACGTCGCACGCCTGCCCCTGTTTCGGAGGGAGGGGTGCCGGGGAGGGGCGGCTTTGTGAAAAGCCCCTCCCCGGCTCGCGTTTTCTTGGGTACTTCTTTTGGCGAGACAAAAGAAGTACCCCGCCGGAGGCACAAACAGACCGATTGCGGCGGCAGCTGCCGAAAAAACGTGTCATCCTGAGCGAAGCGCAGCGGAGTCGAAGGATCTGCCCGATTGCGGTAGTCTTTCGTCCATCTCCAGCGCTGGAAATCGACGATACCATACCGTAATCGGCAGACCCTTCGGCTCCGCTCAGGGTGACAGGTCTATTTTGGCGCTGGCACGCGATCGGCTGCGGGCGGGTATTACCCGCCCCTACAGGGCGCGGGCGCCGCAGCAGCAAAAAACTCCGCACGGCCTGTGCCGTGCGGAGCGATTTTTTATCACAGCGTGACTGCCGTGCCGTCTGTGCCGCGGGTGACGTCGCGGATCCACTTTTTGGAGCGGAAGCGGGCGAAGCAGATGAGGAAGCGGCCGAGCATGTCGAGCTTGAGCACGAGGTAGATGACCCAGATCGGGCTTTTGAGCACGAACGCGGCCAGCACGCCGAATGGGACCATGAGGTACGTCGAGATCGTGTCGCCAAAGATCAGAAAGCGCGTGTCGCCGCCGCCGCGCAGGATGCCCTTGGACAGCGCTGCGGCGCTCGGCGTGATGATGAGCAGAAACGCCTGGATCGTCAGCATCTGGCGGGCGTAGTGCGCCGTCTCCTCCGTGACCTTGAAAATGGACAGCACGGGCGTGCGCAGCAGCAGGAGCAGCGCCGCGCTCACGCAGCCGAGCAGCGTGCACAGCACCAAAAACGTGCGGCTTTCGTCATAGGCGCGCTGGTATTCGCCCGCGCCGACGGCGTTGCCGACGAGCGTGGACGACGAGCTCGCCACGCCGATGAACAGCGCGTGCAGCACGAGGCTGACCTGGTTGGCGATGGCGTTTGCGGCCGTGAACACCGCGCCGCAGTGGCCGATGACGACCGTGACGAGCTGGTTGCCGATCGTGTAGACGAGGTCGGAGATGAGCACGGGGATGCCGGCCTTCAGAAAGCGGCCGAAAATGTCGCGGTCGAAGAGCGCAAGATGCGGCAGGCGGAAGCCCATGTTCCTGTCGCACAGCAGGCAGATGGCGATGATGGCGAACTCGAAAACGCGCGCGCAGTTCGTGCCCCACGCCGCGCCGACGATGCCCATGGCGGGCGAGCCGAGGTGGCCGAAGATGAACACCCAGTTGAAGAAAATGTTCACAAGGCACGCGCCGAGGCTCGCGAACATCGGCACGCGCGCGATGCCGACCGAGCGCAGGATCTGCGTCAGCGAGCTCGTAAGCCCCGAAAAGAGCACCGTGGCCGACAGCACGCGAAGATAGCTCGCGCCCGCGGCGATGACCTCGGGGTCGGATGTATAGATGCGCAGGATCTGCGTGGGGAAAATGGCGCACAGCGCCGCGAGCAGCGCGCACAGCGCGACGGTGAGCTTGATGCAGATGGCGCTCATCGTGCGCACGGCCTTTAAGTCCCGGCGGCCCCAGTACTGCGCCGTGATGACGCCCGCGCCGCCGCCGAGGCCCATGCAGATCGTGGAGATGATGTAATAAAAGCTCGACCCGAGCGACGAGCCGGACAGCGCGATCTCGCCGAGCTGGCCGAGCATGATCGCGTCGATGAGGTTGACGCAGAACGACACGAGCGATTGCAGGGAAATCGGGATGGCGATGGCGAGCATCGTCTTGTAAAAGCGGGAGTCGCGGACAAAAAGCTGCATGGCAGACCCTCCAAATCTCTTTCTCCCTGACAGTATAGTACAGACACAATTCGTATGCAAGGAATTTCTTTGCGCGCCGGGCGTTTACTTGCGCGCCGGTCTGTGGTAGAATACGGTGTATCGACAAAATTTCCGGGCAGGAGGGCAGGTGGGCGCGGATGCGGTATGTGGCGTGGGTGTCGTTCCCGTTTGCGCTCGGCTGCGCGCTGTGCGCGTACCTGACTCTGGCGCTCCCGGCCGCGGGCATCGCGGCGGGCGCGCTGGCGGCCGCGGCCGTCGTGCTGGCCTGCCTGAGGCGGAGAAAGCTCCGCGCTGCCGTGTGCGTGCTCGCGGGCCTTGCAGCCGGACTTTTGTGGACGGGCGCGTATGGCGCGATGTTCTATGATGTCCCGGCGGCGGAGAGCGCGGCGGTCGAAGGGACGGTCCTCGCCGCGCCCGTCCGGACGGACTACGGCTCGTATGTGCGCATCCGCGCGGAGTTCGGCGGCAGGACGGTGAAAGCGCGGCTGTATTTTGACGGCGCGGAGATGGAGCTTCGCCCGGGCGACCGCGTCGCGGCGGAGGGGCGCGTCCGCGCCGTCCGGCCGCTGGATGCCCGGCGCGACCTTTCGTTTGCCGCGTATGGCGACCGCGCCGCCGTGTATGCAAAGGGCAGCCTGTCCGTCACCCGGCCGGAGCGTGTCCCGCTGCGCTGCCGCCCCGCGCTCTGGCGCATGGCGGTGCAGGAGAAGATCGCGTCCGTGTTCCCGGCGGACACCGCGGGCTTTCTGACCGCGCTGCTCACGGGAGAGCGGGCGGGGCTGAGCGACGAGGCGGTGTCGGACCTTCGCGTCTGCGGCGTTTACCATGTCGTGTCCGTCTCAGGGATGCACGTGTCGATTCTGCTTGGATTTTTACTGTTTGCGCTCGGCGGCAGACGGCGGCGCGCGCTCATCGGCGTGCCGGCGGCCGTGCTGTTCGTCGCGTTCATTGGCGGCTCGCCCGGCGTCATGCGCGCGGGCATCGTGTACGCGTTCGCGCTGGCCGCGCCGCTTTTCTCGCGCGAGGCCGATTCGCCGACGTCGCTCGGCGCGGCGCTCTCGCTCATGCTGCTGGCCGACCCGTTTGCGGTCGCGAACATCGGCCTTCAGCTCTCGTTTGCCGCGACGGCGGGCATTTTGCTGTTCTACTCGCGGCTGAATGCCGCGTTCGTCCGCTGGTGCCATGTGGAGGCGCTGCGGAAGAAGCACCGCATCGCCGGCCGCGTCGCGGGATTTTTCCTCGGCGTGCTCGCGACGACGGCCTCCGCGCTCGTGCTGACGACGCCGCTCATGGCGTACTGGTTCGGCACGGTGTCGCTCATCGGGCCGATCGCCAATCTGCTCGTCGTGCCGGTCGTGTCCGTGTGCTTTATCCTTGGGATTTTAGCGGCGGCGCTCGCGTTCGTGTTCCCGCCCGCGGCGATGGCGCTTGCGTGGGCGGACAGCTTCATTGTCCGCTACATCCTCGCGGTCTGCCGCGTGCTGGCGCGCGCTCCGTATGCGCAGATCGGCACGGCGTCGCCGTATGTGGTGCTGTGGCTGCTGTTTGCGTATGCCGTGATCGCCGCGCTGTGCCTGTCCGGGCCGCTGAGGAAGCGGCCGGTCATCCCGGTCTGCTCCGTCGTGCTGACGCTGGCGCTGAGCCTGCTGCTGACCGGGCTCATGCGCGCGGGCGCATCCGTGACGGCGCTGGACGTCGGGCAGGGGCAGTGCATCGTGCTTGAGACGGACGGTGTGCGCACCGTTGTCGACTGCGGCGGCGACGGCTCGCCGGGCCAGATATGCGCGCAGTTTCTCAAAGACGGCGGCGCGGAGAGGATCGACGCGCTCGTCATCACGCATTTTGATTCCGACCACACCGGCGGCGTCCCGGCGCTGCTGTCCCGCATGGACGTCGCGGCCGTGTACGTGCCCGCGTTCGCGGACGAGCCGACCGAGCGCGCTGCGATCCTTACGGCCGCGGAGGCGTCCGGCGCGCAGGTATTCGTCGTGACGGAGGACATGGCCCTTCCCGGCGGCGTCACGGTCTTTGCGCCCGTCTCGCGCGGGAGCGACAACCGCGCGGGGCTGTCCGTGCTCTTCTGCGCGGGCGAATTGGACGCGCTCGTCACGGGCGACATGGACGCGGATCTGGAAGATCGCCTTCTCGCCCTGCACGACCTGCCGGATCTCGACGTGCTCGTCGCGGGGCACCACGGCTCGAAATACTCGACCGGCGAGGCGCTTCTCGCGGCGACGGCGCCCGAGGTCGTCCTCATCTCGGTCGGCGAAAACCGCTACGGCCATCCGGCCGCCGAAACGCTCCGGCGCATCGCTCAGGCGGGCGCGGAGGCCTTCCGCACGGACGAGTGCGGCAACATCACTGTCAGGAGGTAGCATTTTGGCGCAGAAACAGCAATCCGGCGCGGAATACGCGGCGCTCAAGGCCGCCATCCGCGCGGGCGATCCCGCGCAGCTGTATCTTTTTTACGGCGAGGAGAGCTACCTGCGGGAATATTATCTGGAAAAGCTGCGCGGCCTGTTCGCGGACGGCCCGGCGGCGGAGTTCAACCTGCACAGGCTTGACGGCCGCTCGCTCGATCTCGACGAGCTGAGCGCGGCGGTCGAGGCGCTGCCGATGATGGCCGAGCGCAGCTATGTCGAGGTGGACGACTACGACCTGTTCGCCGCGCCGGAAGGGGACCGGACGCGCCTGACGGCGCTCTTTTCCGACCTTCCGGAGTACGTCTGCCTCGTGTTCGTATTCGACACGGTGGCCTACAAGCCCGACGGCCGCCTGAAAAAGCTGACGGCCGCGCTGCGCGACCATGGCCACGCCGTCGAGTTCGTCCGCCAGAGCCAGAGCGAGCTGGCCGCGTGGATCGTCCGCCGCTTCCGGCAGGCGGGCAAGCGCATCGACACGAAGCTCGCCGAATACCTCGTCTTTCTGACGGACGGTACGCTCAGTTCCATCGTCTCGGAGGTCGCGAAGGTCGCATCGTTTGCGTCGGGCGACGAGATCGAAAAGACGGACATCGACATGGTCGTCGAAAAAAGCCTCGACGCGCAGGTGTTCGACATCACGGACGCCATGGCACAGCGGAATTTTGACGGCGCGCTCCGCAAGCTCTACGAGGTGCTCGCCATGCAGACCGAGCCCATCCCGGTGCTCGCGGCCATCGGCTCGAACCTCCGGCGCATGAGCGCGGCGCACACGCTCATGGCCCGCGGCAAGGGGCCGGACGCGCTGGCGAACCTGACGGGCGTCAAGCCGTTCGCCGCGCAGAAGAGCATGGCCGCCGCGCGGAAATTTTCGCGGCAGTGGTGCGACCGGGCCGTGCTGCGGTGCATGGAGACGGACTATCTGCTCAAGTCGTCGGCCGACGACCCGGAGCGGCTATTGGAGCTGCTCGTGGCGGAGCTTGCGCAGGAGGCCGGCCGTGCTTAAGATCCGTGAGGCCATCGTCGTTGAGGGCCGCTATGACAAAAATACGCTCTCCCAGATCGTGGACGCCGCCATTTTCACGACGGACGGCTTCGGCGTCATGAACGACCGGGAGAAGCTGCGATTCCTGCGCGCCGTCGCCGAAAAGCGCGGGCTCATCATCTTCACGGACTCCGACGGCGCGGGGTTCGTCATCCGGAGCTATTTAAAGGGCACGCTGCCGAAAGAGTCTGTCAAGCACGCCTATATTCCCGACATCCCCGGCAAGGAAAAGCGCAAATCGCGCCCCGGCAAGGAGGGCAAGCTCGGCGTCGAGGGCATGCGCCCGGACGTCATCGTGCAGGCACTGCTGCGCGCGGGCGCGACGGTCGAGGGCGAGGACGCGTCCGCGGAGCGCGGCGCGCCCATCACGAAGGCGGACCTCTTTTCCGCCGGCCTGTCCGGCCCGGGCAGCGCCGAAAAGCGCGAGCGCATCAAGACCCGGCTCGGCCTGCCCGCGCACATCGGCGCAAACGCTATGCTGGACGCCTTGAACCTCATGCTGACCCGCGAAGAATTTTTCGAACTGACACAGGGAGAGAACCAATGATCGATCTATCGGTACAGAATCTGAAAAAGGCTTTTGAAAAGGATAAAAATATTTTGGATGGCCTGTCGTTCACCGTCGATTCCGGCGAGGTCGTCGGCATCCTCGGCCGCAACGGCGCGGGCAAGACGACGCTGTTCCGCCTGCTGACGGGCGAGATCACGGAGGACGAGGGCGACATCATGATCGCGCCCGGCAAAAAGGTCGGCCTTATCTCGCAGATCCCGCGCTTTCCGGCGGGCTACAGCGTCGAGCAGGTGCTGCGCACGGCGTTCCACGAGCTCGACGACATTTTCACAAAAATGCAGCAGCTCGAGCAGCAGATGGCAACGGACGATTCGCCGTCCGTCTTAAAGCAGTACGACAGCCTGCTCGCGCGCTATACGTCCGGCGGCGGGTATGAGATGGACATGAACGTCGACAAGATCTGCAACGGCCTGTCCATCCCGAAGGCCATGCGCGAACGGCAGTTCGACGCGCTCTCCGGCGGCGAGAAAACGCGCGTGAACCTCGCGCGGCTGCTGCTGGAGAAAACGGACATCCTCCTGCTCGACGAGCCGACGAACCACCTCGACCTGCACGCGACGGAGTGGCTCGAAGAGTATATTTTACAGTTCAAGGGCACGGTGCTCACGATCTCGCACGACCGGTATTTTTTAGACCGCGTCGTCGACCGCATCATCGAGCTGTCCGGCGGCAAGGCGGAGTTTTACTCCGGCAACTACTCGTTCTACGTCGAGGAGCGCCAGCGGCGATTTGACCTCCAGCTCAAGCAGTACGAGCAGGAGCAGGAGAAGATCGCGCAGCTTTCCTACACCATGGAGCGCATGAAGGGCTGGGGCATCAACAACCGCACGCTCTACCGCCGCGCCATGAGCATCCAGCACCGCATCGACCGCATCGAGAAAACGGAGCGCCCGAAAACGGAGAAAACGCTGCGCGCGCGCTTCGGCGAGAAGGAATTCCACGGCGACGAGGTTCTCTCCGTGCGCGACCTTAGCAAATCGTTCGGCGACCGGCTGCTATTCTCCGACGTCGAGCTTCGCGTCGGCGGCGGCGAGCGCATCGCGTTTCTCGGCGACAACGGCGCGGGCAAGTCGACGTTTCTGAAGATCCTGCTGCAGGAGCAGACGCCGGACACCGGCCGCGTGAAGTACGGCCCCGCCGTCAAAAAGGCGTATCTGCCGCAGATCATCCACTTTGACCACCCGGAGCGGACGCTGCTCGATACGATGCTCTACGAGGCGAACTGCGACACGCAGACAGCGCGAAATCGCCTCGGCTCGTTCCTGTTTTCCGGCGACGACGTGTTCAAGACCGTGTCCATGCTCTCCGGCGGCGAGCAGATGCGGCTGCGGCTTTGCATGCTCATGGACGCGAAGATCAACCTCCTGATCCTCGACGAGCCGACGAACCACCTCGACATCCCCGCGCGCGAGTGGATCGAGGAGGCGCTGGCTGACTATGAGGGCACGCTCATCTTCGTCTCGCACGACCGCTACTTTGTCAACAGCTTCGCCACGCGCATCTGGGAGCTCGAGGACAAAAAGATCCGCGATTTCCCGTGCGGGTACCAGAAATACCGCTCCATCAAGGAGCACGAGGCCGCCGCGCGCGTCCAGACGGCCGCGCCCGCGCCGAAAAAGGAGAAAAAAGAGAAACCGAAGAATACCTACGGCCTCGACAAGCAGCTCGCGCGGCTCGAGCGCGACATCGAAAAGGCCGAGCAGGAAAATGCGGCCTATGACGAGAAAATTTCCGCCGCGGCGACGGATTTCCAGGAGCTGTCCCGCCTGATGGAGGAAAAGGCCGTGTCGGACGAGGCGCTCGCCGCGCTCTATGCGCAGTGGGAAGCGCTTGCGGCGCAGCTCGAGGGGCAGCCATGATGCGGCGGTGGCAGATGGCGCTCTCGTCGCTCCTCGCGATCGGCGTCATTCTGGTCGTTATCGCCGTCGGCGTCATGCAGTCCTGGGCCGGCGGGGACGAGAGCGCGGCCGCGGAGGCCGACTACGCCGTCGTGCTCGGCGCGAAGGTGAACGGGACGACGCCGTCGCGCGCGCTGCGCGCCAGGCTCGACGCGGCGCTCGGATTCATGGAGCGAAACCCGTCCGCGCCCGTCATCGTCTGCGGCGGCCAGGGCCCGGACGAGGGCATGAGCGAGGCGCAGGCGATGTACGATTACCTCGCCTCCCGCGGCGCGGACATGACGCGCGTGTACATGGAGGATCGCTCGTCCACGACGCGCGAAAATCTCATCAACGCGCAGGCCATCGCCGCCTCGCTCGGACTGGGCGAGGGCAGGGCGTGCATCATTTCCAGCGAGTTTCACCTGTGCCGGGCGCAGTTCATCGCCCGCTCGATCGGCATGGACACCTGCGCCCTCGGCAGCCGCACGACGCCGTACCCGTATAAGCTGTTTTACAGCTTCCGCGAGGTGCCTGCGTTTTTGAAGGCGCTCGTACAGGCGGCCTGACATAGGCTTCGATCTCCCGATGCGGAGCATCGGGGGATTTCTTTTGTGCGCTTTGCCATGGTTTCGCGGACGAAACTTGTGTGTATTCTACAAAATGTTGTGAAATTCGCATAAAGGTTGTGACCATATGACCTTAAAATTGTGCAAGGTTACTTAACGGGGCGGAGAAAGCGCGGTATAGTTGGCATAGAGAGTGTCCGGAGGCGAACTCCGGAGCTTTAGGTCCAATTGCTAAAGGAGGAAACAGGTTATGAAATTGAGAAAATTCACTGCGATGCTCCTGGCGCTGGCGCTTGTCGCCGGTTTGGCAACGGTAGGAGCGGCGGCCGATCCCCCCGGCGGTCCGGGCGGTGGCCCTGGCGGTCCCGGAGGCCCCGGCGGTCCCGGCGGCAGCTCTGAATTCACGCTCCCCGAGGGGCAGCTTTCCGTGTGGATCCTCGACGGCGTCGTCGTCGATCCCGGCACGAAGGGCGCGACCGAGTATAAGGTCGACCGCATCGTGACCGGCAATACGGACAACATCAGCTCGTTCGGCGGCGGCGGTCACTCCGACAAGGACGATGACTACGCCTTCACGACCGCGCTCTTCGTCCGTGACGGCAAGGTCGTTGCGGACAAATCCGTCACGCAGGCAATTCAGTCCGGCGCGACCTATGACGGCGAGAAGGCCACGGGCCTTGTCATCAAGTCCAGCTATGAGGGCTTCAACCCCGTCATCGTCGTCGACTCGAAGTACACCATCATCGGCGCGAACATCCTCATTGATTCCGACGGCGACGGCTCCCAGACGTGCGACTTCTCCGGCCTCGGCGCGGCCATCGCGGCCTACGGCGATGAGACCGTCCTCGTCATCGAGAACTCCAAGGTCAATGTCAAGGGCGTCGCGAACCTGACGCTCTACGCCGACGACGGCGCGGACGTTATCGTCAAAGGCTCGAACCTCCATTCCGAGGGCGGCACGCTCTACTCCGACTATAAGAACAGCCCGTCGCAGGACACGATGGTCGCTCCGCCCTGGATCCTCGGCATCATGGGCACGTCGCGCACGACGAACCTCATGGGCACCGATTCGTCCACGAGCGTCATCGACTCGAACGTCTCCGCCGCGCAGTGGGCCGTCCTCTCGACGGATTCCGGCACGAACATGACGCTCAACGTCGTCAACACCGTCATGACCCTCACGGGCGCGAAGTACGACCTGCAGCAGAAGAACTCTGACGGCACGCAGTACTTCCAGACGAAGAACCCGTTCACGGCCCGCTCCGGCTACGGCACGTATGCCATCGGCAACGCGAACGAGAAGTTCTACGGCACGACCATGAACGTCGGCACGTACGCCACGATCTTCACCGGCGGCTCCGGCCTGTACACGGCCATGACGAAGGGCGAAGAGATCAAGCTGCTCGACGCGAAGGGCAACCCCGTCGAGACGTACGTCCCGACCGAGACGAAGGTCACGACCATCAACTCCGACACGTTCGGCTTCATGGCGCACCAGGGCTCGAACAACATCACGCTCGAAAAGGGCACGGTCGTCAACTCCGGCTACGCCAGCTTCCTGCTCAAGGATAAGGACGACGGCGTCACGACGATCAACGTCGGCTCCGGCACGAAGCTCAACCCGGCAAACGGCGTCCTCGTGCAGGTCATGGACAACGACGATACGCTCTGCGGCCTCGACATGGCGTCGTTCTCGTTCCACACGACCTACACCGAAAAGGCCGGCTGGCCGTCTGACAACGGCAGCGTGACGAGCGACATCGTCAAGGCCAACAACCCGAACGCGACGGCGTTCGCCTCCACGGCGCGCGACGTGTTCAACGCGACGGACGTCACCCTCACGGGCGACATCTACAACGGCTCCGGCTACTGGGGCACGGAGATCGGCGGTATGAACGGCCTCGGCGCGGTCTCGCTCGACGTCAACCTCGGCAAGGGCGCCTCGCTCTCCGGCATCATCGCCACGACGGAGACGGCGCACATCACCGAAAAGGGCTCGTCGAAGATCGTCGCGCCCGGCACGGCGCTCGCCAACCAGAACACCTCGTTCACCATCAGCGAGTATTTCTACATCGGCCATGTCGCCAACCGCTATTACTATAACGGCTACAACGACATCAACGTCACCCTGACCGACGACGCCGCGTGGAAGCTGACTGGCGACTCCATGGTCACGAACCTGACGGCGAAGTCCTCCGCCATCACGGCCGCGAAGCCCGCGACCATCACGGTCTACGGCAAGCTGACGCTCGACGGCAAGCCTGTCACCGGCACGACGAAGGTCGGCAACGTCACCTACAAGGTCATCCCGGCCACGATCTCCGACTACACGGACGTCGTCGCGGGCAAGTGGTACGAGACCGAGCTCAGCTACGTCCTTGAAAACGGCCTTATGCTCGGCAACGGCACGAAGTTCAACCCGAACAGCTCCATGACCCGCCAGCAGCTGGCGACCATCCTGTGGCGCGCCGCCGGCCAGCCGAAGGTTGACACCGAGCTGACGTTCAAGGACGCCTCCTCCATCAGCCCGTCCATGGTTGCGGCCGTGAAGTGGGCTGCCTCCGAGGGCATCATCAACGGCTATTCCGACGGCACGTTCCGTCCGACCAATGCGGTCACGCGCTGGCAGATGGCGCTCATGCTCTTCCGCCAGTCCGGTGAGAAGGCCCCCGAGGACGCGAAGCTTGACGCGTTTACGGACGCCTCCGCCATTACGCCGGGCGCGGTCGATGCATTCCGCTGGGCGACGGCCAAGGGCGTCATGAACGGCTCGAATGGCCGCCTGAACCCGGGCGCGACGCTCACCCGCATCCAGGGCGCGGCCATGCTCGCCCGTTACCTCGGCGCGAAATAAGTCCCCTTTCCGCCTGAACCGGCATTTGCCGCATCAGGTGTCCGGCGGCCGGAGAGTGATCTCCGGCCGCCGGTTTTTCGTTGACAGACGCGGGAAAAAGCGTTAGACTCAAACAAAACGGAAAGGGGAGCTCAGCTATGACGAAATTCCAGTGGAAGCACCTGCCGGACGAGCATTGCTATGCGTGCGAGGGCGCCGGCTACGTCCCCGCGCCGCAGGCGCCGGCGCTGCAGTGCATGAACATCTACGTCCCGGAGGCCTACGTGAAAGACGGCGCGGCCGATCCGGCCGGCGCGGCGGGGCGCTATACGGCTAAAACCGCGCCCGTTATCTTTGAAAACGGCATCGGCGGGTACATGGAGTGCGCGCCGCGCCCGCTCGGGCCGTTCGGACGGGAGTATCTCGCGCGCGGATTCGTGTACGTCACCGTCGGCGCGCGCGGCCGCGGGACGAAGGCGGCGGACGGGACGTACATCGGCAAGTCGCCCGCGGCGCTCGTCGACCTGAAGGCCGCGGTGCGCTTCCTCAAGGCAAACGCGGCACAGCTGCCCGGCGACATGGAGCGCATCGTCTCCGTCGGCACGAGCGCGGGCGGCGCGATGAGCTCGCTGCTCGGCGTGACGGGCAACAGCGAAAACTACGCGCAGGAGCTTGCCGCCATCGGCGCGTGCGCGGGCACGGACGACATCTTCGCCGCGCAGTGCTACTGCCCGATCATCGACCTTGAAAACGCGGACATGGCCTATGAATGGCTGTTCCGCGCCGACACGGACTATACGGGCTTCATGGGCGCGGGCGGGACGCTCGACGAATTTCAGCAGGCGCTTTCGCACGGCATGGCCGAGCGGTACCTTGCCTATTTCAACCGCCTCGGCCTGCGCCATCCGGAGACGGGCGCGGCGCTTACCCTCGAGCCCGGCGGCCGCGCGGGCGGGGCGTATGACTATCTGATGGGCGTGCTCGAGCGCGCGGCGGAAAAATACCTCCGCAAGCTCGCTGCGGGCGAGCTGAACGTGGACTACTCGTTCGAGGACTATATGGCCGGCCGCTACGAGACGACGATCCCGACGCCGGACGGACCCGTCACGCTGCCCGGCGTGGACAAGGGGCCGTTCCTGCGCTACGACGGCGAAAAAGCTGCCATTACGTCGCTCGACGACTACGTCCTGCACAACTGCCGCCGCATGAAGGCGTGCCTCGCGTTTGACGATCTCGCGCTTGCGCAGGCGGAAAACGAGGAGCTCGGCGACGAGCACACGAATGCCGTCCACTTCGACCACGAAGCCGCGGCGGAGATCGACCGCCTGCGCGGCGATTTCCCGGAGGCCGCCGCGCTCGCGGACGGCTACCGCGCGTGCCTGGACGACGCGGCGCTGGACCGCCGGAAGTATCTCATCAACCCGATGAACTACATCGGCACGGGCGAGAAGAGCGACTTCGCGCCGCACTTCCGCATCCGCCTCGGCACGCGCGACGGCCACACGTCGTTCACCGTTGCCATGGCGCTGGCATTAAAGCTCATGCAGACGGGCCGCACGGACGTCGACTACGCCATGGTCTGGGAC
>CAVFYN010000016.1:0-7335 GCA_963626425.1 Bacteroidaceae bacterium
GCATTATCGCAAACTGGAACTCCTTCTTCAATCCGCTCTCTTATTTTACGCTTACGCCCCACATGGGGCGGCGGGCTTTTTTGCGCGGGAGCAGGCAACGTTCAGGGCCGTAGGGCGGGATGACCCCATCCCGCCGGAGGGACGCGGGGGATCACGGAGCGCGCCGAAAGAGAAGCACGCGCCCCAAGCCTCCCCTGAAAGGGGAGGTGGCATGCCGGTACGGCGTGACGGAGAGGTTTTTGCGGTATCGAATTTTTGGAAGCGCTCTGCAAAACGGAAGCATTTCAACCTCTCAGTCGGCTCCGCCGACAGCTCCCCTTGCAGGGGAGCCAGCTGGAAGGCACGTGCCGCAATTGGCGCGGTGCAGACGCGGGGGCACAGTCCACCGGCGGGATGAGGTCATCCCGCCCTACGGCGAGGAAGTGAGTCTATACGATGTAGTCTTGCCTCGACGGTTGTTGCAGGATTGGCGCGATGTTACCGGCGCCGCACGCCTGCCGTTGCCACGGAGGGAGGGGTGCCGGGGAGGGGCGGCTTTGTGAAAAGCCCCTCCCCGGCTCGCGTTTTCTTGGGTACTTCTTTTGGCGAGACAAAAGAAGTACCCCGCCGGAGGCACAAACAGACCGATTGCGGCGGCAGCTGCCGAATAAAACGTGTCATCCTGAGCGGAGCGCAAGCGGAGTCGAAGGATCTGCCCAATTGCGGCATGCTTTCGAATATATCCGGCGCTGAAATAAAACGCAAGACTACCGCAATCGGAAGGATTCCCCCATTCGGGGACGATGCCACGCCGGCTTTGCCGGCTCTGAATGACATTCTATTTTGCCGCTGGATCGCAATCGGTTCTCCTAAATCGACCAGACCCTTCGACTCCGCTGACGCTCCGCTCAGGGTGACAGGTCTACTTGGCCGCCGGCCACACAACCGACCCTCCCGCCGCCGCGCGGCCGCCCCTCCGGCGCGCCCATCCCACCCCTCCCACAAAATAATTTCCCAAAATCTGTTTAATTCTTCCTCCTCCGGGCCATACTGATGCTCGGAGGTGCTTTTACCATGACAAACGACTCAGGCGGCCGCAAAGCGCTCGATGCGGCCAAGCGGATGCTGAAGGAGAAGGGCTATTACATAGTCCTGTTCCTCTGCATCGCGGCAGTTGGAATTTCGGGCTATGTTTTCATCCGGACGGCCATTTCGGCGCACAAGGGCGGCGTGACGCTCGCGCCGGACGCGGGGGCGCAGAGCACGCTCGACGTGCCGCTCACGGCGCGGGACGACGATGACCGCGCGTCCGCGTCCGCATCCTCGTCTACGGCGGACACGGACACGGCGGACGCCGCCGTGACGACCATGACGGACGCGGAGGTCGGACAGATCGCGGCCGACACCGTCATCCGCCCCGTCGCGGGCGAGACGATCGCGGCGTACAGCATGGACGCGCTGGCGTACAACGAGACGCTTCGCGACTGGCGCGTGCACTGTGGCGTCGACATCGCGGCGCAGCCCGGCGCGCAGGTCCTCGCGGCCAAGGCCGGGACGGTCTCGGCCGTGTATGACGACGAGTTTTACGGCACGACCGTCGAGCTCACACACGCGGGCGGCTACCGCACCGTCTACTCGAACCTGACCCCGACGGCCCTCGTCGACGTCGGGAGCAGCGTCGCGGCAGGCGCCGTCCTCGGCGCCGTCGGCGACACCGCCGTCGCCGAATGCGCGTCCGCCCCGCACCTGCACTTCGCCGTGCTCCTCGGCAGCGAGTACGTCGACCCGGAGGCGTTCCTCTCCTGAAAATCACCCCGCGCGCCGTTTTTTGGCGCGCGGGGCGATTTATTTAGGGAATAGGTAAGAGTGAAGAGTGAATAAGCGGCGGTTTTCGGCGCGGTGCAAACGCGGGGGCGCGGGCATGTAGGGGCGGATGGCATCCGCCCGGCGAATATGCACGGCGGTTCGTATCATGAACGTAGGGCGGGATGACCCCATCCCGCCGGAGGAACGCGCCGCCGAATTCCCGCCGCGCCAAAGCCTCCCCTGTGTAAGGGGAGGTGGCACGGCCGGTAGGCCGTGACGGAGGGGTTGTAGGCCCGAGGGCTTGCCGCGCACCAATTCAGACGTACAAACCCGTAGGGGCGACCCTTGCGGTCGCCCGTTCCCGCGTCCGGCATCCAGCCGCCGGGCGACCGCAAGGGTCGCCCCTACGGGCTGGTGCCATTCATCTAACCCTTCTGCAAAATCCACCCCTACAACCCCTCAGTCGCCTAGCGGCGACAGCTCCCCTTGCACAGGGGAGCCTTGGCGCAGGCCGCAATCGGCGCATTGTTCTTTTGGGGGTGCGTACTGCAACCGGTGCGCAAAAAACCGCCGCCTCCTTCCGGAGGCGGCGGTTTTGAATTGGTGACCCGAAAAGCTTACACCACGAAATCGTCGCTGTTGATGTAGTCCCAGGACTCCATGCCGGCGATGCGGCCGGAGTTGAGGGCGTAGCTCATCGTGGAGCCCGGATGGTAGAAGCAGTACTCGCCGGCAAAGACGTTCGCCGTGTCGGTGCCGCAGCCGTACAGGCCGGGGATCGGCTTGTCCTCGGTGCTCAGGACCTGCATGTTGTGGTTGACCTTGATGCCGCCGAGCGAGCCGTAGCCGGACGGGAAGTGGCGCGCGACATAGTACTTCTCGCCGGTGATCGGGCGGAGCCACTTGGCCGGCTTGAGGAACTTCGCGTCGTAGCCGCCGGCGTAGGTGTTGTACTCGTCGATGGTCTTTTTGAGCTGCTCATACGGGATGCCCGTGACCTCGGCGACTTCCTCGAGGCTGCCACACTCATAGAAGTTCTGCTGCTGGGACTCATCGTCGCCCTCGGCGCGGTAGGACACGCCGTTGTCCGCACCAAAGACGGACGAGGTGACGTCGCCCTCGGCGCCGGAGAAGTAGGCGGCCTTCTCCTTCTCCCAGTTCGTCAGATCCTTGACGGCGTGGTGATAGGTGATGTAGTCCAGGCCGTGCTCCTTGAGGTAGTTGATGCCGTCGGAGCCGATGATGGAGTAGGCGCGGTGGCCGGTCTGCTGCAGGATGGCGTTGCCGGTGAACGTCGTGTTGTTCATGATCTGCTCGTTGATGATGCGCTCGCCCTGCGGATTGACCATGATGCAGCTCGGCTGGCGCATGACCTCGGAGAGGGTCTTGAAGACGTCCGTCGTGCCCGGGGTGTTGTAGGTGACTTCCATGCTCAGCGGCATACGGGCGCCGCCGATGTCCCAGACCATGTTGATGCCGTCGCCGTCGATGCCCGGGATGCGGAAGGTGAACATATCCTTGCCCCACTCAAAGCCGAGGTACTTCTTGATCATCTCGACGTTGTTGCCGATGCCGCCGGAGCCGACGATGACGGCGTCGGCGAGGCACTCGACCTCTTCGCCGGACTCATCGGTCGCGAGGACGCCGAGGACCTGGCCCTGGTCGCCGGTCAGGATCTTCTTGACCGGGGTCTTGAACTGGAACTGCACGCCGAGCTGCGTGGCGTAGTCGGTCATGAGCTTGATCATGCGCGAGGCCTGACGCTCGGTCGGCTTCGTCGTGCCGGGCATCTTGACCATGTGCTGCGTGCACTTGGAATCCTGGAAGTACTTGTACGCGCCGAGGAACTCCACGCCGAAGTTCTCGACCCACTCGACCGTGCTGGCCGACATGTTGAACCAGCGGCGAACGAGCTGCGCATCGGCCTTCCAGTGGGTATACTCCATGAAGAAGCGGAACGCGTCGTCCTTGGTGTACGTGTCCATCTGGTCGCGCTGATACTTGCTCTCCACGGCAAAGAAGGCCATGCCCATGTTGGCAGCGCCGCCGAGCGTGGAGCCCTTCTCAAACAGCACGACGTTCGCGCCCTTCTCCGCCGCCTGCGTCGCCGCAGTGAGGCCGGACATACCGCCGCCAACGACGACGATATCGGCTTCGAGTTTTTTCATATTCTGCGTCCTCCTTAAACGGTTTTGGGTTTTTTCAAAACAGATACTATCAGTGTACACCAAACCGCCCGGAATAGCAAATGATTCTTTGTACAAAACGGCCGCTTTGCCATATCTGTTATACGGGAACGTCATGCGAAAATCGCATAAATGCAGGAAATATTTCCCGCGCCGCCGCGTTTCGACGGCGTTCGACACGCGCGCTCTGCTATGCTCTACGCGACGGTGCGCTGCCGCAGGCGGATCACGACCGCGGTCGCGTCGTCATCTTCCGTACATCCCGCGATCAGGCCGGCGGCCAGCTGCGCCGCGTCCTCGCCGTCCCATCCGGCAAGGCGCGACTCGGCCTGCTGCCCCGGCACGCCGTCCGACACCAGGACGAGCACATCCTCTCCCGAGAGCACCACGCGGCTTTTCCCGGCACGGCCCTCCTCTCCCGCCGGATAGCCGGGCGGCGGCGTGAGCGCTCCGACTGCCCCGACGCGGCGCCCCTTTCTGAGATAAGAGGGCGCCGCGCCTTTTTTATAGAGCGCGCACTCGCCCGTGACAAGGTCGGCCGCGAACAGATCGATCGTCGCGAACCCGCCGCCCGTGCGCAGGCGGCAGGCGACGTCGTAAAGCCCGATGGCCGTCTCCGGCGGCGCGCCGGAGGAGAGCAGGCCGGTCAGGACGGCCAGCGCGTCCGACGCCTCGCCGTGCGCTCCCTCGCCGGTTCCCATGCCGTCGCACAGGAGGATATAGAGCCGGTTGCCCGGGCCGCGCAGCGTGACGGCGCGGTCGCCCGGGATGCCGCCGCGCCGGCCCGCCGTCCGGCAGACGGCCTCGCACCGGAACCGGTCGGGCCGCAGGCCGCTGCGCCCGCGCTCGTCCGCCGCGGCGCGCAGGAGATCGGACAGCAGCGTCAGCTGCTCCGCCGCCGCCTCGCGCGCGCCGTCGCACCCGGCGCGGTAAAACCGGCGAAGGCGCAGCTCGTCGACGGACGCGCTGACCGCGCGCGTGAACGCGTCGATGCGCGTGCAGCGAAATTCGCGCGGGAAATCCTCGCGCTTGGCCTGGCCGCGCGCGATGATGCTCGGCGCGGCGGCGCTCAAAACGCGGTACGTCGCGGCCGCGTTCTGCTCCCAGCAGCGCGCAAACCCGCCGCAGCAGCGGCAGATCTCGTCGGCCGTGCGGTCAAAAATGACGGCGGCGTCGGCCTTTTCCGGCGCGGCGGGCTCCTTTTGGATCTGCCGCCCGGCCGCGCCGAGCGCGTCCGCCGCCGACAGGAGCTGCCCGCGCACGGACTGCGCCGCCTCCGCCTCGCGCGGGCGGCCGGGAAACAGCAGCGCCGGCAGCGGGACGGACGCGAACGCGCCGATGGCCGCGGCCGGGATGAGCGCAAGCGAGCTCCCGCCCGCCACGAGCTCCGCCGCCGTCACCGCCGCCGTGAATACCGCCGCGCGCCACGCGCCGCGCTTCGTCCCGAACGCAAGGCACAGCACGCCGCCGAGCAAAAAACCCGCCGTCGCCGCCTGCCCGCCCGCGAGGTCGACGGCCAGCCCGCACACGCCCGCCACGGCCGCGCCCGCGGCCGTCCCGGACGCGCACACGGCCGCGCAGGCCGCCGCGACCATCCCGAGCGTCATGCCCGCCGGCAGCGCCACGCGCCCGAGCCCCAAAAGCGCGCACGCGAGCGCGAACAGCCACGCCCACCGGTCGCCGTCGGACACCGCGCGGCGAAAGCCGACCGTCCCGACGGCCGCGAGCAGGATCTTCGCGCCGAGCAGCGCGGCCGCCGGCGCGCCCGCGGGCATCGTCAGGGCGAACAGCCCGCTGATGACGGCCGTCATGGCCGCGGCCGCCAGCGGCCCGAACCACAGCCGGACGGAATACGGCGTCGACGCGAAAATGCGCACGCACGCGAGCACCAGAATTGCCGCCGCCATGCCCTCGAGCCCCGCGTACACGCCCCAGAACGCCGCGTACCCCGCCATGGCCCCGGCCGCCGCCGCCAGCTGCGCGGCCATCTCCGGCGCGGCCGCGACCAGGCAGACCGCCAGCGGCAGCGGCGCGTCCAGCAGCGCCGCTCCGCCGAGCACGAACGCGCCCGCGAAAAATCCCGCACACTTCGCGGCCGCGCGGAGCGCCGGCCGTTCCGCCGCGGCCGCCCGCGCGCGCGCGATGGCCGCCGCGCCGGGGCTTTTTCCGATCATCTGCTTCATTTCTCTGCACCTCTTTCGTGTTTTCCATAATTTAACACGTTCTGGCGCACAAACCTGTCGGGAAATGAGCGCGGAAATCCCGCGGCGCGAATTTTCTTGCGCGCCCGCCGCGCGCGCGCTATACTAATGGGAAGAAAGGGGCCGGAATATGGGACAGGAGATCGAATGCAAGCTGGCCGTGCCGGACGCGGAGGCGCTCTGTGACCTTCGCCGCGCGTTTTCCGGACAGGGCGCGGAGGAAACGGCGGATTACGAGACGATTTATTTTGACCTCGGCGAAGAATTAAACGCGCGCCGGTTCATGTTCCGCGCGCGAAAAAGCGGCGGCGGCGAGGCCGTCTACACCGTCAAGACGCCCGGCGAGGGCTACGCCCGCGGCGAGTGGGAGTGCGAAGCCGCCTCGCCCGCCGAGGCCGCGAAGAGACTCGCCGCCCTCGGCGCGCCGCGCGAGATCGCGGAGCGGACGGAGTTTCCCGTCACGTGCGGCGCCCGCTTCACGCGCACAGCCATTACGATCACGCGCGAAGATTCCGTCATCGAGCTGGCGTTCGACCTCGGCGAGCTGACCGCGCCGGGCGCATCCGCGCCCGTGTGCGAGCTGGAGCTGGAGCTCAAGTCCGGCCCGGCGGAGCCCATGCTGGCGCTGCTGGGCGAGATCACGCGAACATACGGCCTGCACGAACTGAAAAAGAGCAAATACGCCCGCGCCAGAGCGCTGACCGGCGCGAAATAAGGAGGACACCATGCAGTATCAGAAGCTGTTCACGCCCGTCACGATCGGGCCGCTCACGCTGAAAAACCGCATTGCCATGATGGCCATGCACCACCTCTACACCGAGGACGGCCTGCCGACGGAGCGCTTTTGCGAGTATTACTACAAGCGCGCCGAGGGCGGCGCGGGGCTCATCATCGTCGGCTCATGCCGCTTTGACGACTACGGCTCGAAGGCGCACACCATGAGCCTGGAATACGACAGCATGATCGCCCCGTGGCATGAATTCACCGACGGCATGCACGCGCGCGGCGCGGCCGTCGCCGTGCAGCTTTACCACGCCGGGCGCTATATGCCCAAAAAGGACGCGCCCGCCGGCCGCGCCCTGTCGCCGAGCGCGACGATGTGCGGCTACACGCGCGAGGTCGCCGACGAAATGACCGTTTCCGAGATCGACGAGGTCGTCGCC
>CAVFYN010000016.1:7369-10750 GCA_963626425.1 Bacteroidaceae bacterium
GTGCGCGAGGCCGTCGGGGCGGACTACCCCGTCATTCTCCGCATGAGCGGCAGCGACCTCATGCCCGGCTCCGTCAGCGAAGAAGACCTCATCGACTTTGCAAAGCGCGCCGAGGGCGCGGGCGCCGACTGCATCGACGTCACGGGCGGCTGGCACGAAACGGTCGTCCCGCAGCTGCCGCCGGACGACCCGCAGGGCACGCTTTTATTCCTCGCGCAGGGCATCCGCGACGCCGTCTCCATCCCCGTCATCGGCGGCATGCGCGTCAACCGTCCGGAAAAGGCGGAGGAGCTTCTGCAGCTCGGCATGTGCGACATCGTCTCGTTCGGCCGCCCGCTCATCGCGGACCCCGACCTGCCGTGCAAGGCCGAGCGCGGCCGCGAGGCGCTCATCCGCACGTGCGTCGCGTGCAACCAGGGCTGCCTGTCCCGCACGTTTTTCGACCGCCCGGTCGAGTGCTTCGTCAACGGCCTGGCCGGCCGCGAGTGGCGCATCGACGCGGAGGCAAAAACGGACGCGCCGAAGAAGATCCTCGTCGTCGGCGGCGGCCCGGCCGGCTGCGAGGCGGCCATCCGCCTTGCCCACCGCGGCCACCGCGTGACGCTGTGCGAGCAGAAAACGCAGCTCGGCGGCCTGCTCCGCCTCGCCGCGAACGTGCCGACGCGCTATGAATTTTCCAATCTCATCCGCTACTATGAGTCCGCGCTCTTCGACGCGGGTGTCAACATCCTCCTCGGCTGCACCGTCACGCCGGACGACGCGGCCGGCTACGACGCCGTCGTCCTCGCCACGGGCGCGCCCGCGGCCGCGCCGGAGATCGAGACGGACGGCTCGGTGCGCATCGCGACGGTCGCGGACATCCTGTCCGGAAACGTCTGCGCGGGGCGCAGTGCCGTCGTCCTCGGCGGCGACTTCATCGGCTGCGAGACCGCGAGATTTTTGGCCCGCGGCGGCGCGCTCTCGCCCGAGCAGCTGTATTTCCTGACCGTCCACCGCGTGACGAGCGAGGAGAAGATCGACGCCATGCTCCGCACGTCCCGCCGCGCCGTCTCCATCGTCGAGCACGGCCCGCGCGTCGGCGGCGGCTACGAGCGCGGCACGAGCTGGCCGACCCTGGGCGAGCTGAAACGCTTCGGCGTCCGGCAGTATAAGAGCGCGGAACAGGTGAAGATCGAGTCCGGCCGCGTGACATTCCAGACCCCGGACGGCCCCGTCGAGCTCCCCTGCGACACGCTCGTCGTCAATTCCCCGCGCCAGCCGGGCCACACGATGGAAGAATCCATCGCCGCCCTCGGCGTCCCCGTCTACCCCCTCGGCGACTGCGTCCACGCCACAAGCGCCATGTACGCCATCCGCGACGCCGCGGAGCTGGGGTGCACGCTGTGAGAGAATAAAGAGACCACCCCGCCCGGACCCGGGCGGGGTGGTTTTTTGCTGCGGGATGCAGCCCTGTAGGGGCGGATATCATCCGCCCGCAAGGCCGATCGCGAACCGGCGCCTAATTAGACCTGTCACCCTGAGCGCAGCCGAAGGGTCTCGCCCATTGCGGAGAACCGATTGCGATCCAGCGCGAAAAAAGAATGTCATTCAGAGCCGCAAAGCGGCGTGGAATCTTGCCGATTGCGGTAGTTTTTCGTATATCTCCAGCGCTGGAACAGAACGAAAGACTACCGCAACCGGCAAGACCCTTCGACAAGCTCAGGGTGACACGTGTTTTCGTTTTCGCTGGATCGCAATCGGTGCACCGTAATCGGAAAGATTCCACGGGCATTTCATGCCCTCTGAATGACAGCTTATTTTACCGCGTGCCGCAACCGGCGCGCTGCCGCAATCGCGCCCTCTACCACTCAATCTCCCCCGCCCCGTTCTCCCTTAAAAACGCGTTCATCTTGGAAAACGGCCGCGAGCCGAAGAAGCCGCGGTAGCTTGACAGCGGGCTCGGGTGCGGGGACTCGAGCACGAGGCGGGGGCCGGCCGTGCCGATGAGCGTGCGCTTTTTCTGCGCCTGCGCGCCCCACAGGATGAACGCGACGGGCTGCGGGAGGCCGCCCGCGGCCGCGATGGCGTCGTCCGTGAACGTCTGCCAGCCGAATTTCGCGTGGCTGTTCGCCTTTCCGCGCTCGACGGTCAGGACGGTGTTTAACAGCAGCACGCCCTGCCGGGCCCAGCGGGTGAGGTCGCCGGAATTCGGCGGCGTCACGCCGAGGTCGGATTCCAATTCTTTATAAATATTGCGCAGCGACGGCGGCAGCGTCACGCCGTCCGGCACGGAAAACGCCAGGCCCATGGCCTGCCCCGGCTCGTGGTACGGGTCCTGGCCCAGGATGACGGCGCGGACATTTTCCGGCGGACAAAGCGAAAACGCGCGGAACAGGTCGCGCTCGGGCGGATAGACTTCGCCCGCGGCGTATGCCGCGTCGACGCGCTCCGTCAGGCGCGCGAAGTACGGTTTTGCCATCGTCTCGGCAAGATACGGCCGCCACGGGCCGAGAAAATCGGTCTGCATGGGAAAAACCTCCTGAATTTGTGCTTTTCATTTTACCACAACTGCGCTACAATGAAAACAGCAAAGCGGGGCCGCGGCTCCGGAAGGGAGAAAGATTTATGGCGCTTGCAATCGAATACCTCTGGCGCGACCGGAAGCGGCACCTCGGCCTGCCGATCAGCTTCACGCGCTACGGCCTGAGCGAGGACCGGCTGTTCCTGACGACGGGCCTGCTCAATACACACGACGAGGAGATCCTGCTCTACCGCGTGCGCGACATCAGCGTGCGCCGCACGCTGGCCCAGCGCCTGTTCGGCGTCGGGACGATCGAGGTGCTCTCCACGGACAAGACCATGCCCGACCTGCACCTGAAAAACATCCGCCACCCGCGCGAGGTCAAAGAGCTGCTCCACGCGCAGGTCGAGGAAATGAAGCTCCGCCGCCGCGTCCACGTCGGCGAAGTCATGAGCGACCGCTCCGTCCACCGCGAGGGCCCGGACGACGAGTTCCTGGAGGATTGAGAAAACACCCCGAACGGATCATGCGTTCGGGGTGTTTTTTGTGGGAGTCAAAACAGGACACCGCGCCAAGGCTCCCCTGTGTAAGGGGAGCTGTCGGCGGAGCCGACTGAGGGGTTGGAGGGCTGGTCGGAGCACAGGGACTGCGTCAGAACGAACCCTGCGGAAAACCCTTTGGCCTACAACCCCTCCGTCATGGCCGTTGGCCATGACACCTCCCCTTACACAGAGGAGGCTTTGGCGCGACAGGAATTCGCCGCCGCTGAGCAATGAACTGCGGCCGCGCGTTTGCCTCGCGCTCATTGCGGCACGCGGCTTCCGAATGGCCCCCTTGTGTAAAGGGGGCTGTCGGCGGAGCCGACTGGGGGATTGTAGGGT
>CAVFYN010000017.1:0-18771 GCA_963626425.1 Bacteroidaceae bacterium
CTGGGACACGCTCTACCGGGGTTCGTTCTGGGGCGTCGGCGGCGGCGCGATCATCACGTCGGCCATCTCGGCCATCGACACGGCACTGTGGGACCTCAAGGGCAAGTTCTTCGACGTGCCCGTCCACGTCCTGCTCGGCGGCAAGCAGCAGCCGCGCCTGCGCGCGTATGCCAGCCAGCTGCAGATGGGCTGGGGCGTGGAGCATTTCACGGCCAACGAGACGCCCGAGGGCCTCGCCCGCGCGGCGAAGCTGGCCGTTGACCAGGGCTTTACGGCCGTGAAGGCCAACTTCATCGGCCTCGACCGCCAGGGAAACCGCCGCCACCCGCGCGAGACGCTCGGCTATCTCGACCGCGGCGACATGGCCCGCGCGGAGGAGCGCCTCGGCGCCGTGCGCGACACCGTCGGGCCGGACGTCGACATCATCTGCGAGAACCACTGCATCACGGACGTGAACACGGCCATCCAGTACGCGAAAATGTACGAAAAGTACGACGTCCTCTTCCTCGAGGAGCCGGCCGTGCCGCTCACGGCGGGCAACTTCCGCAAGATCGCGGAGAACACGTCCATCCTGCTCGCGACGGGCGAGCGGACGTACCAGTGCCAGGGCTTCCTGCCGCTCGTGACGGAGGGCAGACTGTCCTACGCGCAGCCGGACATCGGCAGCTGCGGCGGGCCGACGGAGTTCAAGCGCATTTCCGACCTCTGCCGCCTGTACGACGTCGGCGTGCAGGCGCACACGTGCAGCGGGCCGATCAGCGTCGCCGTCGCGCTGCAGTGCGAGTGCGCGCTCTCCAACTTCGCCATCCACGAGCACCACGTCATGAACACCCTGCCGGGCAACACGAGCCTCGGCCTTTACAACTACCAGCCGAAGGACGGCTTCTTCGAGATCCCGGATCTGCCCGGCTTCGGCCAGGAGCTGAGCGAGATCGCGATGAAAAACGCCGTCGTCCACACGGTACAGTAATAAAAAAACGGGAAGCCCGGCCGGGCTTCCCGTTTTTTTGCGGAGAAATTCAGATCTTCTTGCCGCCGTGCGTCAGGCAGAAGCGGCGCAGGATGAGCATGAGGACGACCGGGACGGCGCAGAGCGCGGCGCACAGGATGAACACGCTCGTGAAGTCGCCGCCGGCATTCGTGCCGACCGCGGCGGAGATGCGGCCGAAGACGATGGAGCTGGCCGCGATGGAGATCATGACGAGGCCGTAGTTCGTGCCGGAGTACTTCGCGCCGAACAGCTCCGTGGAGATGACGGGGTTGATGCCGGACGTGCCGCCGTAGGCGAAGGCGATGAGGAACACCGCGACGACGTACAGCGCGCCCGTGGCCTCGATCATGAGCAGGCAGGACGCGGCCGTGATGATGCAGCAGATGACGATGGAGACCGTGCGGCCGAGCTTATCGGACACGGCGGGCGCGATGATGCGGCCGATGGAGTTGCCGACGCCCGTGCTCATGACGGCGACGAGGGCGAGGTGCTCGCTCATGCCGCGGCCGACGGCGATGGTCGTGATGTACGGAACGAGCACGAGGTACGCGCCCGAGGACAGGAACATCGAGACGATCTGGAGCCAGTACATCGGCGTCTTGATCATCTCCGTCGGGCGGAACTGCTTGAATTCATCCTTGCTGAGGACCTTGGACGCCTCGGCCATGTAGTATTCCGAGCTCGGCTGCGAGACAAAGTGGCCCGCGATGAGCGTCACGACGATGAACAGCGCCGAGAGGATGCGGAACGTGGCCGGCACGCCGAGGTTCGAGAGCATCGCGCGCGCGACCGGCGCGAGGATGACGACGGACAGGCCGAAGAAGCACACCGTCAGGCCCGTGATGAAACCGGTGCGGGCGGCGTACCATTTCTGAAGCGCGTAGAGCACGGTGCAGTAGGCAAAGCCGACGCCGAGGCCGGAGATGAGGCTGTACGTCAGGTAGAGGTACGCCGGATGGCGGTTCGACAGGAACGACGTGAGCAGCATGCCGAGCGCGAACATGATGCCGCCGACGAGCACGATGTTGCGCGACTGGTATTTCTCCTGCACGAGGCCGGCGAGGACGTTGCCGATGACGAAAAACGCGATCATCAGGCTCGACGTCATGCCGACCTGGCCGGAAGACGAGCCGAAGTGATCCATCACGTACGGCTGGAACACGGACCACATGTACAAGATGCCCGAGATGAGCATAATGGCCAGGCCCGCAATGAGGTTTTTGATCTTGGACGATTGAACGGACTGCATTGGAATATCTCCTCCAGAAAATATTAAAACTGCGGGAAGTTTTGCGCAGCAAAACAACCCGCAGCTTCTTACGAAATTGCGACAGGCTGTTTCCTTCTCAAAAGCGGAAGGTCGCGCCGTTTCCAGCGAGCGGCCCTGTGCCCGCGGCAAAAATGCCCGGGCAGGCCGCAGCACCATCGGACGGCGCCATTAGGTGCTGCGGCGCGGAAACACGGATATGGGCGCTGGGGACGGGGGGTTAGCTGTTGGATTTTACAGTGACGGGTTCGCGCAGGATCGTGCGGTACTGCCGCACGGTCAGGGCCACGCACATGATAAAGCCCGTGGACGAGCCGAAGTACCAGGCCCACATAAGGCCGGTGTAGCTCGAGAGGACCTTCACGAGCACGAAGCACATGATAACGCGCACGGCGAACTCGGCGAGCGTCTCGACGAAGAACGTCATGCTCTTGCCGAGGCCGCGGAGCAGGCCGCCCGTCGTGATGATGAAGCAGATGACAAGATAGACCGGCGAGATGATGCGCAGGTAATTCTCGCCGACGTCAATGACGCCGGACTCCGCGCCCGCGTCGACGAACAGGCCGACGAGCTGGCGGGGGAACAGCTGGAAGATGGCGATGACGATGAGCGTGCACACAAGGCACATGACGGTCGAGACCTTGAAGCCCTCTTTGATGCGGCCGCGCTTTTCGGCGCCGTAGTTCTGCGCGACGAAGCTGGACAGCGCCGTGCCGAGCGTGTTGAAGCTCATGTAGGCGAAGTTGTGCAGCTTCGAGGCGGCCTCGTAGCCGGCCATGACGACGGTGTCAAACGAGTTGACAAGGCTCTGCAGAATCGTGTGCGAGAGCGCGACGCACGACTGCTGGAAAATGGTCGGCACGGCGATGCGCGTCATCTGGCCGAGCAGGCTCGTGTCAAAAATGCGCACGCCGGGCTCGGGCTCGACGGATTTCAGCCGCCGGATGAGCAGCAGACAGGCCAGCACGGCCGCGACGGCCTGCGAAATGGTCGTCGCCCACGCCGCGCCCGCGACGCCCATGCCGAGCGGGCCGACGGCGATGTAGTCGAGCACGATGTTCAGCACACTCGAGAGCAGCAGAAAGTAAAGCGGCCGCTTTGAGTCGCCAAGCCCGGTGTAGATGCCGTTGGCGGAGTTATAGAGGAACATGGGCAGTACGCCGACGGAGTAGATGGCGAGGTACGCCTTCGCGTCGGCAAACGCGCTGTCCGGGCAGCCGAGCAGGCGCATGAGCGGCCCCGAGAGCGCCACGCCCGCGCCCGCGAGCACGACGCCGAGGGCGATGAGCGAGATGAGCGCCGTGTAGATGGCGCTTTTCATGTCGCGCAGGCGCTTTGCGCCGAACAGCTGCGCGATCGTCACGGAGCAGCCCATGGACGCGCCGGTCGCGACCGCGATGAAAAACAGCGTCAGCGGATACGCCGCGCCGATGGCGGCGAGGCCGGCCGAGCCGGTGAACTGGCCGACGATGATGGAATCGGTGATATTATACACCTGCTGCAGCGCCGTGGAAAGCAGCAGGGGCAGGGAAAATGTAAAAATAATTTTCGACGGCTTGCCGACCGTCATGTCATTGATGGTTGCCATGGTTTCACGCTTTCTCAAGGGGAATGTCGCCCAGATTGACGTCGGGCGTGGAATAGAGCGCCGCAAAGCGCTTCGTGCGGTAGCCGGGGGCCTCGATGGCGAGGTGGTACGGCGTGTCCTCCGGAAGGTTTCGGAACCAGAAGTCGCCGTACGGGTCGGTCAGCTCCGTTTGCTCCGCGCCGTCCGGGGCGGTCAGGGTGCATTTTGCGCCGATGACGACCTCCTCTTCGACGGGGTCGTACACCGTGCCCGCGATGAAGCGGCCGGGGATGTTTTTATAGTAGAGCTTGCCGCCGGGGATGAGCGCCTTCGCGCCCGTCAGCTCCCCGAGCAGCTCGGCCTTTTCGCCGAACTTTATGGCGTCCGTCGGGCAGGCCTCGGCGCAGCGCGGGACCTTGCTCCCGTGGTCGAGCAGGTGCGTGCAGCCGGTGCATTTCTGCGCGATGTGCGCCGATTCGTTGAAATAGATGGCGTCAAACGGGCACGCGGGGACGCACGCGCCGCAGCCGGTGCATTTTTCCGGCGAGATGAGTACGAAGCCGTCGTCCCGCTTTGTGATCGCGCAGGAGCTGCACGCGGCCATGCAGGCCGGGTCCTCGCAGTGCGCGCACATGCGCGAAATATAGTGAATTTTCACTTTCGGGGCCGTGCCGCGGACGTTTTCGGTGACCTTGCACCAGAACTGGCCCGTCGGCGGCTGCGGCGCGGCGTAGGGCGACCAGTCGTTGCCGCAGTGCTCATCCTTGCAGGCGAGCTGACAGTTGTAGCAGCCGGAGCATTTCGCGACGTCGATGATAAAGATCTTACTCATACCGCGTCCTCCTTGATGAGCCAGCCGTCGAGGCAGACGCCGGCGTCGGGGTCGACGTGGCGGGCGAACGCCTCGGGGTAATCGCGCCGCCAGGCGGCCATTTCCTCGTCCGTGACCTTCTCAACCTGGCACAGGAAGCCGGACACGGCCATGCCGGTCGCGTTTTTCGACGTTGTGTTGGCCGGCGTGATGCAGTTGATGGCGCCGCCGCGGTCGAGATAGCCGGGGATGATGGGGTCGAGCCGCGCGCCGTGGTCGACGTAGCACGTGCGGTCGATGAGCCGCTCGGTGACGTACGCGCCGCACAGGACGATGCCGCGCTCGTTATACACCTTCACGATGTCGCCGTGGCGGATGCCGCGCTTGGCCGCCTCGTGCGGGCTGAGCCAGCAGGGCTCGTACTGATAGCCGTCCTTGCCGCGGATCTTCATCGTCTCGACCTCGCGGTTCCAGATGATGTCGTCGCACTGCGCGTGCATTCTCCACCGGCCGTGGTTCGACATGCAAAGAAGCGGGTATTTTTTCGCGCGCTCGGACGAGAGCCGCTCGTCGTGGCTCTCACCGGACTCGATCCAGTGCGGCACGGGCGGGCGCTCGGGGTCGTCGGGCGTGTATTTGGCGATCTCCGTGGAGTAGTATTCCAGCTTGCCGGTCGGCGTGGAGAGCGGGTTGTGCTCCGGGTCGCGGTAGAAATCGTAAAGGCCGGCGGGGATCTTTTCGACCTCCTCGGCTTCCTTGCACGGGACGACGAAAATTTTGCGCCTGCGGAATTCCTCCCACGTCATATAGTCCTCGCAGCCCGTGGCCTTGTAGAAAAAGCGCACGCGCTCTTTCTCCGTCAGGCCGCCGGTGTAGGCCTTGTAGTAGTCCGGGCCGAGCTTCGCGGCCACGCGCGCGCAGACGTCAAAGTCCGACACGCTCTCGCCGACGGGCGGGCAGCAGGGCTCCTCAAGATAGATGGATGTGAAGCCGCCGGAGGACATGTCGTTGCCGAGGTCGTTCATCTCGTGCTTCGTGACGACGGGGAAGATGATGTCGGCGAAGTAGCAGTCGTTTTCCAGCCACGGATGCTGCGCGACGATGCACTCGATGGACGGGTCCTGGAACGCGCGCTGCGTCATGTGGCCGTCGTTCCAGCATGTGACCTGGCACGGCGCGTCCGTCCAGATCATGTGTACGCGCGACAGGCCGGGACGCGGGTACTGCATTTCCTGGAACTGATACTGCTGCGTCGGGTGGCGGTAGTTGTTCGCGTCGGGCTGCTGGCTCGACGAGAAGCACTGCAGGCCGCGCCACTCCGCGTGGCCCTCTAAAATGGCCTTGTGGACGTGGCAGCGCGGGATGAACTGCAGCGGCGCGGGCAATTGCTTGAACAGGTCGATGAGCTCCGGCGCGCGCTCTTTCTGCGCGGGCGTGAGCACGAAGCGGTCCATGTTGATCTTCGGGTCGACGTCGCCGTCGACCGGGCGGAGCGGGTCGGCGATGGCCGTGATCTTCGGGACGAATTTGCCCTGATACGGCACGGGATAGTCGCGGTTCCAGAGGTTCCACTCAATGACCTTCGCCTGGTGCACGCCGGGCTTGCCGAGGCCGCGCATGCCGAGCAGCATGACCTCCAGCCGCGCGGGCTCGGACGCGTACGGCCCGCGGATGTACGGGCCGCCGTTGCCGTGGATGATGGATGCGGTCTTGTGCGCCCAGTCGCGCGCGAGGGCCTTGATCGTCCACGGCTTCACGCCGCACTTCTCGCTGGCCCACTTCGGCGTTTTCGGGATGCCGTCCTCGCGGCCGAGGACGTAGTCGCAGAATTTGTCGAAGCCGTAGGCGTGCGCGTCAATGTATTCTTTTTCAAAAAGGTCCTCCGTCAGCCAGACATACGCGATGGCCAGCTGCAGCGCCGCGTCCGTGTTCGGCAGGATGGGGATCCACTTGTCGGCGTGGACGGCCGCGCCGTAGTTGAGGTCGGGGCAGATGTAAACGCTCTTGATGCCGAGCTCCGTCAGCCAGTAGCAGAGCCGGCTCGGCATATGCGACACGACGCCGAGCGGCGTGACCTCCGGGTCGCAGCCCCAGAAGAGCAGCAGGTCGGAGTGCTTCGCGATGTCCGGGTACAGGTTCGCCTGCGGCGCCATTTCGCCGACGGGCTCGCAGCCCCAGACGTACTTCGCGCCCCAGAACCAGCCCTCCCACGAGTCCATGTTGCGCATCTGGAGCGTGTAGCCGCCCATGAGCGAGAGAAGCCGGTTCGGGCAGCCGTGGCTCGGCGCGACGTTTTTGCCCTCGCCGTGCATATCGGCCTGGCAGAGCACGGCCTCGGGGCCGTAGGTCTCCTTCATGCGCTTTAGCTCTTTTGCGACGATCTCGGCCGCCTCGTCCCAGCTGATGCGGACGTATTTCGACTTGCCGCGGTTTTCCGGATGGCGCTCGCCGTCCGGATCCCAGTCGACGCGCTTGAGCGGGTAGCGCACGCGGTTGGGCGAGTACACGCGCGACTTGTAGCCCAGGCCGAACGGCGTGATCGTCACGCGGTCGGGCGCCTGGAACGTCTTGCCGCGCGCCTCGATCTTCCAGGGGTTGCAGTGCGCGTCGGTGTACTCCTTATCGTAGAAATACGGGCGGATGCGCGTGATCCGTCCGTCGGTGGAATCGACCTGGCAGGGCGCGCCGCTCTCCGGTCCCATCAGGGAGAACGAGACGATATTCTGCTCATCCGGCGTAAATTTAACAGCCATGCCCGGACACCTCCTGCATCATACTTTCCTTCAGTTTACCATGCGCTCCGAACAGTCGGAAACAGCAGTTGGGGCGATGGTAACAACCGATAGGGTGTAAATAGCACCTGATCACAACCGCACGATACATTATTTAATATTAACTGCCCCGCCGCGTGTCCGGCCGCGGCGGCAGCGCGGCCGGGCGCGTTTTTTCCAGCGACAAACCCTTGACTTTGGAACTGTACCATGGTTTACAATAGGGACGAAACCAAAAAGGCGGCGGAAAAGCGCCGCCGTCATACTGTCCCAAACTGTTTCCGAGCTCCGCGCGCCTAAGGGCCATCGCCTATGGACGCGGAGCCTGAGCATTGCTCACAGGGTAGCGGAGGAAACGCCGCTGCCTTCCGCTTGAAAAGGGAACCGCACCGCAGGAAGGGCTTCCTGCGGGAAATTGGCCTGTTCAGGCGGAGAAAGCGAGGTGGCAAACGTAAGACCGATGGAAGAAAACGAGAAAGAGCGCCCGGAGGGCGCGCACGAGAACGACGTGCGCCTGAGCCCCATGGGCTCGGACGGGGAGAAGATGATGCAGTCCATCGAGGACGGCAACATGATCGCCGTTTTGTCGAAAAACGAGATCATGTACACGTTCTTGTACCGGAACGAGTATCAGTGCTTCATCCACCCGATCGGCGCGGAGGAAGGACGGCACAAGGGCTGGGAGATCAATGAGCGCAACCGCGCCATGCTCAAGCAGCTGCCCAGCGCGGCCGACCAGCTCTTTGAGATCCGGTTCGGACCCGAGATGGATTTCATGGGCGTCATGGTCGCGGCGGAGCAGGGCATCGTCCGCTTTCTCGATGCGATCGGCCAGCTGCCGGCGGACGACGTCGATTTCATGACGCCGTACGAGGGCGAAGAGCAGGGGTAAGCCCGCTCGTCACAGCGAAAGGAGAGTTTGAACAATGAAGACGTATCAGTTTTTCTGCCGGAGCACGCGCCGCGGTTTCACCGAGTGGGCCGTCGCGTCGGAGGACGGGGCCGAGGTGCGCCGCGTCGACCGCAACGTGCAGCTTGAGACGACGCGCGAATTTCGCGAGCGCGTCGGCGCGGAGCTGGAAAAAGAGGGCTACGTCCCGGCCGAAAAGGCGTAAAAAAGAAAGAAACGAGGACGATGAAATGACATACGTTTCTGCGTTGATCTGGAATAAAGAGGGCCCGTACGGCGAGGTGCTGGCGCTGCGCGGGGAAGACGGAAAGCTCTTCTTCCCGCACACGGCCGTCCACACGGCCGAGACCGGCGAGCAGGCCGCCGCGCGCGCCGCGGCCGAGCAGCTCGGCTGGACGGTGAAGGTCGACAAGCTCGAGCTCCGCGGCCGCCACAAGCGCCCGGACAACTATTACGAGTATCACGAGTATTACAGCGCCGTCTGCCTCTGGCGCGGCGGGCAGGAGGCGCCGGCGGGCGCCGTCTGGGTGCACCCGTCCAAGCTCGACATGGCGGAATTTGACGGAGACGACGCGAAGTTCCTGTCGAAATACGTCGCGTGGGTCAACGGCCGCGAGGTCCGCGACACGCGGATGTACTGAGGTGAGCTGAATGAAAAAATATGTTTTTGAGGCCAAGAAAAAGCTCCTGGACCGGCCGAGCCAGCCGGACTATCTGTTTGTCGCGCCCGCGAGCGTGACCGTGTACGCCGACGATGAGTCCACGGCGCTCGAGCGCGCGGACAAGGCGCTGACGGAGCAGTATTTCGGCACGGGCGTCGTGCTCAGCGACATCCGCCTGGTGCGCTGCGACGAGCTGCCGGTCGACTGGAGCTACGGCTATGGTGATGAGCGCGTATGGGGCGACGGGATCGAAGATCCGGTCGGCGGCGCGCAGATCCGATGAAGGAGGTACGACTGTGAACTATCTCATGCACCTTCCGGAAGGAAACGTGTTTTTATCCCGCGAGGAGATCACCGAGCGCGTGGCCGCCATCCTGGCCGCCTGCCCGAGCGAGCATACGAACGCCTACCGCGTCTGGTACGAGGGCTTTGAGGGCTGCGGCCGCCCGTCGACGGAGGTCAAGGGCATCATCGACGCGGCCATCGAGCAGGCCGGCTGGAAGAACATCGGCCCGATGCGCTTTGAAAAATACGGCGTTGTGAACCCGTCGTTCCAGAACGCGCACTATGACGAGTGCGCCAAGGAGATGGGCGGCACGCCCATGGTGCTGCATATGTACCATCCCGGCCGCCACTATCAGGGCCCGGACGGCCGCATTTTCTGGGTGGCCGTCGTCGAGGTGTTCGACATGCGCTGCTTTGAGTGGAAGGACGGCAAGTACATCGGCCAGATGGTCGAGATCGATCCGTTCTCCGATTATGCCCGCCAGATGGTGGAAGTCAAGGTTTAAGGAGGTTCGACCATGGCAAAGGAAAAGATCACACATAGTATCTGCGTGGGCGGACCGCTCACGATCCATACGGTCGACGGCGTCATCCGCCGCGTCCGCCCGATCGTCCTGACCGACGACGACGCGCCCGGCTGGGTCATCAAGGCCCGCGGCAAGGAATTCACGCCGATGCGCAAGACGACGATGTCGCTGCTCGGCTACTGCGAAAAAGACCGCACGTATTCCTACGACCGCCTGAAATACCCGATGATCCGCGAGGACTTCGTCGAGACGCCGGACGGCAAGAACCGCAACACGGAAAACCGCGGCAAGTCCGGCTACCGCCGCGCGTCCTGGGATGAGGCGCTCAGCCTCGTCGCGCGCGAGATCAAGCGCCTGCACAAGACCTACGGCAAGGAGACCGTGACGGCCATTACGTCGTCGCACCACAGCTGGGGCCTCGTCGGCTACAAAATCTCGCTTTTCAACCGCTTCTTCAACATGATGGGCTACACGCGCATCATGGATAACCCCGACTCGTGGGAGGGCTTCCACTGGGGCACGCCGCACACGTACGGCTACTACTGGCGCCTCGGCGGCCCGGAGCCGTTCGACATGCTCGAGATGGCGCTGCAGAACGTCGAGACCATGATCATGTGGTCGCACGACCCGGACACGACGCGCGGCGGCTACAGCGCGCAGGAGTCCGCGCTCTGGCGCCACTGGATGAAGGAGCTCGGCATCCAGTTCATCTACATCGACCCGTTCAACAACTTCTCCTCCGTCAAGCAGGCCGACAAGTGGATCGGCCCGCGCATGGGCACGGACGCGGCCATCATGGAGGCCATCGCCTATGTCTGGATCACGGAGGATACCTACGATCACGACTACATCGAAAAGCACGGCCACCGCTTTGACGAGTGGAAGAACCACATCCTCGGCCTCGGCCCGGACGGCACGACCAAGACCCCGAAGTGGGCCGAGGAGATCTCCGGCGTCAAGGCGGCCGACATCAAGGCCATCGCCCGCCGCTGGGCCTCGACCGTCACGACGGGCGGCTCGGGCATGCGCGGCGGCTTCGGCGGCGCGTGCCGCACGACGGGCGGCACGGACTACGCGCGCCTGCTCGTCTCGCTGCTGGCCATGCAGGGCATGGGCAAGCCGGGCCGCAATATGTGGACCGGTACGTGCGGCGGCCCGATGAACTACAACTTCTGGTTCGGCGGCTACTCCGACCCGCTCTCGTCCATCGCCAAGGCCCCGATCTGCGACCATCCGGCGGCCAACTGCGTCGAGCAGACGCTCTACCGGACGAACCTGCCGGACGCGATCTTAGTCGGCCACTACGAGTGGCTCGGCGAGGGCTTCTGCGGCGGCGGCCTCGACTTTGAGTTCACGCGCCACGTCTACCCGATGCCCGGCTACAACAAGGTCCACTGCTTCTGGCGCTACGGCGGCTCGTTCATGGGCACCATGCTCGACACGAACAAGTGGGTCAAGATGTACAAGAGCCCGGAGCTCGAGTTCGTCATCAACCAGGACATCTACTGGACGCCCGAGACGCGCCACGCCGACGTCATCCTGCCGGCCTGCACGAACCTCGAGCGCGTCGACATCGGCGAGGTCGGCAACTCCGGCAACGGCGGCTACTGCTCGCACTCGCAGACCGGCAACTCCTGGCAGGTCATCGTCTATCAGGACAAGGCCATCGAGCCGCTGTGGGATTCCCGCTCGGACTACTGGATCTTCTCCCAGGTGGCCGCGCGCCTCGGCTGGGGCGAGGAGTTCACCGAGGGCCGCACGGAAGAGCAGTGGGCCAAGCGCTTCTGGCAGTTCTCCGACCTGCCCAAGCACATGAGCTGGGAGCAGTTCAAGGAGAAGGGCTATTACATCGCGCCCGTTTCCTACAAGGAAGAGGACAAGGACCCCAAGACCGGCCTCATCGAGAACTGGGACCGCTACCCCGGCTTCCAGTGGTTCGCCGAGGAGCGCGCCTGCGACACGCCGAACCACAAGGTGTTCCAGGAGGAGGGCAAGCTCGGCACGCTCACGGGCAAGTGGGAGTTCGTCTCCGAGTCCATGCTCTTCTGGGCCCCGGACGACGAGATCCGCACGCCGATCGCCCGCTACAAGGATTCGTGGGAGGGCCACAAGTCGCTCACGGCCGACAAGTACCCGTACGGCATGATCTCGCCGCACCCGCGCTTTGACTATCATACGCATTACCAGCAGCACGCCGTCTGGCTGTGGGAGATCCCGGAAAACCGCGTCATCATCAACGGCAACCCGTACCTCATCTGCCGCATCAACCCGAAGGTCGCGGAGAAGAAGGGCATCCGTGAGGGCGACATCGTCCGCCTGTTCAACGACCGCGGCAGCGTCCTGTGCGTGGCGCACATCACCCGCCGCGTCAATCCGGAGACCATCCACGCCTACACGTCGTCGGGCATCTACAACCCGGTCGAGTACGGCAAGTACGGCTCCGTGGACAAGGGCGGCTGCGTCAACGTCCTTACGCCGGGCCGCCTCATGGGCGACTATATCCCGGCCATGGTCCCGAACTCCTGCAACATCGACGTCGAGCTCGCCGAGGCCGATCCGAACTACGGCCAGGGCTTTGAGCACATCATCGACGGCGTCGACAAGCAGCAGATGGAGACCGAGCGCCCGATGCGCACCTCGGCCGAGGCCGACCTGCTCTTCGGCGAGCGCGAACAGATGATCAAGGAGGTCAAAGGAGCATGAGATACGGTATCGCGATCAATTCCAAGCGCTGCATGGCCTGCTATGCCTGCTTCATGGCCTGCAAGGATGAGCACTGCGGCTGGGACACCACCGTTTCCAAGGCGCAGCCCGAGCTGGGCCAGTACTGGATGAACATTGTCGAGTGGGAGCGCGGCGACAACGAGCGCCGCATCAAGACGGCCACCGTCCCGACGCCCTGCTCGCACTGCCAGGATCCCGCCTGCGCCAAGGCCGCCAAGAACGGCGCGGTCTACAAGCGCCCGGACGGCATCGTCATTATCGATCCGGAGAAGGCCAAGGGCCAGAAGCAGATCGTCGACGCCTGCCCGATCCACGCGGTGTACTGGAACGAGGCGCTGCAGCTTCCGCAGAAGTGCACCATGTGCGCGCACCTGCTCGACGACCCGGACTATCCGGGCAAGGAGCCGCGCTGCGTCGAGGCCTGCCCGAACCAGGCGCTCGTTTTCGGCGATCTGGACGATCCGGACAGCGAGGTGAGCCGCGTCATCGCCGCGAACAAGGTCACGCAGCTCGAAGGCCTCGAGGGCCGCGAGACGAACGTCGTCCACCTGAACGTCCCGACCGCGTTTCTGGCCGGCACGGTGTTCTACCCCGCCGAGGAGGACGAGGTCTGCATCGGCGCCCACGTCAAGGCTGTCTGCGAGGACGGCACGGTCTATGAAATGGACACGAACTGGGCCGGCGACTGGGAGTTCGAGGATCTTCCGAAGAACAAGAAGTTCGCCATTGACATCACGTTTGACGGCTACCGTCCCGTCCACTACGACGCGCTGACGGACGCCGACCATTACGTCGCCGAGACGTATCTCGAGCGAATCTGAAGTCCCATCGGCGCCGGACGCGGGACGGGTGCCTCCTCACCGCGTCCGGCACCGCAGCACCGGAAGTTCTGGCGGCTGGGCCGCTTTGAAGATTTAGGAGATGGAATCACGAATGGAAATGAAAACCGCAGTCATCATTGACGGCTGCCGCACGGCAGTCGGTTCGATGGGCGGCAGCCTCAAGCCGCTGAGCGCCTATGATCTGGCCTGCGCCGTCATGAAGGGCGAGCTCGACCGCACCGGCATCGACCCGAAGGAGATCGACGAGGTCATCATGGGCCAGTGCCGCCAGACGTCGGACGAGCCGAACATCGCGCGCGTCGCCGCGCTCAAGGTCGGCATCCCCGAGTCCGCCTCGGCCCACACCGTCATGCGCCAGTGCGCCTCCGGCATGACCGCCGTCCAGAACGGCGCCATGCAGATCATGACCGGCGTGTCGGATGTCGTCCTCGCCGGCGGCACGGAGTCGATGTCGAACGCCGTGTTCTACCTGCGCAACGCCCGCTACGGCGTCGGTACGGGCAACACCGAGCTCGTCGACGCCGTCACCGAGGGCCAGTTCCGCAGCCAGCCGCAGGAGATGTACGGCCGCTACAACATGGGCGCGACGGCCGAGAAGATCGCCGAGACGCTCGGCATCACGCGCGAGCAGCAGGACGAGTTCTCCATGGAGTCGCAGCGCCGCGCCATCGCGGCCATCGACGCCGGCAAGTTCAAAGACGAGATCGTCCCCGTCACCGTCCCGCAGGGCCGCAAAAAGCCGCCGATCGTCTTTGATACCGACGAATTCCCGAAGCGCGACACGAGCCTTGAGAAAATGGGCAAGCTCAAGCCGTGCTTCAACATCGTCACGGAGGACGACGGCCGCATTTTCAACACGAGCGAGCTGACCGGCACGGTCACCGCCGCTTCCTCGTCCGGCCGCAACGACGGCGCGTCGGCCATGCTGCTCATGAGCGAGGAGAAGGCCAAGGAGCTCGGCCTCAAGCCGATGGCGAAGATCATCGGCATGGGCACGGCCGGCTGCGACCCGAAGACCATGGGCCTCGGCCCGGTCTACGCCGTCCCGAAGGCGCTCAAGAACGCGGGCCTCACGATGGACGACATCCAGCTCATCGAGCTCAATGAAGCCTTCGCCGCGCAGGCGCTCGGCTGCATCAAGCTGCTCGGCTGGGAGGACAAAATGGACATCATCAACGTCAACGGCGGCGCTGTCGCCCTTGGCCACCCCGTCGGCTCGTCCGGCAGCCGCATCATCATCACGCTCATGCACGAGATGAAGCGCCGCGGCCTGAAGTACGGCCTCGCGACCCTTTGCATCGCCGGCGGCATGGGCCAGGCGACCGTTATTGAGATGTGCGACTAAAGCGAAACAGAAACCGGAGGTTTCTGTTTCGAGGGGATCGCAGCCTGCTGCAGCGCACCCGCTCCGCGGGCACGTTTGCAGGCTGAGCGGTATGATTTCCGACGCGCAGGTCGCCGGAAATCATGATTTGTAATTTTTTCGCGCCGTGCGCGGCGCGAATTCTGCGAAGCTCATTGGCCTCGCCGAAAATTATAGGAGTGAAAAAGAAATCATGGCAAAGTCCAACAAGATCATGATCCAGTGCTGCATGTGCGGCGCCGGAACGAAGAAGTCTCAGGCGCCGACCGTCCCGTACACCCCGGAGGAGATCGCGCGTCAGGTCGTCGACGTCGCCAGGGCCGGCGCGTCCATCGTCCACATCCACGTCCGCGAGGACAAGGAAGTCGATGGCGTCATGCAGATCGGCTACAAGTCCATGAGCCTGCAGAAGTTCACGGAGACCGTCGAGCTCTGCCGCAAGTACTGCGCCGAGGCCGGTGTCGACGTCATCATCAACCTGACGACGTCCGGCGGCGAGTACGAGGACTACAAGCGCCTGCAGCACCTGTCCGCCCTCAAGCCGGAGATGTGCTCCTTCGACCCGAACACCATCAACTGGTCGAACAGCTACATCTTTGAGAACAGCCCGCGCTTCCTGAACCTGCTGGCGCAGGAGGTCGTGAAAGAGGACGTCAAGCCGGAGTTCGAGGTTTTCGACACCGGCCACATCGACTCGGTCATGTACTACGTCAACAAGTGGAACATCCCGAAGCCGCCCCACATCCAGTTCATCATGGGCGTCGGCGGCTCCATGCCGGGCACGGCCGAGAACCTCGGCTTCCTCGTCGACCGCCTGCCCGAGGGCGCGACGTGGTCCGTCTCCGGCATTGGCAAGGCCCATATGCCGATGATGCTCGCCGGCCTGGCCCTCGGCTGCGACGGCCTGCGCGTCGGCCTTGAGGACAACGTCATGTACGGCAAGGACGCCGACGGCAACAAGATCATCGCGACGAACGTCATGCTCGTCGAGCGCGCCGTCGCCCTCGCCAAGCTCGCCGGCCGCGAGATCGCGACCGCGCAGGAGGCCCGCGAGATTCTCGGCATCGACCGCAAGTGCCTGTAAAATTCAAACGGGACCCGCTTCGCTGGCGAAACTCTGCGAGGCTTTTTTTGAAATAAGGAACCGGCCCGGGGGAGCTTCCCTCGGGCCGGTTTTTTACGCCGAATCATACTTTGGATGGATTTGTTATCTACGCGGAGCGTGTATAATGGAACCAACAAATTTCAAAGGCCGTTTGCGGCCGCAGGAGGTAGGACGATGAGGATCCGGGCATGGGCGATCTTGCTGGCCATCGCGCTGGCCATGTTTGCGGCCGCGCTGAGCACGGAGGTATGGGCCGCGGACGATGGGTGCATCGCCGAGGTGACGGTGGAGGAAGGGGCCGAATACACATGGCGGCTGAAAAGCCTCGACGAGCTGAACAGCTTGGTAGGCTGGCTGCCGGACAATTACTACCCCGTGGTGAGGGTCACATTGCTTGAAAACGTGACGCTGACAGAGACCTTCACGCAGACCACACTTTTGACCAACGTGATCCTTGACCTGAACGGCCATACGATCACCGGCGCGCTGGACAACGAGCCGGTTTTCAACGTTGATTTCGGATATAACGGAAAGACGTTCGCGATCAAAAACGGCACGATCGGCAACACCGGAAGCGGCGACGCGCTGCGGCTGTGCGGGGGCAAGACGACGCTGGAAAACGTGGACGTCGACGGAACGCTGACGCTGACGTATGATTTTTTGACCAACAGCAACTATGTTCAGACATTCCTCGGCGGCGGGACGTTCAAGAAAATCGCCGGTGACGGGACCTCGCTCAGAAAGGATCTTTCCTCCATGCTGGGCGGCGGCAGCTATTTTTTGGAGCTGGAGACCGGCCAGAGGGTCGACGGGAACCGGGCTTTCGACGGCACGCCGCTTGAGAACGTCAAGGTCGTGCCGTGCAATCACAAAGATGAGAGCGGGCGTTACACGTTTGCGCGCGATTTGTACGGCAAGTTCCGCTGCACGACCTGCGGCAATCTCTGCACCCACAGCGACAGGACGCAGGACGACATGATCTGCGTGGCCTGCGAGACGAAGCTGCAGGCGTATCTGACGGCCCGCCTGGGCGACCAAACGACGACGACCTACGTCGACTACTTCAGCTCTGTTGTCAATGCTGCGATGTTCGCCAGAGGCACAAAGACGATCTCGCTGCTGCTCGATCAGGCCAGCGCGATGAGCTTCATCAGCCCGTCGTTCACGCTCGATTTCTGCGGCTTCAATCTGAGTCAGGATCCCGCGACGACGAAGCTCCTAAGCACCGTGACGTTCCTCAACACGGGAGACGGGCGGGCGTATTACAAGGGCTGCCTTGCGGTCGGCAGCGACACGGAGCCCGGCAAGCTGTGCATCCCCGCGCGGGACAATGACCTGTACGTCGACGAGGTGGTCATCATGCCCCGCGGCGAGGCCTCGTTTGCCGGCGGCACGTTCGGCTCGATCGAGGTGCGCGGAGACCGGACGCTCAAGGAGCTGCTGGCGGACGGGTATTATTACGAACAGGACGGCAAACCCGTCGTGCTGTCGGACCAGACTGATCTGTCGTATGTCACCGTGAAGCCATGCAGCCACGACTCTGTCGTGACCTGCGCGGACGGGATCATGCGCTGTCCGTGCGGGAAGACGACGTTCACCGCCCGTGTGACGAAGGATGAAAACACGGCGTATTACGCCGATCTTCAGGACGCGCTGGACGCCGCGGACGGCGAAACGGTCGAGATCCTGGTCCCGCAGCTCTCGGGTACGTTCACGGCGTCCGGCAGCGTGACCATCGACGTCGGCAGCGGCTGCGCCGGCGGCACGCTTGTGGTCGCGGGCACGGTCACATTCACCGGAAGCGGCACGGCGCCGGAATTCGGCACGGCCATCACCGTGAAGCCCGGCGGGAAGCTCACGCAGGGCATGAACGCCGCGGTCCGGCTCGCGAGCGTCGCCGTCGAAGCCGGCGGCGCGGCTGAGCTGCGCGGCGGGGCGGTCGGGACGCTCGATATTTTGGACAGCGCCGCAAACGTGACCGTTTCCGGCGGCTCTTTCGACGCGGTCCGCATCCGCGCTGCCGGTTCCTACGAGGATTTTCAGAAGCTGCTCGGGTATAACCGGGCCTTCCGGAAAGCGGACGGCGTCTTTGCCGGGGAGGCGGACCTTTCGGACGACGGGAACGGCCGGGTGCTCGCAAATGTCACCGCTGCCGACGCGCCGATGCGCGAGGTGAACGTCACCGCCCAGCTGGGCGAACATGAGCAGGGTGTCTCCGCCGCCGCGGAGTACGGGCAGTACGAGGGTCAGACGTTTGAGCTGCGGGCGCACGTCACGTTCGCGGACGGGGCGGGCCCGGGCGCGTCGTATCAGTGGTACCGCGTGAACGACGACGGCAGCCGGACGGCGCTTTCGGATGGCACGGGCGCGGCCTATGCGCTCTCCCCGACGATGCCGCTCGGCGCGTACACCTATGCCGTCGCGGCGACGTACAACGGCTACACCTGTTACAGCGAGCCGTTCTTCGTGCGGATGGAACCGCGCGTGCTGCGCGCCGTCCGCGTGGACGAGACGACGCTCACGAAGGTCTACGACGGCACATGGAGCACGACGTTCCGCATCACCGGCTTCTACGCCGACGCGGAGAAAACGAAGCTGATCGAACTCGGCGCGGACGAGTTCACGCTGGACGAGGCGGGCTATGAATCCCTCGCCGCCGGGAAGAGCCGCATCGTGTGGACCGTCACGCTCCACAATCCAAATTACATTTTCTCAAACGGCATGGCGACGCTGACCGACGCAGCGGACGCGGTCATCTCTCCGGCGCCCGCGCCCGCGGCCGAGCCCGGTGAGCTGACCGTCCAAAACAGTACGGCGGCGACGTACACGTTCGATTTCAAAACGCTCCTGCCCGAGCCGCCCGCGGGCGTGTACGGGGACGTCCAATACGCGCTCGCAGCGGTCGGCCTCGGCCAATATGACGCGGGCGAGGCGGCCATCTCGGAC
>CAVFYN010000017.1:18781-24841 GCA_963626425.1 Bacteroidaceae bacterium
CTGCCGGTCGCGGTGGTCCCGACCCGGACGGAAGGGGCGATCGGCACCGTGACCGTCACGGTCACGACGCAGAACTTTATGCCCATCACGCTCACGCTGAACGTCCGCGCGGAGAATCCGCCGCTGCCGCCCGCGCCCATCGTGACCCCGCCGAAACCCGAGCCCGCGCCGTTTGACGACGTGCCGGAGGACGCCTTTTATTTCGAGGCCGTCCGCTGGGCGCAGAAAAACGGCGTCACGAACGGGCGCGGCGACGGCACGTTCGGGCCGAATGATCCCTGCACGCGCGGCCAGATCGTGACGCTCCTCTGGCGCGCCGCGGGCAGCCCCGAGCCGAAGGCGGCGTGCTCCATGGCCGACGTCGCGCCGGGCAGCTACTGCGAAAAGGCCGTGGCATGGGCGGCCGAAAACGGCATCGTGTCCGGCTACGCCGACGGCACGTTCCGCCCGGACGCGCCCTGCACCCGCGCGCAGAGCGTAACGTTCCTCTACCGCGCGCGCGGCGCGCAGGCGAAGGCCGCGCCGCAGTTTTCCGACGTCCCGGCGGACAGCTACTACGCCGCCGCCGTCGCCTGGGCGGCAGAGACCGGCGTGACGCGCGGCTTCCCCGACGGCCGCTTCGCCCCGGGCCGCACCTGCACCCGCGGGCAGATCATCACGTTTTTGTATCGCGCGTATCAGGGGAAATAAAAGACCAAAAGGGCGGTATCCGACGGATACCGCCCTTTTGAAAAACGGAGGAGATGACCATGTATCAGAGGATCCGGGATCTGCGGGAGGATCGGGACCTGACGCAGCGGGAGGTCGCCGGGGTGCTCGGAATGTCGCAGACGGGGTATTCCAAGTACGAAACGGGCGAAAACGACATCCCGACGCAGGTTTTGCTGAAGCTGGCGGATTTTTATAACACGTCGGTGGACTATCTGCTCGGCCGGACGGACGACGCCCGGCCGCCGCGGAAAAAATAACCGGCACGGTATCAAGTTACCGTGCCGGTTTTGTTATTTCTTTTCAACGGGCAGCCAGACCTCGAAGTAGCCGGTGAGGGCGTCGTCCTCGAGGGCGCTGCACAGCAGGTTGCCGTGGGCGTTGCCGGTGATGGTCAGGCCGTTTTTTTCGGCGTAGTCGACCATGTAGTCCATGTGGTGCGGCGCAAACTGGTCCTTGCCCGCGCTTTTGAACACGGAGTGCAGGCACAGCTGGCTCGGCAGGTGGACGACGGGCGGCTCGATCTTCACGCCGAACTCGCGGACGTAGTCCATGTCGAGCGCGAAGCCCCAGGCGTATTCGCTGCCGCGGGAGAGCAGCACGTCACGCTCGATCTCAAAGCAGCGCTGGATGAACGGCATATATTGCAGCCACTCCTGGCTGAGCTGCTGCAGGTCCGGCGATTTGTCGTAGAGGAAGTTGTAGCGGTTGAGGTAGCGCACCGTCTCCGGGCTCATGACGAGGTCGCACCGGCCGAGGCCGCGCCCGGCGCGCTCGAGCCCGTCGCAGTACTGCTCGGCGCGGCGAAGCAGCAGCTGCTGCCGCCGGATCATCTCGCGAAGCTCATTCTGCTTGTCCTGCATCGTCTCGCGCAGGCTCTCGCGCGAGCAGTCGGTGACCATGTGCGAGATCTGGTCGATGCCGAAGCCGAAATTCTTGAACCAAAGGCAGTCGACGAGGAAGTTGATGTCCCACGCCTCATAGTACCGGTAGTCGTTCGTCTTGTCCTTCACGGGACGGACGACGCCCTTTTTCTCGTAATACCGCAGAAGATCCGGCGAAATGCCGAGGATCTTGGCCACGTCGCCGATGCGATAGCGCTGCATAGCTCTCCCTCCCGCTGCCCAAACTGGCTTTATTATAAGTAATTTCACCGGGGGTTGCAAGAAAAAGTTTTACGAAGCTATTGACCTTGGAATCGTACTAAGGTGTAAAATAGCCTCGTAATAAATATGAATGCAGGAGGTTTTTCACCATGGCTTACATGCCCCTGAAGAATGCGCCCCAGTATCTGGACGATTCGAAGATGACGAAGATCTACGACCTGTCGATGCCCTGGGGCGTCGATACCCCGCTCTGGCCGTTCCCGGGCGCCCGCACGGACCTTCAGTTCCCGCGCGGCCAGTACCTCGGCCGTTTCCACAAGCGCACCATGACCTACACCGGCACGCTGCACGCCGGCACGCATATGGACGCGCCGAACCATGTCCTCCATGAGGAAGAGGTCGACCGCGAGCGCAACGGCTACAACCTCGCCGAGCTCCACCTCGAGCGCTGCATCGGCACCGGCATCATCGTCGACATGCGTTACCTGAAGGACGAGTTCGAGGAGAAGTGGAACGCCGCCGACGGCGATCCGAGCCGCATGCCGGCCGACATCTGGCACATCATCACCCCGGAGGAGTTCGACGCCGCCTGCAAGAAGGATGGTCTCGAGGTCCGCGAGAATGACTGGGTCATCATCAACACCGGCTTCCATCACTACTGGAGAGTCAACAACGACAAGTACTACAACTACTACCCCGGCGAGGGCCCGGAGCTGGCGCACTACCTCGTGAACGAGAAGCACATCAAGGGCATCTCCGGCACGTGGGGCGCCACGGATGCGCCGCTGTGGCATCATCCGCTCAAGGAGCAGATGCCGTGGCTCGAGACCGCGTACATCCAGGCGACCGGCGAGTCCGCTGCCGTGAAGTATCCGGACTATGAGCCGTGCCATCGTATCTACATGCAGTCCGGCGTCTGCACCGTCGAGAACGCCGGCGGCGACATCGACGACGTCACCGGCAAGCGCATGATCATCGCCGCCTTCCCGTTCCGCTGCGAGATGGCCGATGGCGGCTTTGTGCGCCTTGTTGCGTGGGAGCCGGGCAACTTCTAAGATAACGCGCTCCAACATAATCTGATTTTACCCGATTGCCCCGCGGAGACCCTCTGCGGGGCAATCGGACTGTCTGAAAAGGAAGATTCTTTATGAAAACCTTACAGGATATCAAAAAGATCGCGGTCCTCGGCGCCGGCACCATGGGCCCGGGCATCGCGCAGACCTACGCCATGGGCGGCTACGAGGTCACGATGTGGACCCGCAGCGAGTCGACCCGCGAAAAGGCCATCGCTTCGCTCAAAAGCCAGCTCGCGACCTTCGCCGAAGAGGGCGAGATCCGCGCCGAGGACATCGACACGATCTTCGGCCGCATCAGCTTCCGCCTGACGGTCGAAGAAGCCGTTGAGGGCGCGGACATGATCCAGGAGACGATCGTCGAAAACCGCGACGCGAAGAGCGCGCTGTATGAGCAGCTGGCCGCGTGCGTCGCGCCGGACGTCATCATCGCCTCGAACACGTCGGCCATGAACATTTTTGAGGTCGTGCCGGAGAAGCTGCTGCCGCAGATGATCATCTGCCACTGGTACGCGCCCCCGCATGTCATCCCGCTCGTCGAAGTCGTCAAGAGCGAGCAGGCGCCGCAGGAGATGGCGGACGTCGCCGTCGAGCTGCTCAACGGCTGCGGCAAGACGGCCGTCCTGATGAAGAAATTCATCCGCGGCTACATCGTCAACCGCCTGCAGCAGTGCCTCAACCGCGAGGTGTTCTACCTGCTCGACAACGGCTACTGCGACGCGCAGGCCATCGACCTGGCGGCCAAGGCGTCGTTCATCCCGCGCGCGGTCGTGCTCGGCCTGCTCAAGCGCGCCGACTTCGGCGGCCTGGACATGACGGCCAACAACTACCGCAACCACTCCTACACCATGCCCGAGCACGGCGACGAGATGCCCAAGACGCTCGAAAAGCTCGTCGACGAGGGCAACCTCGGCATCAAGACCGGCAAGGGCTTCTATGACTACGAGGGCATGGACATCGAGGAGCTCAAGCACAAGCGCGATCAGCAGCTGTTCGAGGTGTTCCGCCTCGCGAAGAAATTCCTCGCCGACCCGGTCTGATCCCCGGGCGCGCCGGAGACGCGCGCTGCGCAGATCCGCCGGGCCTTGCGGCCCGCGCGGCCATCTTCGCGGCATCCCCGCGTCTGACCGGCAGAAGGGAAGAGAACTATGGGTAAGGTAAGCGGCCATATCCTGCTGGCCGGCTACGCCAAGCTCCCGTCGAACACCACGGCGCAGAAAATGTTCGACCAGATGGTCGTCGTGGCGGACGTGGATTTCGAGACGGGCGTCGTGCTCGACGTCGACTGCTCGATGGCGACCGACCTCGGGCGCCGGTTCGTGCTGACGATGATGAAGGGCTACAACCTCAATCGCGGCGTGGACGACCTGCTTGAGGAGATGAACCTCAAGTACTACGGCCACTTGAAGCGCGCGCTGCTCACCGCGATCCGTGAGATCGGGCAGCAGTACGCGGATCTGAAAAAAGAAAACGAATAAAAGCTGTTTCGCCTGAGGGCGGCCGCAAAACGGCCGCCGGACTCAGACGGGAGCCAGCCAGGCACAGGAGCGAGAGCCCCTGCGCCCGGCTGGCTTTTGCTTTTTTTAGAAATGGAGATTTTCCCTTATGGCATTGACAGTCTCACAGCTGATCGGCCTGATCGGCACGCTCGCGGTCATCATCGGCCTGAGCGTCTGGTCCGGCCGGCAGGTCAAAAGCGCGGCCGATTTCGCCTCCGGCGGCGGCAAGTCCGGCGCGTTCATCGTCGCCGGCACGATCATGGGCACGCTCGTCGGCGGCTCGTCGACGATCGGCACGGCGCAGCTGGCGTTTACATACGGCTTCTCGGCCTGGTGGTTCACGCTCGGCGGCGGCATCGGCTGCCTCATCCTCGCGCTGTTTTTCGTCGGACCGCTGCGCGAGAGCGGGTGTAGCACGCTCGTCGGCATGATCACGAAGGAGTTCGGCCGCGAGGCGGGGCTGCTTTCGTCCATCCTCTCGTCCATCGGCATCTACATCAACATTCTCTCGCAGCTCATCGCGGCGACGGCCGTCATCGCCGTCATCGCGCCGGGCCTCGGGCTCATTCCGGAGCTGCTCATCGCGGCGGCGCTTATGGCCGTGTACGTCATTTTCGGCGGTGTGCGCGGCGCGGGGCTTGTCGGCATCGTGAAGCTCGTGCTGCTCTATGTTGCCATGATCGGCGGCGGCGCGATGGTGCTGTACATGGTCGGCGGGTTCCGTGGATTTGCCGACATGGTGCATACCATTGACGCCGGCGATGTGAACCTGTTCAGCGTGTTCGCCCGCGGCGTCGCGACGGACGGCGGCAAGGGGCTGTCGCTCCTGCTCGGTGTTCTGACGACGCAGACGTACGCGCAGGCTGTCCTCGCGGGCAAGACGGACCGCTCGGCGCGCATCGGCGCACTCGTGAGCACGTGCATGATCCCGCCCATCGGCGTCGGCGGCATCCTCATCGGCCTTTATATGCGTGCGACGCACCCCGGCATCGTCGCCAAGACGGCGCTGACGGGCTTTGTGCTCGAATATATGCCGGGCGTCCTCGCGGGCGTCGTGCTCGGCGCGCTGCTCATCGCCGTCGTCGGCACGGGCGCGGGCCTCGCGCTCGGCATCAGCGCGGTCATCAACAACGACATCGTCAAAAAGCTGACGCACCGCTTCGACGCGCCGAAGAAAAACCTCAATCTGACGCGCGCGTGCATCCTCATCGTGCTGTTCTCCGCGGCCATGATCTGCACGGTGCTCGGCAGCGACATGATCCAGGACTTCGCATATATGTCCATGGGTCTGCGCGGTGCGGTCATCTTTGCGCCGCTGTGCTGCGCCATCTGGCTGCCGGGGCGCGTCAGCCGCGCGTGGGCCATCGCGGCCATCGTGGCCGGCCCCGTGCTCGTCATGGTGTTCGGCACGGTGCTCAGCCTGCCGTGGGGCCTCGACTCGCTGTTCGCGGGCGTCGCGGCCAGCATCGTCTGCTGCGCCATCGGGCGGATCTTCGGGCGGAAACCTTTGCTTGACGTATAACACATAAAAGACGCCGCCCATCCGTGCGGATGGGCGGCGTTTATATGTAGGCTTTTAGGCCGATTTTGCTGCGAGCGCATTGGCTGCGGCATTGGCCGCTTCCGACGCGTCGCGCGTGTAGAGGTCGGCGCCGATCTTGTCGCAGTACGCCT
>CAVFYN010000018.1:0-2400 GCA_963626425.1 Bacteroidaceae bacterium
TGGCAAAAACTCCTTAAAACTGCTGTGGGTCCGCCCATCCGGGCGGATAGGTCAAATATTTTTTCAGTATCATAACAGGTACACTGGGAAATTGCAAATTCCAAAATTACGGGATGAACAGCGAGGCCGAATTGCCCGCCACGAGCAGCGCCGTCCCGTCGCTGCGCTGCAGGACGCTCGTGGCCGCGCCGGTGTCGGATTCCTGCGCGTAGAGCGTCAGATCCTGCGTGTAGATGTTCAGCCCGTCGACCGTCAGGACGGCGAGGTACGGCCCCGCGGCCGAAATGCTCAGGACCTCGACGCCGAGATAGACCTCCTGCGCGTCGAGAGAATCGGCGTCGACCGTCACGATGGAGTAGCGGCTGCCTGCCTGATATGTATTCAGGGCCAGCGCGAGAAATCCGTCGCCGCCGAGGGAATAGTCCTTCAGATACCGCCCGCCGTAGTCGTACCGGCCGGTCAGGCTGGCGTCCGTCCCGGCAAAGACGGCCTCCGTGTCGCCGACGGCGCACAGGGCGCTGTCGGTGAGATAGTCAAGGTCATAGACGAGCAGATTGCCGAGCGACAGGGCCGCCGGATCGTCCTGCGACGCCGTGTCGAACAGCTCGAGCGTGCTCTCATACGCGTGCTCGCTCTGCCCCGCAGCGATGGCCGCGGCCTGCCCGCCGCGCGCGGAGACGGCGCAGGGGCTCAAAAAGCTGCTGGAGGAATACCATTTGTAGATCTCCTGCTGCTTCGTGTCCAAAACGGTCAGGACGGTCTTTTTCCCGTCCTCGACGGCGCAGTACGCAATGGCGCCGCCGGAGGAGATGTCCGCGTCGAGCAGCGCGCCGCCGGCCGTGATGTCCGCCGTCACGCCGCGCGAATGGTCGACGGCGAGGAGCGCCGTGCCGCCGATGTCGTAGGCAAGCGTCACGGAGTCGCCGGACTGCGCCGCGGGCGTGGAGAGGCTGCGCGCGACGGTGTAGAGCTCGCCGCCGTTTTTGTCATAGACCGACACGCCGCCGACGGACGCGACGGCAAGGCCGTCCCCTGCCGCGCTGTACGCGTTGGAGCTGTGCTGGTCGAACGTGAACCGCCCGTCCGTCTCCGAACGCGACACGCCGATGTAGCGCACATAGCGCCGCACGCCGTCCAGGCTCACGCCGCCGCGAAGCAGGATCACCACGACGATCGCGACGACCGCGGCCACGGCCAGCACGGCCGCGAGCACGCGCGGCCAGAGCTTTTTCGGCCCGCGCTCGGGATAGATGCGCGTGATGTTATTGTCCGACATGGAACTTCGCCTCCCCGTCGTCATACCACAGCTGCGACATGTAAAGCCCGCCCGGCGGGACGGTCGGCCCGGCGGCCGTGCGGTCGCCGGACTCCAGAAGCGCGCCGATGCCGTCCGGCGCGATCTTGCCCTCCGCGCAGTAGACGACCGTGCCGGTCATCGCGCGGACCATATTATAGAGGAATCCGTCCGCGCACACGCGAAGCTCGATCATCTCGCCGCGGCGCTCGACGTTGAAATGGTACACGGTGCGCACGGTCGTGCGCGTCTCGGTCCCGACGGAGCGGACGGCGGCAAAATCGTGCGTGCCGACGAACTGCGAGGCGGCCTGCTGCATGATGCGCTCGTCGAGCGGGCGCGGGTAAAACCACGCGCGATTGACATAAAACGGGTCGCGCAGGCGCGTATTATAAATGAGGTACGTGTACTCCTTGCGCACGCACGAGCCGATGGCGTTGAACCCGTCGTGCACGTCAAACGCGCGCAGCACGGCGATGTCGCCGGGCAGGTGCGTATTGAGCGCGAGCGGGAGCCGCTCGGCCGGGATGCGCGAGGTCGTGTGGAAATTGGCGATGTAGACCTTTGCATGGACGCCCGCGTCCGTGCGGCCGCAGCCGACCATTTTTACGGGATGGCCGCAGACGGCGCTGGCCGCGCGCTCGAGCGTCTGCCCGACCGTGACCTCCGTTTTCTGGACCTGCCAGCCGTGATAGGCCGTGCCGTCATACATCAGTTGCAGAGCGATGTTGCGCATAATGCCTCCTACAAGCCGAACCGGCGCAGTACGATGATGGCCGCGAGCAGCGCGGCGCACGCGGCGTAGGCCGCCGCATCGATGCCGCCGTAGCGCAGCTGCTTCATGCGCGTGCGGCCCTCGCCGCCGTGGTAGCAGCGGCACTCCATAGCCGTGGCCAGCTCGTCGGCGCGGCGGAACGCGCTGATGAACAGCGGCACGAGCACGGGGACGAGCGCCTTGGCCCGCCGGATGAGGCTGCCGGACTCAAAGTCCGCCCCGCGCGCCTTCTGCGCGGAGATGATCTTGTCCGTCTCCTCGATGAGCGTCGGGATAAAGCGCAGCGCGATGGACATCATCATCGCCAGCTCATGCACCGGCACGCCGAGCT
>CAVFYN010000019.1:0-3289 GCA_963626425.1 Bacteroidaceae bacterium
ACAAAAGAAGTACCCCGCCGGAGGCACAAACAGACCGATTGCGGCGGCAGCTAACGAAAAACGTGTCATCCTGAGCGGAGCGCAGCGGAGTCGAAGGATCTGCCCGATTACGGTATGCTTTCGAATACATCCAGCGCTGGAACAAAACGCAAGACTACCGCAATCGGAAAGACCCTTCGGCTGCGCTCAGGGTGACAGGTCTATTTTGGCGCTGGCACGCAATCGGCCCAGCGGGCGACCGCAAGGGTCGCCCCTACGGCGGGAAAAAACAGAACCCGGTGAGCCATTCGCTCACCGGGTCTCTTATCTTGCCAATCACTGCTCCCCACCATGCAGTACGAGCTTCTTTGTTTTCCATTTGCCCGAGAAGAAATAGATGCTGCCGCCGATGGTCGTGACGAAGCCGGCCAGGGCGCTGCCGAGCCAGAAGCCGTACAGGCCGAACTTTGTGCCGAGGAGCCAGCACAATCCGATGCGGGCGACGACGCCGTCTAAAATGCCGATGATGAGGCTCAGCCCCGCGCTGCCCGTGCCCTCGAGCAGGGAGTAGGGCGTGAGCATCGTGCAGTTGGCGAGGTAGTAGATGACCGCGATGCGCATGAAGCCGGACGCGTAGGCGATGACGGACTCGTCGGACGTGAACAGGCGGAACAGCTGCTCGGGGAAGAGCAGGCTCACGGCCGCCAAAACGACGAAAATGCTCATGGAGATGGCCGTCGTGTACCAGTAGACCTTCTTGAGCCGGTCGTGCTTGCGCGCGCCGAAGCACTGGCCGATCATGGCCGCGGCGGCGACGCCGAGGGCGTTGGTCAGCGTGAACGAGATCGTGTTGAGCTTGTTGCCGACGCCGTCAACGGCCGAGGCGGCCACGCCGAACGTGTTGACGTGCGCGTTGACGAACATGACGGAGACGGCGATCATGACGCTCTGGATGATCATGGGGATGCCGAGCTTGAAAAGGCCGCGGCAGCGGTCGGCCTGCGGGCGGAAGCTCGCGGGCTTGAAGTCGAAGTGGAACGCCTCGCGGCGGCGGTACAGGCAGATCAGCGCGAGGATGAACGAGCAGCCCTGCGCGATGACGGTCGCGAGCGCCGCGCCGGCCGCGCCCATTTCAAATACGGCGACAAACAGCAGGTCGAGCCCGACGTTGATGACGGCCGCGATGCCGACAAAGTACATCGGAAGCTTGCTCTCGCCCATGCCGCGCAGGATGGCGCAGATGCCGTTGTAGCCGAAGATGAACAGCATGCCCGCGCAGCAGACCATGCAGTACGCGCGCGCGTCGGAGAGCGCCTCGGCCGGGGTGTTGAGCAGGCCGAGCACCGGGTCGCACACGATGGCGCACAGGCCGCCGACGACGACGGACAAAATGGCCATGAGCGTGAGCGACGTGCCGATGGTGCGGCGCAGACCGTCATAGTCGCCCGCGCCGACCTGCTGCGAGATGAGCACCTGCGCGGCCGAGCCGAAGCCCATGCCGATGAACATGAGCAGATTCTGGATCTGCCCGCCGATGCCGACGGCCGAGAGACCCGTCGCGCCGACGAACTGGCCGACGACGATCATGTCGACGACGTTGTACACGGCCTGGAGCGCATAGGCTGCCATGAGCGGCAGCGAGAACAGGATCAGCTGCCGGAGCACGGGCCCCTGCGTCAGGTCGTTGAGGACTTTTTTGTTGCTGGAGATGGGGATCACACCCTTTCGTCAAGTACTTGTCAGTATATCAATAGATCGCGCCCGAATCAAGTGCTGAATTTCGGGATATGCGGGCATAATCGGCCGGAATCGTCTGTAAATCGCGCCCAATTGCAGACATTTTGGCGGGATCGGCCGTGTTTTCGCCGCCATTCGCGTTTTTTTAGTTGTGGGCGCGCCGCGCAGGTGTTATACTAAAACTTGAATCTCAAGAAAGAGGCCCCAATTTATGCATGAAATCCTCCACGTCCTCGCGCACACGCTCCTGGACAACATTCTCATTTTGCCGTTTCTGTTTGTGACGTATCTCGCCATCGAGGCGCTCGAGTCCCGCGCGGGCGGGAAGATGCAGCGCTTTCTCGCGCGGACGCACAAGGCCGGGCCGGCCATCGGCGCCGTCGCGGGCGTCGTGCCGCAGTGCGGCTTTTCGGCCGCGGCGTCGAGCCTGTACGCCGGCGGCGTCATCACGGCGGGCACGCTCATCGCCGTGCTGCTGTCCACGTCGGACGAGATGCTGCCCATCCTCATTTCCGAGACGGTCTCGCCGCTGCTCATCGTGAAGATCCTCGCGGTGAAGATCGCCGCCGCCGTGCTCACCGGCTACGGCGTCGACCTTGTCCGCCGCCGCGCGGGCGGGCAGGAGGAGACGCTGCACATCGACGAGCTGTGCGAGCACAGCCACTGCGGCTGCCATGAGCACAAGAGCATCGTCGGCCCGGCGCTCATCCACTCGCTTGAAATTTTCGCGTTCCTGCTCATCATCTCGTTCGGGCTGAACGTCGTCGTGGAATTTCTGGGCGAAGAGCGCCTTGCCTCGCTCATCTTAAACCGACCCGTCATCGGCGAGCTCATCGCCGGGCTCATCGGGCTCATCCCGAACTGCGCCGCGTCCGTCGTCATCACGGAGCTGTACCTTGCCGGCGGCATGCGCGCGGGCGCGATGCTCGCGGGGCTGCTCGCGGGCAGCGGCGTCGGGCTGCTCGTGCTGTTCCGCACGAACCGCTCGGTGCGCGACAATGTGAAGATCCTCGCCGTCGTCTATTTCTCCGGCGTCGTCCTCGGCGGGATCTTCGGCGCGCTGCTGTTTTGAAATGGAGACGCGCCATCCGTGCCCGTGCTGCGGGTATCTGACCCTCCCGGCCCCGCGGGAGGAGGCCATCGCGTTCATCTGCCCCGTGTGCTTCTGGGAAAACGACGTGTTCACGCGATCGGACGACGAGCCGAGCGACGAAAACCACGGTATGACGCTTACGCAGGGGCGAGAAGCGTACCGCGCGCTCGGCGCGGTGCAGGAGCGCTTCCGCCCGCTCGTCCGAGCGCCGGAGCCGGAGGAGCTGCCGGAATAAAAGAGAACCCCCGCCAGTCGCGAGACTGGCGGGGGTTTTTGTATGGGATGCGCCCCTGCGGCGCGGAGGGAATTCGGCGGGCGGATGATATCCGCCCCTACGGGCGCGGCGGCAATTCGGCGGCGGGATGAGGTCATCCCGCCCTACGACGACTGCGGCGGCGCGTCTGTATTGCGCCGATTGCGGAACCGGCCTTCCGGCTGGCTCCCCTGCAAGGGGAGCTGTCGGCGGAGCCGACTGAGAGG
>CAVFYN010000020.1:0-4672 GCA_963626425.1 Bacteroidaceae bacterium
AAGCATACGCCTTGGGGCGTATTTCTGAGAAAATGAAACCTGCGCGTTTTTTGAGAAATGCGCCCCGAACCCCCGAAGGAGGCAGCCCCATGAAGCAATACTTCTCTTTTCAATGGCACATCACCGACGAGTGCGACCAGCGGTGCAAACACTGCTATATTTTTTCCGAGAACTGCAATAAAAAGCCCGATTCCATGACCTGGCCGCAGATGCAGGACACGTTTTACAACTGTCTGGACTTCTGCGAGGTCTACGGCCGCCTGCCCTATTTCTACATCACGGGCGGCGACCCGATCCTGCATCCGGATTTCTGGCGTCTTTGCGCGCTGATGAAGCAGCACGGCGTCCCGTTCACCATTCTCGGCAACCCGTTCCACCTGACGGACGACGTCTGCCGCAGATTAAAAGATCTCGGCTGCGAAAAATACCAGCTCTCCGTCGACGGCCTGCGCGAAACGCATGACTATTTCCGCAAGCCCGGCAGTTTTGACATCACGTTCGAGAAGATCGGCTGCATCAACCGCGCGGGCATCCGCTCGGTCGTGATGACGACCGTCTCGGGCACGAACATCGACGAGGTCCCCGGCATCATCGACGCCGTCGTCGCGGCCGGCGCGAATATGTTCGCGTTCGCGCGCTACTGCCCGACGAGCGAGGAAAAGGACGTCGGCATCGAACCGCTGCGCTACCGCAGGCTGCTCGCCGACTGCGACAAAAAGTTCAAGGAGTACGAAGCCGCGGGCTGCCGGACCTACTTCAACAAGAAAGACCACCTCTGGACGCTCTACGAATACGAGACCGGCGCGTTCAAGCTTCCCGAGGCCGTCGAGAGCGGCATGATCTACGGCGGCTGCAACTGCGGCAACTGCCACCTGACCATTCTCCCCACCGGCGACGTGTATGCCTGCCGCCGGGTACAAAACAGCCGGGTCGCCAATGTGTTCACCGACCGGCTCGCGGACGTCTGGGTGTGCCAGATGGAGCGGTACCGGGACTATACCAAATTTGAAAAATGCAGCAAATGCGAGCTTCTGGCCTTCTGCCGCGGCTGCCCCGCCGTTGCGAGCGGCAAAAGCGGCAATTTCTATGCGGCCGACCCGCAGTGCTGGAAGGAGATCAAACAAGATGCCTGATATTTTTGAGACCATTGCCCACCGTCGTGCCATCCGACGCTTTGACGGCCGCCAGATCGACGAAGCCGCCCTTGAGAAGATCCTGCAGGCCGGGCTGTACGCGCCGAGCGCGGGCGGGCGGCAGGGCGTCATCTTCGCCGTCTGCCAGGACCGAGCGGTCAACGAACGGCTCGGTAAGATCAAGCGCGCGAATTCGAATTTCCGGATGTCCACGGCGACGCGCTTCGTCTCGCGCGAGCAGCCGAGCATCGTCGACGACGCGAAGCTGACGAACGCGTTTTACGACGCGCCGACCGTCATCACATTCTTCGCGCCGAAGGACTTTCTGTTCTCCGTGGACGACTGCGCCGTCGCGGCCGAGAACATGATGCTCGCAGCCGACGCGCTCGGCGTCGGCTCGTGCTACATCGGCCAGGGCTGGACGGCGTTCGCCGACCCCTACGGGCAGGAGATTCTGAAGCAGTGGGCCATCCCATCTGACCGCTACGCTGTTATGCAGCTTCTCCTCGGCTACCCGCGCGAGGGCGACCCGCACCCGGCCGCAAAGCCGCGAAAAGCGGGCCGCATCCTGCGCGTCTGAATAGTAAAAAGGCGTGATATGCAGCTGCATATCACGCCTTCGGTTTGCTTTTGATTACTTCACGACCAGCTGGCCGTTTTCGGCTTCGACGCGGAGCGTCGCGCCGGTCTGGATGTCGCCCTGGATGATCTTCTTGGCGATGAGCGTCTCGACCGTGTGCTGGATGTAGCGGCGGAGCGGGCGGGCGCCGTACTGCGGGTCGTAGGACGCGTCGATGATGAGCTGCTTGGCCTCGTCAGAGACGGTGCAGGACAGCTGCTGGTCTTCGAGGCGGCGGTTGAGCGCTGCGATCTGCAGGTCGACGATGCGGGTGATGTTGTCCTTCGTGAGCGGCTTGTAGAACACGATCTCGTCGAGACGGTTCAAGAACTCGGGGCGGAAGTGCGAGTGCAGCATGGACTCGACCTGCTCCTTCGCCTCGGGCTTGATGTTGCCCTCGTCGTCGATGCCCTCGAGCAGATACTGCGAGCCGAGGTTGCTCGTGAGGATGATGATGGTGTTCTTGAAGTCGACCGTGCGGCCCTGCGAATCGGTCACGCGGCCGTCGTCGAGGACCTGCAGCAGGACGTTGAACACATCCGGATGCGCCTTTTCGACCTCGTCGAAGAGCACGACGCAGTACGGGTTGCGGCGCACGGCCTCCGTGAGCTGGCCGCCCTCCTCATAGCCGACGTATCCGGGTGGCGCGCCGAGCAGACGCGACACGGAGTATTTCTCCATGTACTCGCTCATGTCGATGCGCACCATGTTTTTCTCGTCGTCAAACAGGCACTCGGCCAGCGCTTTTGCAAGCTCCGTCTTGCCGACGCCCGTGGGGCCAAGGAACAGGAAGCTGCCGATGGGGCGGTTCGGGTCCTGGATGCCGGCGCGCGAGCGCAGGATGGCCTCGGACACGACGCGCACGGCCTCGTCCTGGCCGATGACGCGCTTGTGGAGCGTGTCCTCCAAATGGAGCAGCTTGTCGCGCTCGCCCTCGACGAGCTTGCTGACCGGGATGCCCGTCCAGCGCTCGACAACGAGCGCGATCTCGTTTTCGGTGACCTTGTCGCGCAGGAGATTGTTCTGCTTGGCGCTCTGGGCGAGCTTTTCCTCCTGCTCGAGCTGCTTTTTCGCCTCGGGCAGCTCGCCGTATTTGAGCTTGGCGGCCTGCTCGAGGTCGCCGGTCTCCTCGGCGCGCTCGATCTGGCTATTGAGGCTCTCGATCTGCTCGCGCAGCTGGCGGACCTTGCCGATGGCATTTTTCTCGTTTTCCCACTGGGACTTCATGGCGTTGAAGCGGTCGCGCTGCTCGGCCAGCTCCTTCTGGAGCTCGGCCAGGCGGCTCTTGGACAGCTCGTCCTCCTCGTTCTTGAGGGCGACCTCCTCGATCTCCATCTGGATGATCTGGCGGCGGATCTGATCGAGCTCCGTCGGCATGGAATCCATCTCCGTGCGGATCATGGCGCACGCCTCGTCGATGAGGTCGATGGCCTTGTCCGGCAGGAAGCGGTCGGTGATATAGCGGTTGGACAGCGTGACGGCCGCGACGATGGCGGGGTCGGTGATCTTCACGCCGTGGAACACCTCGTAGCGCTCCTCCAGGCCGCGCAGGATCGCGATGGTGTCCTCCACGGTCGGCTCGTTGACCATGACGGTCTGGAAGCGGCGCTCAAGCGCCTTGTCCTTCTCGATATACTCGCGGTACTCATCGAGAGTTGTTGCACCGATGCAGTGCAGCTCGCCGCGCGCGAGCATGGGCTTGAGCAGGTTGCCGGCGTCCATGGCGCCGTCCGTCTTGCCGGCGCCGACGATGGTGTGCAGCTCGTCGATGAACAAAATGATGCGGCCTTCGGACTTGCGGACCTCCTCGAGGACGGCCTTCAGGCGCTCTTCAAACTCGCCGCGGTACTTGGCGCCCGCGATGAGCGAGCCCATGTCGAGCGAGAAGATCGTCTTGTCCTCGAGCGTCTTGGGCACGTCGCCCTTGACGATGCGCTGCGCGAGCGCCTCGACGATGGCCGTCTTGCCGACGCCCGGCTCGCCGATGAGGACGGGGTTGTTCTTCGTCTTGCGGCAGAGGATGCGGATGACGTTGCGGATCTCGTCGTCACGGCCGATGACGGGGTCCATCTTCTTGCTCCGGGCCTGCTCGACGAGGTCGGTGCCGTATTTTTTCAGGGCCTCGTACGTCTCCTCGGGGTTGTCGTTTGTGACGCGCTGCGCGCCGCGGACGCTCGAGAGCGTCTGCATACATGCCTCGCGTTTGATATTGTAGGTGTCGAACAGGCGGCGCACCGTCGCGTCACCCGCCTCGAACAGGGCGAGGAACACATGCTCGACCGAGACGAACTCGTCCTTCATGGACGCGGCGATCTTCTCGGCCTCCGTAAAGACGTTGTCGACGGAGCGGGCGATGTAATACTTGCCCGCCTCGCGGCCGGAGCCCGTGACCTGCGGGAGCTTTTCGACCTCGGCATTCACCGCGGCGTCCAGGCTCTCGACCGTCACGCCCATCTGGCGGACGAGCTGCGGGATGAGCCCGCCGTCCTGCCGCAGCAGCGCCAGCAGCAGGTGCACCTGCTCGATCTGCTGGTTGTTGTGCGCAAGGGCGATCTCCTGCGCGCTCTGGATGGCTTCGAGCGACTTTCTCGTATATTTTTCAGCATTCATAATGGCAACTCTCCTTTGTGCGCGGCGCTTTTTCCGTTCCGTGACCGTTCCGATTCCGTACCTGCCGCGCTTTTGGGTTTTAGCACTCGCCAGTCGTGAGTGCTAACTTCTTTATGCTCATCATACCACACTACGGAACAAAGTCAATAGGTTTTCGAAGGAAACTAAAAAATATTTTTGCTAGGTTCTTTTGCGGTTTCATGCGGGTTTCGGGCGTATTTTCCCAGTGAAATCAATTTTCATTCGAACTTCATGGAAACTTAATATTTCCCCTCTAGAATCCTTAACAACTTACTGGTAACATAATAAC
>CAVFYN010000021.1:0-3947 GCA_963626425.1 Bacteroidaceae bacterium
CATCTTGGCCGCGTCGCGCTGGTCGGCGGACGGGTTGATGATGTATTCGCCGTTCAGGTACGCGACCTCGGTCGTGGCCATCGGGCCGTTCCAGGGCACGTCGGAGTACGCCGTGGCGATGAACGCGCCGAGCGAGGCGACGACCTCGACGGGGTTGTCATAGTCGTTGGCGAGGACGGTGCAGGTGATGACGACGTCGTTGCGGAGCTCGTCGTCGAAGAACGGGCGCATCGGACGGTCGATGAGGCGGGAGGCGAGGATGGCGCGCTCGGACGGGCGGCCCTCGCGGCGCAGATAGGCGCCCGGGATGCGGCCGACGGCGTACAGGCGCTCTTCAAAGTCGATGGTGAGCGGGAAATACTCGATGCCGGACTTCGGCGCGCTCGAGGCGACGACGGTGACGAGCACGACGGTGTCGCCGTAGCGGCAGATGCACTCGCCGTTCGTGAGCTCTGCGACCTTGCCGGTCTCGACGGTGAACGTGCGGCCGCCGATCTCGGTCTCGAAAACGTGGTGATTCGGATACTGCTTGCGTGTGATCATGGCTGGACCTCCTTTTGTAGTTGGGTGCGCGGGAGGTTTTAACACTTGAATGAACCTCCGGCGGCCGGGCGCTCATTCAAATGGTAAAACGGTCCCGCGCAGGGTTTTGGATTTCTTCTGCGGGGAAATTGAAAAAAGGGCGGCTTGCGCCGCCCTCGTTTCTTACTTTCTGATGCCGAGCTTGGCGATGATCTCGCGGTAGCGGTTGATGTCCTTGCTGGCGAGATAGTCGAGCAGCTTGCGGCGCTGGCCGACCATCATGAGAAGGCCGCGGCGGGAGTGGTTGTCGTGCTTGTGCACGCGCAGGTGCTCGGTCAGGTCGTTGATGCGGGCCGTGAGGATCGCGATCTGGACCTCCGGAGAACCGGTGTCGCCGGGATGGGTCGCGTAGGTCTCGATGATGGCCTGCTTCTGTTCTTTGCGCATCATGGGAAATTCCACCTTTCTAAATTCATTGGCCCGCGCACTAAGGACCGGGTCGGCAGAGGGCATCGGTCGCGATGCTTTCTCCCGGATCTGAGAAACGGGGCGGCCGCGTAAAAACTACGCTATCTTTAAAAGAATATCACAAAACCCGGGGCTTGTAAAGGGTTTGCGGCGGGTTTTTGCGGACTTTTTCAGTATCCCCGGATGCGCGAAAATCCATACACGGCGCGCTTTACAGCGTCGTCGCGCCCTCGGCCGCGCCGTCGGGCCAGAGGCGGCCGAGCAGGAAGCGCAGCGGGTCTGACACATGGTCCTCGCGCCAGAGCAGATTGCGCGTGACGCACGCCGCGTCCGTCTCGAGGTCGAAATACTCCATGAATTCGTCGTTGCCGCTCTCGTGCAGGAGCGTCTCGGGCGTCAGGCTCAGGCCGAAGCCGAGGCGCGCGCGCAGCATGGACTCCATGGGGTTGTCGAAATAGCGGATGTTCGGCAGCAGATCATGGTGGCGGTAAATGGCGAAGATCTGCTGGACGAGGCCGGCGTCATAATCGGCAGTATTTAATGTATAGCGCTGCAGAAGCGTGCGCACGTCCGGGCGGTCGTCCGGGAACTGGTCGCGCAGCAGCTTTTTCGACACGCTGAGCATCAGCTTCTCGCGGAAGAGCGCGCGGCGGAAGATCACCTTGGAAAACGGCGCCTTGATGCCCGCCGGGTCGAGCGAGACGACGGCGTCGGCGCGGCCGCTGGTCAGCGACGGCTCGACCTGGTCGAACGGGACGCGCAGGATGTCCACGATGAGGAACGGGAACTGCTCCTGCGTCTCCTGCAGCGCCCGCACGAGCGGCGAGAGCGAGCCGGACACCTCGATCTGATCCTGGATGCCGAGCGTCATGCGCGCGGCGTAGTGCCGGGCGCGGTCGGTGATCTGCGCGGACTCGACCGCGTCGTCGAGCGAGCCCAGGATGCCCTGTAAATTCTCATAGAGCTCCGCGCCCGCCTGCGTGAGCGAGACGGCGTGCTTATCGCGCACGAGCAGCTGGATGCCGAGCTCGGACTCGAGCGCCGAGATCTGCTGGCTGATGGCCGACTGACTGACAAACAGCGTCGTCGCGGCCTTTGTAAAGCTCAGCTGCTTGGCGACGGCGGAAAAATATTTGAGCTGGCGAAGCTCCATGGCGCGCCCTCCTTATTGTTCGTTTGTATGACATACTATATAAAAGAGTATATCATTTATGATTATACCATAGCCAAGCCGCAAATTGCAAGTTAGGTTTTCTGATAACGGGTGCGCGGTAACATTCGCAACGGCTATTGCACATTTCACAACAAAGATGTTAAGATACTGTTACGGTTTGTGCAAATTGGCTGAACAAAAAAGGAGGCTCCCCCATGGCAAAACGGAAGGCACTCATCATCTACAGCTCCATGACCGGCAACACCGAGCAAATCGGCCGCGCGTTCGGCGAGGTCTGCGAGGAAAACGGCTTTGCTGTCGACTATCTGAAGATCCGCCCGGGCATCGACTGGGATGAGCATCCCGTCCACGTGGAGGAATACGACCTCGTCGGCCTCGGCAGCCCGATCATCGCGGGCCTTCCCTACAAGGAGCTCTACGAGGTCATGGGCCTGCAGAGCAACAAGTTTTTACAGGGCGGCCCGAAGTAGCTCAAGGCGCAGCACGAGAAGGACCAGAACGGCGGCCACGGCCCGAAAGATCCTCCCGGCATCCCCGGCGTCGTCGCCGGCTGCCGCGCGCCGGGTGTGCAGGGCAGCATGGAAAAAACGATCTACGGCGTCGTGTTCGTGACGTACGGCGGCTGCGGCGTCGGCCCGGCCGAGTGCATCGGCTCGCTCGAGGTCATGGAGGAGCTCATGCGCGTCAACAACATCCGCACCGTCGGCAAATTCGCCTGCTGCGGCAAGGAGATGCGCCACAACTCCGTCGACAACCTGTCCGACCTGCTCGGCGTCAACCTCGACCAGGCGCAGGTGCTGCTCGGCAAATACCTCGAAAACCCGGACGATCCGGCGTTTGCAAACTTCACCGACAAGCAGATGAAGGCGCTCAAGAAGCTCTCCGAGATCAAGGACGAGGACAGCTTCGGCGAGCACTTCACCATGATGCGCGGCGACCCCATGGGCATCGGCAAGCCCGGCTGCGCCATGTGGCACTATGACTTTGAGCACCGCCCGCTCCCGCGCGACATTCTCAAGGCCAAGTTCTTCATGCAGGATGTGGTCGAGGATTATTTCTTCACCGTCTCCGGCGACCCGCGCCCGGCCTATTCTACTTATGTGAGCATCAGCTGAAGGAAGCTGAATAAATTAACAGGAGGAAAGACCCAATGAAAAAGTTCCGCAAACTGCTCGCCCTGCTTCTTGCACTGGCGATGGTGTTCTCCGTGCTTGCGGCCTGCTCGTCCGACAAGGGCGACACCAAGACCGACAGCACCCCGAGCACCGACACGACGCCGTCCGACACCGGCGACAAGGCCGACGCCGACTTCTCGTCCGGCGAGCAGGATGTCCACGAAGCCGAGACGACCGACGACTTCGTCCGCAAGACCGAAGAGGGCACGCTGACGATCGGCACGAACTCCACGATCGACTCGTTCGACCCGACCGGCGGCAGCCAGTCCCCGGCCCTGTTCGTCGTCCATGACTCCCTCATCCACATCGAGCCGGGCACGAACGAGCTCGTTCCGGGCCTTGCCGAGAGCTGGGAGTGGTCGGATGACTACCTGACCTGCACGTTCCACCTGCGCGACGCCACGTTCTCCGACGGCACGCCCGTCACGAGCGAGGACGTCTTCAACAGCATCTACACCTACGCGACGACGCCGGGCATGGCGCAGTCGTACTACTTCAACGTCGACCTTGAAAACTGCTCCTGCCCGGACGAGAAGACGTTCGTCCTGAAGATGAGCAAGGTCTACGCCCAGATGGAGTACACCCTGACCACGACCTGGATCTTCTCC
>CAVFYN010000021.1:3957-6184 GCA_963626425.1 Bacteroidaceae bacterium
TCTTCTCCAAGGCCTTCGCCGAGACCGCCACGAGCGAGGATTGGTGGAACAACCCCGTCGTCTCCGGCGCGTACACCGTCGTTGAGAACGTCGACGGCGCCTACACGAAGCTCGCCGCCCGCGACGATTACTGGATGGGCGTCCCCGAGGCCAAGGAAGTCACCTACAAGTTCTTCGCCGACTCCGCCAACGAGTTCATCGCCTACCAGGCCGGTGAGCTGGACGTCGCCCTGAACATCATGAGCGCCGACGCCGAGCGCATCCAGCGCGGCGAGGAGAAGAACACGACCCTCGTCATCACCTCCGCGTTCGACTTCAAGATGCTCGCCCTGTGCGAGTACGTCCCGGCCCTCCAGAACGAGAACGTCCGTAAGGCCATCGCCCACGCCATCGACCGTCAGGCCTGCGTCGACGTCGCCTACGGCATCCTCGCCACCGTCCAGAAGTCCAACATGAACGACTCGGCCACCTACTACAAGGAGATGGGCGTCTACGAGTACGATCCCGACCTGGCCCGCCAGATGCTGGCCGACGAGGGCTACGGCGAGGGCGACATCACCCTGCGCATGATCGTCTTCAACACGACGACCGACCAGCTGCTTGCCGAGACCATCCAGGCCTACCTCGCGGCCGTCGGCATCAACGTCAACGTTGAGAGCTACAACATGCCGACCGCCATCCCGATGTTCATGCAGGGCGAGTGCGACATCACCCTGACCGGCACCGGCGGCGGCGCGTATGACGCGGCGCAGCTGTTCGACAAGATCGACGAGAACGGCACCGACAAGTCCACCATCATCCATGATCCGGAGCTCCAGGAGCAGATCCACCTCGGCTCCTCCACCATGGACCCGGCCGTCCGCGCCGAGGCCTATGAGAAGGCCCAGCAGATCATGTTCGACAAGTGCTACTCCGTGCCGATCGCCAACATCAACAACGCCTACTGCTACCGCAGCTACATCTCCGAGTGCAAGGCGCTGACCGGCGAGAAGCTCAACCCGTTCTACGTGAAGTTCGCCTGAGTCTGAGTTTTCAGGCCACGGCTCTGTGAACCGGCGCCGCCCGGAAAGCCCGGGCGGCGCCGGTCTTTCCCCGAATCGTTCGCACGCACATAAAATGTTTTTCTTCCCTTTTGGGCAAACATTTTGTATAATGAACTTATTGGTATGAACAAACCGCAGACATCAACACAAGGAGGTACCGCATCATGAGTGAATTCGACATTTTCCGCCGCGGGGAGTACACCCCGGAGGACAAAAAGGTCCTCGACGGCTACATCGCCACCTGCGAGGCCATCAACACCCGCGGGGACATCGACCCGAAGAAGCTGGCCGCGGGCGAGCTCAAGGGCACGCCGGGCGTCGGCGAAGGCCACTTTGAGAAAAAAGAGCTCAAGCCGTGGGAGGTCGCCTATGAGACGAGCAACTACGACCCCGAGAACCCGCTCTACAACGACGAAGCCTACGCCAAGGCGCACGGCTATAAGACGACGCCGGCCCTGCCCATCGCCCAGAACTTCGGCGACGGCAACGCCGAGGCCATGCCGCCCGAGCTGCGCGACAACCTCGTCATCTCCGGCCTGAACCACGTCGTGAAATTCCACGCGCCGGTCTACCCGGGCGACACGCTCTACCCCGTCTGCGACCACCGCGAGGTCGAGGATCTCACGATCGACGGCAGCGAGCTGCGCACGTTCGCCATCTACGGCAGCGGCCGCGTCTTCAACCAGAACGGCGAGCTCGTCACGTCCTCCTATGACCGCGTCAAGGAGTCGCTCCGCCGCCACACCGACCCGGCCAAGCGCAACCCGACGCCCATCCCGACGTGGGAATGCCCCGCATGGTGGGATCTCCGCCCGCGCCATAAGTACACCGACGCCGACTGGGAGTTCATCAAGGCCGTCTGGGCCAAGGAAGCCAAGCCGCACGACGATCCCGTCTACTGGGAGGATGTCCATATCGGCGACGAGCCGTTTGAGTACATCGAGGGCCCCGTCACCCAGCTCGACACCATCAAGTACCACGGCCTCGGCGAGATCGGCTCCCCGTCGCTCAAGGTCCTCATGAACGACCCGTTCATGTCCAAGGCCCTGCTGCACGACGAGGCGACCGGCGAGTACCACGAGATGAACAGCGTCGGCCACCTCGAGGACGGCTACGTTCCGAACCACCGCCCGTGCTTCTACAACCACATGCCGATCTACTACGTCTGCCGCGCCGCGCAGAAC
>CAVFYN010000022.1:0-1752 GCA_963626425.1 Bacteroidaceae bacterium
GGCTGGCCGGCGCGGTCATCGACCGGTTCGGCGCGGACATCGCGCTCATGCCGGACGGAAAGGACCACTTCACCGTCCGCGTCCGCGCGGCGGTGAGCGACCAGTTTTTCGGCTATCTTTCCGGCTTCGGCGCGGCCGTGGAGGTGCTCTCGCCGCAATCTGTCGTGGAGGCGTACCGCGCGCACATTGAGTCGATCGCGGCGACGGCGCAGTCGATCGCGGCGGTATACAAAAAAGATGGCGTTTTATCGGAATCGGTGCTATAATATTTTATCAGACTTTTGTGAGGGATGGCCATGCGGTTTGACGGCTTTTGCGGGAACGAGCGCATCCGCGCGCGGCTGAGCGCAGCCGCAATGCGCGGGGAGCTGCCGCAGTTCCTGCTCATCGCCGGGCCGCAGGGCTCCGGGAAAAAGACGCTCGCGCGCATCCTGGCCGCGGCCATGGAGTGCGAGAGCGCGGGCGAAAAGCCGTGCGGCGTCTGCCGCGCGTGCCGAAAGGTCTTTTCCGGCAACCATCCGGACGTCATCACCGTGACGGACAGCAACAAATATTACTCCGTCGCGACCATCCGCGAATTCTGCGCGGAGGTCTATATCCGACCAAACGAGGGCCGCAGGAAGATCTACATTTTCCCGCAGCCGTTCGACCCCGCGCGAAACGAGGCGCAGAACGCGCTTTTAAAAATCACGGAGGAGCCGCCGGCCTATGCCGCGTTCCTCCTGCTGACGGAAAACGCCGAGCGGATGCTCGCGACCGTGCGCTCGCGCGCGACGGTTTTGACGCTCTCGCCGCTGCCTCAAAACGAGCTGCTGCGGGAGCTGCGCCGCCGCTTCCCGGACCGCGCGGGCGAGGATCTTTCCGCCGCGGCCGCCGCCTCCGGCGGCTATCTCGGACAGGCCGGGGCGCTTTTGGAGGCCGCCGCCGAGCCGGACGAGCGCACGGCGAAATTCGCCGCCGCGTTTTCCGCGAAGGACGACCTTGCGATGCTCGCGCTCACCTGCTCCATGGAGCGGCTGCGGCGCGACCAGCTCCAGCCGGTCCTGCAGAGCTGGATCGAGCTGCTCACGCGCGCGCTCGAGGCCAAATCCGGCGCGGCCGCGCCGGGCTCGAATGAGCGCGCCATCGCGGCCGGGCGCACGGGGCCGGATATCCTCCGCGCGATCGACAGCCTGAAAAAGGCACTGGAATACACCTCTCTGAACGTCTCGCCCGCGCACATCTGCGGCGCGCTGGCCGTGCTGCTGCGGTGAGACAAGTCGCTTGACAGAATAGGAGTTACTATGGACGAACACAACCTGACCGGCGCCGAGGCGCTGGACGAAACGGCCGCGCCCGCCGCTCCGGACGAGGCGCCCGAGGCCGAGGAGGCTGTCGAGACCGCCGAGGCCGCCGAAGAGACGGCCGCGCCGGACGAGACGCCCGCCGAGCCGGAAAACAGCTGGGACATCCCGCGCACGACCGTCGTCGACGTCCGCTTCAAAGAGGGCGGCAAGGTCTATTTCTTCGACCCCGGCGACCTGGAGATCCGCACGGGCGACCACGTCATCGTCGAGACGGCGCGCGGCATCGAGTACGGCTTCGTGGCCAACGGCCTGCACCGCGTGCCCGAGCGCGACATCTCCGGCCCGCTGCGCCCCGTCGTGCGCCTTGCCACGGAGGCCGACGAAAAGACGAAAAAGATCAACCGCGCCCGCGAGAAGGAGGCCTACCGCATCTGCCAGCAGGAGATCGAGCGGCTCGGCCTTGAGA
>CAVFYN010000022.1:1762-3080 GCA_963626425.1 Bacteroidaceae bacterium
GCCTTGAGATGCAGCTGGCGTCGGCCGAGGTGGCCTTTGACGGCAGCAAGATCCTGTTTTTCTTCACGGCCGACGGCCGCGTGGACTTCCGCGAGCTCGTCAAGTCGCTCGCCTCGGCGTTCCATACGCGCATCGAGCTGCGCCAGATCGGCGTGCGCGACAAGGCGAAGATGATCGGCGGCCTGGGCATGTGCGGCCGGCCGTTCTGCTGCTCGGAATTTCTGACGGACTTCCAGCCCGTCTCCATCAAAATGGCCAAAACGCAGAACCTCAGCCTGAACCCGACGAAGATCTCCGGTACGTGCGGGCGGCTGATGTGCTGCCTGAAATACGAGCAGGAGGCGTATGAGGACCTCATCCGCTCCTGCCCGAAAAACGAGTCGTTCGTCGACACGCCCGAGGGCCGCGGCACGGTCATCGACGTCAATCTGCTCCGCCAGACCGTCAAGGTCCGGCTGGAAAAGCAGCCGGACACCGTGCAGTCGTTCGCCACGGCGGACATCGCCGTCTGGCGCAACGGCAAAGCGCGCAAGACCGACCCGCCCATCCCGGACGACTGGGCGCCCATCTCGTCCGACCCGTCCCGCCGCAAAAAGGCCGAGGAGCCCATCGCGCGCGCCGAGGATTACCTGACCGCCCGCGCGCCGTCCCGCCGCGCAGGTGCGCCCGCCCCGGCGCCGCAGCCGGAGAAGGAGCCGCAGCAGCGCTCCCGTACAAGCCGCGGCCGCGGCCGGAGCCAGAGCGCCCCGAAGCCCGAGCCGCAGGCCGCCGAGGCCGCGCCCGCGCCCGAGAAAAAGGACACCCCGAGACCGTCCCGCCGCGGAGGCCGCGGCCGCGGACGCGGCGACGGCGCCGCCCGTCAGCCCGCCGCGGAAAACCAGCAGGCCCAGCCGCAGCAGCCGCGCCAGCAGGGCGGCCAGTCCCGCCGCTCCCGCGCCCCGCAGCAGCAGCAATCCGACGGCGCGCCGAAGCAGCAGTCCCCGCGCCCGCCGCGTCCGCCCAAGCCCCAGAACCAGCCCGCCGCCCCCGCCCCGACCGGCGACGCCGAGGCCGCCGAGCCGAAAAAGCGCTCGGGTAATCGCCGCCGCCGCCACCGCCGCCCGTCCGGCGGCAGCGCAAACGGCGGCTCCGCCCCGCAGAGCGCGGGCGGAGAAGGATAAAATAGACCGTGCCGCCCCGAAATGAACGGGGCGGCACGGTTTTTGCGGGGCCTTGTAGGGGCGGATATTATCCGCCCGGAGGTGTGAGGTAAACCAGAACACCGCGCCAAAGCCACAATCTGCGACCCAGCGGAGTGGTCGCAGATTGAAAGGAGGAG
>CAVFYN010000023.1:0-6942 GCA_963626425.1 Bacteroidaceae bacterium
GGGGGCTGTCGCCGGAGGCGACTGGGGGATTGTAGGGTTGGATTTTGCAGAAGGGCTTGTTGAATGGTCTGCGCCTGTAGGGGCGACCCTTGCGGTCGCCCGTTCCCGCGTTCTGCACGAAGCCGCCGGGCGACCGCGAGGGTCGCCCCTACGGGATCGTGCGTTGATACCCGCGCAGTACAAACCCTCAAGCCTACAATCCCTCCGACTCGCCTTCGGCGAGCCACCTCCCTTTACACAAGGGAGGCTTTGGCGCGGCGGAAATTCGGTGGCGCCTCACATCCCCCTATATAAAATCATCCCCGCCGCGGGTGCGGCGGGGACTTTTTTACTCCTCCGGCGGCAGGGCGTCGGGGCGGTATTGCCAGTGGTACGTGGTCGGGCCCATGGCGAGGTTTTCGGGGAGCTCGCCTTCGGCGAAGGGGCGGTTGGAGGTGAAGGCGGCGTCGAGGCGGGCGCCGTCGGTCTGCCAGCGGGTGCGGGCGAAGGCGACGGGGTCGCTCGTCATGGGGCTGCGGAGGTAGTCCAAAATGCGCAGGTGGACGATGCGCCACGCGCCGTCCTCGCGGGCGAACTCGGCCTGGAGGCGCTGGACGGTCCACTCGGCGCGGTAGCGCGCGCCGTCGGCGGTCCGGCTGGTTAAAAGCGCGCGGGCCGTCTCGTCGTCCGGCGCGACGGAGCCGAGGTCGCCGGCATCCAAATCCAGGCCGAGGGCGTCCCACGTGCCGCGGGCGCGCTCGCCGTCCGGCTCAACGGACGGGTTCGTGAGCAGCAGCATGGAAAACCGGCCCGGCAGGGCGTCCTTTTCAAAAAACGTCGCGAGCTTCCTGCGCCCGATGTACGGGCCCGACGCGCCGAACTCGATGGACGCGCCGTCCTGCGCGGAAAAGAGCTCGGCCGGGATGCGCTCGCCCTGCCCGCGCGAGAGCAGGCGGGCAAAGCGCGCCATCAGCTCCTCGATCTCCGCGCGCGCGGTCAGCGCGGCGAGCCGGGAGCTCAGAATTTCAAGTTCCGTCATGCTTTCGCCTCCCGAATGGCCAGCGCGGCCGGGGACGGGATGCCCGGCGCCTCCGCGCATACGCTCAGCGCGCCGCCGGAAAAGCGGCACAGGCACACGCTGTCCGATCCCTGCATGGCCGCGGCGAGAAATTCCCCGTCCGGCGTGAAGCACACGTCGCGCGGGACGGCGCCGGGCAGTGTGAGCTTCTGCTGTACGAAAAGGTCGTCCGCGCGGAGCAGGTAGAGCTGCGCGCCGTCGCGCACGGCGCAGGCAGCAAGCTGCCCGTCCGGGCTGACGCGGACGGCGGACGCGCCGAAGACGAGCTTCGCGTCCGTCAGCCGGCGCTTGGCGCGGAGCGTCAGGCGCGCGCCGTCAAAGTCCAGCGCGTGGACCTCCGCAGGGTCCTGCATCAGAAGATAGACCGTTTTCCCGTCCGGCGAGACGGCGAAATGGCGCGGGTGGAGCCCCTCGCCGGGGCGGTAATGGCAGATGCGCGCGCCGGATTCCCGGTCGTAGACGATGAGCGCCAGCTCGGAAAGCGACACGACGCCGAGCTTTCCGTGCGGCAGCAGGCCGACGCAGTGGAGCGCTTTCGGCTGCCCCGCGGGCGCTGTTTCGTCGATCGTCATGCGCGGCGGCGCGAGCCGGCCGGTGTCGTCATAGGGAAAGGCATTGCACAGCCCGCCGTAGAAATTGGCGACGAACGCGTCGCGCCCGTCCGCGCAGACGCAGCACGGGCGCTGCCCGCCCGTCACGATGCGCGCGGTCTCGAGCAGCTGCCCGTCCGGCCGGACGGCGTAGCGCACGAGCCCGCCGGAGGCCAGGCCGTCGAACGTCATGCCCTCGCTCACGGCGAAGAGATCGTCGCCGCGCAGGGCGAGGTAGCCCGCGTTGTACGCCGCGTGCGAAAAGCGCTGGGAAAGATGCCCGCCGGATAGGCGCAGCGAGTAGATCCCGCGGCTGCCGCGGACGGAATTTGTGCCGACAAATACGTCGTATTCCATGGCTTACGCCTCCGGCTTCGGCATCCAGTTCAGCTGCGGCCACCACTCCGGGCCGGTGTTTTTCTGCGGCGCGCCGGCCGTCGTGCGGCCGTTTTTGACGCAGGCGGTCAGAATGGCGGTCAGCTCCGCGACGACGTCGGGGTGGTCGTCCGCGACATTTGTCGTCTCGCGGACGTCCTTTTCCATGTCATAGAGCTGGATGGGCGCCTCGCCGGGCTGCGGCGGGGCAAAGCCGCCCGCGCCGGAGCACAGCTCGAGCTTCCACTTGCCCTTGCGGATGGCGAAGAAGCCGCTGCCGGACGAGTGGACGGTGTAGGTGCGCACCGGCTCGTCCGAGCCCTCCCAGACCGGGAGGTTCGAGATGGAGTCCTCGGCCTCGTTGTCGGCGATCGGCTGGGCGAGCACGTCGGCGAACGTCGCGTACAGGTCGCACAGGCAGACGGTCTGCTCGGCCGTCGAGCCGGCCTTGACGTGGCCCGGCCAGCGGACGATGAACGGAATGCGGTGGCCGCCGTCCCAGATGTCGGACTTGTGGCCGCGGTAGATGTAGCTCGGCTCGTGGCCGAACTCGGGGTAGGAATTCTCGCTGCCGTTGTCGCTCGTAAAGACGAAGATCGTGTCGTCCGCGATGCCCTTTTCCTCGAGCTTTGCCATAATGCGGCCGACGATGGAGTCGATCATGAGCACCATGTCGCCATACGGGCCGATGGCCGATTTGCCACGGAATTCCGGCGTCGGCAGGCACGGAAGGTGCGGCGCGTGGATGGGATAGTACAGGAAGAACGGCTGGTCGCCGTCTGCGTAGTCGCCGATGAGGCCGAGCACGCGGTCGGCCGAGTCGGGCACGACGTGCTCGTGGACATAGTCGGCCGAGATGGCGCCCTCCGGCCACGTGTACACGCGCGGGTCGTTCGGGTCGGTCACGACGCCGCGGGGACCGGCGGAGTAGAACTCCGGATTGCCCGACGAGCCCGTCGGCGGCGCGGTCACGCGGCCGTTTTCCAGGAAGGCATACGGCGGGATGTCCAGCGAGCCGGGCGTGACGTAGGAATAGTCAAAGCCGAACTCGTTCGGCCCGTTTTTGACGGGCTGGGAATAGTCGACGACGGGCTTTTCCCGGTCCATGCCGAGCGGCGCGCCGGGCAGAAACGCCGTGTCGTCGCCCTCCATGGCCCAGTCGAGGCCGAGGTGCCACTTGCCGACGACGGCCGTGCGGTAGCCCGCAGACTGAAACAGCGTGCCGAGCGTGGCGCGGCCGTCCTCGATGAGGTGGCGCGTGTAGCCCATGATGACGACCTGCTTGAGCGCGGAGCGCCAGTTGTACCGGCCGGTCAGAAGCCCGTAGCGCGACGGGGTGCAAAGCGCGCTCGTCGCGTGCGCGTCCGTGCAGCGCATGCCCTGGGCGGCCAGGCGGTCGAGGTTTTCGGTGTGGAGCTTGCTGTCGGGGTTGAAGCACGACAGGTCGCCGATGCCGAGGTCGTCGGCGAACATCAAAATGACGTTCGGTTTTTTTGCCATGTGGATAGCCTCTCTTTCGCGGTGAATTTTTCCGGAACCGGCCGAAAAAGTTGTCATCGGCCGGACGATTTGCTATGATAAAGATTAGTGATATTATACACACGCGCGTGCCCGCGCGCAAGGGCGGAGGAGCCGTTTTATGAAAATTGTCAGCCTGCTCATCAAGCCGGTGTCCGGCGCGTGCAATCTGCGATGCAAATACTGCTTTTACCATGAGCTGGAGACGCACGGCGGCGTGCCCGGCGGGCGCATGACGGAATCGACGCTGGAAAATCTTGTGCGCGGGGCGTTCTCGGCGGCGGAAAACGCCGTCTGCTTCGCGTTCCAGGGCGGCGAGCCGATGCTCGCGGGGCTGGAATTCTTTGAAAAGTTCGCAGAATTGGAGCAGAAATACCGCCGCCCGGAAATCTTCGTCGAGCGGACGATCCAGACGAACGGGACGCGCATCACGCCGGAGTGGGCGGCGTTTTTCAAGAAGCACGACTTTCTCGTCGGCGTGTCCGTCGACGGCACGCGGGCGCTGCACGATATGGCGCGCGTGGACGGCGCGGGCGCGGGGAGCTTTGACGACGTGCGCCGCGGCGTGCAGGCGCTGCAAAAAGCGGGCGTGGACCACAACGCCCTTTGCGTCGTGACCGGCGCGCTCGCGCGGCACGGGCAGCAGGCGTATGAGAGCCTGAAAAAGCTCGGCTTTTCGTACATCCAGTTCATCCCCTGCCTCGACGAACTCGGCCGCGACCGCGGCGAAAACCCGTGGTCGCTCACGCCGAAGCGGTACGCCGGGTTCCTCAAGACCGTGTTCGACCTGTGGTTTCGCGACTACGCGTCCGGGCATTACGTCAGCGTGCGGCAGTTTGACGACTACGTCCATCTCCTCGCCGGCCGCCGCGCGAGCGCGTGCGCGGCGACGGGGCAGTGCGGGCAGTATTTCGTCGTCGAGGCGGACGGCGGCTGCTACCCGTGCGACTTTTTCGTCCTGCCGGATACAAAGACCGGGAACGTGAACGAAAGCACGCTGTCGGACATTGCCGGGGGCGCGAGACAAAGACAATTCGAGGCGTCCGGCGCGGCCCGTCCCGCGGAGTGCGCCGTGTGCGAATTTTCCGTCCCGTGCGGCGCGGGCGGCTGCCGGCGGGACTTCGTGACGGACGAAGCCGGCGCTGTCCACAACTATTTCTGCCCGGCCTACCGCGAATTTTTCGCCTGCGCCATGGAGCGGCTTGAGCAGATCGCCGCCGTGGAGCGGCGGATGCGGTAACATTATAAATATGAGGTAAAAAACTATGATCCAGGATCTCGGCCAGACCGTTTTTGACAATCACTTTGCCCCGCACGACCCGGAAGATACCAGCCCGGTGCTCTGCTTTTCCCCGGAGGGCTTCCTCGCCCGGATGGACGGCGGCGCGCTGCGCTACCCCACGTTTTCCGAGACCGGCGGGCCGGTGCAGTACGGTTTTTCGCTCGGCGGCACGGCGTATTTTCTCGGCCACGCGGACGCCGTCCCGGGCTATACGCGCTTCGGCGTCCGCACGCTGCGCACGGCCGGGCCGAAGCCGGCCGCGTTTGCGGGCATCACGGGCTATCACCTCTGGCGCTGGTACCGCGACAACGCGTACTGCGGCCGCTGCGGCCGCCCGCTGACGCACGCGGAAAACGAGCGCGCGCTTTTGTGCGAATGCGGCAACCGCGTCTATCCGAAGCTTTGCCCGGCCGTCATCGTCGCGGTGCGAAGCCGCGGCCGCGTGCTGCTGACGAAGTACAACCGCCCGGACGCGCCGTGGGCGCTCATCGCGGGCTTCGCCGAGATCGGCGAGACGCTCGAGCAGACCGTTGCCCGCGAGGTCATGGAGGAGTGCGGCCTGCGCGTGAAGAACATCCGGTACTATAAGAGCCAGCCCTGGGGCTTCTCCGGCGACCTGCTCTCCGGCTTTTTCTGCGAGCTCGACGGCGACGACACCATCGCCCTCGACCGCGCCGAGCTCAAGACGGCCGCGTGGTTTTTGCCCGAGCAGATCCGCTTCGCCGACGACGGCCTGTCGCTCACGCGCGAGATGATCGACGTGTTCCGCCGCGGGCAGGACCCGCTCTGAAATTTCTGAGTTGAATTCTCACCAAAAGCGGGCGGCCGGGCTGCCCGCTTTTGCGTCAAAGCGCAGGAAATGCGAAAACCGCTTGCATATTCCGTTGCCATTTGCTATGTTAAAGTGAAGAAGAAAAATTTCACGCCCGCCGCCCGGCGGGCCGACTGGAGGACGAAAATCATGGAGATCAAAATCACCCGTACCACCGCGCCGAAAGAGAAGCCGCACGGCAAGCTGGGCTTCGGCGCCGTCATGTCCGACCATATGTTCCTGATGAACTATACCGCCGGGCAGGGCTGGCACGACGCCCGCATCGTGCCCTACGGCCCGCTCTCGCTCGAGCCGTGCTGCATGGTGCTGCACTACGCGCAGGAGATCTTCGAGGGCCTGAAGGCCTACCGCACGGCCGACGGCCATATTCAGCTCTTCCGCCCGTATGAGAATGCCCACCGCATGATCAATTCCTGCGAGCGCCTGTGCATCCCCGCCATCCCGGAGGAGGACTTCGTCCAGGCCGTGCGCGAGCTCGTCTCGCTCGACCGCGACTGGGTCCCGACGGAGGAGGGCACGTCGCTCTACATCCGCCCGTTCGTCTTTGCGACGGACGCGCACCTCGGCGTCCACGCGTCGAAAACGTACCTGTTCTGCATCATCACCAGCCCGTCCGGCGCGTACTACGCCAACGGCCTGGAGCCCGTGAAGATCTACGTCGAGAACACCGACGTCCGCGCCGTCCGCGGCGGCACGGGCTACGCCAAGTGCGGCGGCAACTACGCCGCGTCGCTGCGCGCCGGCGAGAAGGCCGAGGAGTCCGGCTACGCCCAGGTCCTCTGGCTCGACGGCGTCGAGCGCAAGTACATCGAAGAGGTCGGCGCCATGAACATCATGTTTAAGATCGACGGCAAGGTCGTCACGCCGGAGCTGACCGGCTCCGTCCTGCCGGGCGTCACGCGCAAGAGCTGCATCGACCTGCTCCGCTCCTGGGGCCTCGAGGTCGAGGAGCGCCGCATCAGCGCCGAAGAGCTCTTTGACGCCGCCGACGCCGGCAAGCTCGAGGAGGTCTGGGGCACCGGCACCGCCGCCGTCATCTCCCCCGTCGGCGAAATGGGCTGGAAAGACCGCCACACCGTCATCTGCGGCGGCAAGATCGGCCCGACCGCCCAGAAACTCTACGACACCCTCACCGGCATCCAGTGGGGCAAACTCCCCGACGAACACGACTGGATCGTCCCGGTGTGCTGAGGCGTTAAAAAGAACAATGCGCCGATTGCGGCACGCGCCCCCAAAGGCCCCCTTGTGTAAAGGGGGCTGTCGGCGGAGCCGACTGGGGGATTGTAAG
>CAVFYN010000024.1:0-2299 GCA_963626425.1 Bacteroidaceae bacterium
CTCAGTCGGCTCCGCCGACAGCTCCCCTTGCAGGGGAGCCAGCCGGAAGGCGCATGCCGCAATCGGCGCGGTGAAGACGCGGGGGCGCAGTCCCGTAGGGGCGGATATCATCCGCCCGCCGAATTCCCGCCGCGGTCCGTAATATGAACGTAGGGCGGGATGACCCCATCCCGCCGCCCGCACGCGCCGATTGCGGCACGCGGGAAAACAGAATGTCATTCAGAGGGCGCAACGCGCCCGTGGAATCTTGCCGATTACGGTGCACCAATTGCGATCTAGCGGCAAGAAAAAACGTGTCATCCTGAGCGAGCGCAAGCGAGTCGAAGGATCTGCCCGATTGCGGTAGTCTTTCGTCTATCTCCAGCGCCGGAAATAATCGCTACCATACCGTAATCGGCAAGACCCTTCGACTGCGCTCAGGGTGACAGGGCTAATTGGGCGCTGGCACGTAATCGGCTTACCGCAATCGGCAAGATTCCACGCCGGCTTTGCCGGCTCTGAATGACATTCTTTTTTGGGCGCTGGGGCGCAATTGGTTCTCCGTAATCGGGCAGACCCTTCGACTTCGCTGACGCTTCGCTCAGGGTGACAGGTCTGATTATGCGCCGGATCGCAATCGGCCTCCGGGCGCCCCCCTTGCCAATTCCCCTCCCATGTGCTATGATAGGCGGGCTTTTTTCAGGAAAATGGAGGAATTTGCTTTGGCGCGAACGAACTCGCTTCGCAGCACGCTCATCGGCGACCGGGTGTTTTACCGGCGCGTTGCGGCCGTCGTGCTGCCGATCATGATCCAGAATACGATCACGAACGTCGTCAGTCTGCTTGACAACGTCATGGTCGGCCGCGTGGGGACGCTGCCGATGTCGGCGGTGGCCATCGTGAACCAGCTTTTGTTTGTTTTTAACCTGTGCATGTTCGGCGGGCTGGCCGGCGCGGGCATTTTCGCGGCGCAGTTTGCCGGCGCGCGCAACGACGAGGGCGTGCGCGACTGCTTCCGGATGAAAACGTGGCTCGGCGCGGGGATGCTTGTGCTCGCGCTCGCGGTGCTGCTCATTTTCCCGGACCGGCTCATCGGCATGTACCTGGCCGAGGACACGAATCCGGCAGATGCCGCGGAGACGACGGCGCACGCGCTGCGCTATCTGCGCATCATGCTCGTGGGCCTTCTGCCCTTTACGATCTCGCAGGTCTACGGCAGCACGCTGCGCGAGCTCGGCGAGACGAAGGTGCCCATGATCGCGTCCGTCGCGGCCATTGTTGTGAATATGTCGCTCAACTACGTGCTCATTTTCGGGCGCGACGGGCTGCCGTTTCTGCCGTTTGCGCCCATGGGCGTCGCGGGCGCGGCCATCGCGACGGTCGCCTCGCGCTTTGTCGAGGCCGTCGTCATCGTGGCGTATGTGCACGCAAAAAGCGCGCGCTTCGGCTTTATCCGCGGCGCGTACCGCTCGCTCGCCGTGCCGAAAAAGCTGTGCGCGGACATCGCGCGCAAGGGCACGCCGCTGCTCATCAACGAATTTCTCTGGTCGAGCGGCATGGCGCTGCTCATGCAGTGCTACTCCGTGCGCGGGCTGGACGTCGTGGCCGCGTCGAACATCTCCTCGACGGTGCAGAACCTCTTCAACGTCGTGTTCTTGTCCATGGGCAACGCCATTTCCATCATGGTCGGCCAGAACCTCGGCGCGGGCGAGCTGGACACCGCGAAAACGACGGTCTGGCGGCTTTTGACGCTGTCCATGGCGCTTTCCGTCACGCTCAACGCCGTCCTGTTCGCCATCGCGCCGGTCGTGCCGCGCATGTACAACACAACGGCCGAGGTGCGCGCCATGGCGACGAGCCTGCTGCGCGTCGTCGCGGTGCTCGCCCCGTTTTTCACGTTCTCGTCCGGCAGCTATTTCACGCTGCGCGCGGGCGGGAAAACGCTCGTGACCATGTTCTTCGACTGCGGCTTCACCTGGTGCGCCTGCCTGCCGCTGGCGTACTGCCTGACGCGCTTCACAAGCCTGCCGATCCTGCCCGTCTACGCGGCGGTGCAGGCGCTTGACATCATCAAAAGCGCCATCGGGTTCGCGCTCGTGAAGAAGGGCATCTGGGTGAACAATATCGTGCAGGGGGAGATCTGAGGCGGCACGCGCCTTCCGAAAAGGCCCCCTTGTGCAAAGGGGGCTGTCGCCGGAGGCGACTGGGGGATTGTAGGGCCGGACTTTGCGGAATGGTTCGTTGAATGGCCCGCGCCCTGTAGGGGCGACCCTCGCGGTCGCCCGTTCCCGCGCATCGCATCCAGCCGCCGGGCGACCGC
>CAVFYN010000025.1:0-1838 GCA_963626425.1 Bacteroidaceae bacterium
GCATTATCGCAAACTGGAACTCCTTCTTCAATCCGCTCTCTTATTTTACGCTTACGTTGATAAAGCCAATTGCGGCTCGCACCGAAACAGACCTGTCACCCTGAGCGAAGCCGAAGGGTCTTGCCGATTGCGGTAGTGTCGCGTTTAGATCCGGCGCCGGCGATAAAACGGCAGCATCGCACCCCTCAGTCGCCTTCGGCGACAGCTCCCCTTGCCCAAGGGGAGCCTTGGCGCGCGCCGCAATCGGTGCGGCGTTTCGTTTTACCTCCGGACCGTAATTGGTGCACCGTAACCGGCAAGATCCTTGACTCCGCTTCGCTCCGCTCAGGATGACAGTTTTTATGAAGGTTGGCCGTTTTCGGTATCTCGCTCCCCTGCCGCAAAAAAATCCCGCTCCGATTGCTCGGAGCGGGATTTCTGCATTCATTATTTAGCCCGCGTTGCCGTAGCCGAAGCCGAACGGGAACTGGTAGTAGCCGTTGCCGGACTGGCCGTTCTGGCTGTCGCCGCTGTCGCCGTACTGGCTCTCGGACTGCTGGTTATCGGTCGACGAGGACGTGTCGGCGTCGGCCGGGCGCTCGTCGAACGTGATGGTCAGGTCCTTGTAGGCGCCGGACTGGTAGACGGTGATCGTCGTCGTGTCGCCGGCCTTGTAATTACGGAGCGCCGTGACAAGATCGGAGTACGACTCGATCTTCTCATCGCCGAGGCCGGTCACGATGTCGCCGGCCATGATGCCCGCCTTGTCGGCGCAGCTGCCTTCGGTGACGGACTCGATATACGCGCCGTCAGGCAGGTTGTACTTGCCCGCGTCGGTCATGTTCGAGACCGTGACGCCGAGGTAGGCGCGGTTGACGACGCGGCCGTACTGGGCCAGGTCATTGACAATGCTCATGACGTCGTTGATCGGGATGACGAAGCCGAGGCCCTCGATGGAGCTGCTGGCGTATTTCGCGGTCGTGATGCCGATGACGTTGCCGGCCATGTCGAACAGCGGGCCGCCGGAGTTGCCCGGGTTGATGGCCGCGTCGGTCTGGAACATGTTGATGGGCTTGCCGTCGGTGTTGATGACGCGGTCGAGCGCGCTGACATAGCCGCACGTGAGCGTGAACGTCAGCTCGCCGAGCGGGTTGCCGATGGCCGCGACCTGCTCGCCGACTTCAATGTCGTCCGAGTCGCCGATGGCGACGGTGTTGAGGCCCATGGCGTTGATCTTCAGCAGCGCGACGTCGTTGGCGGAATCATAGCCGACGATCGTGGCGTCGTAGCTCGTCTCGTCGTAGAGCGAGACGGTGACGCTCGTCGCGTTTTCGATGACGTGGTAGTTTGTGACGATGTAGCCGTCGGAGGAGATGATGAAGCCGCTGCCGGAGCTGGCCTGGCTCGTGGCCTGGCCAAAGACGTTCGTCGTCGTGGACTCCACGGAGATGGCGACGACGGCCGAGGCGTAGCGGGCGTAGACCTCACTGGGCGTCATGGTCTTGTCGCCGGAATTCTTCGTCGTGAGGATCGGCGTGGAGTCGCCGGTCGCGGTCAGGGTATTTGCCGCGTCCGAGGAGGACTGGCCGTCCTGCTGGAGGTTCGTGGCCGTGGCCATCGTGGCCGCGGAATTGTCGAAGTTGAGGTTTTTCACGACGGACGCCATGATGGCGCCGCCGCCGATGCCGCCGAGCAGCGCAACGACGAGCACGAGCGCCGTGACCTTCAGGCCGGTCGAGAGCTTTTTGCGGGGCTTCTTCTGCTTTTTCTGTTCGCCGAGCTGAGAGTCGACGGTATGTTCTGTTTCATAAAGGTTGTTGAAATCCTGTTCCATTTCAAACCGCTCCTTTGCTTGCTTT
>CAVFYN010000025.1:1848-18545 GCA_963626425.1 Bacteroidaceae bacterium
GGTTACAGCATACCTCGCATTTGTGAAAAAACTATGAAAATTGGGAGAACGATCTATAAACAATTTTATCCGGCGAGAATTTCGCTGATGCGCTGCGAAAAATCCGCGCAGTCGCGCAGCGCGCCGTCGAACATGCCGAGGCGGTAGAGGTCCTGCGCCATCATGCACAGCATCGGCGCGACGATCATGCCCAGCACGCCGCCCAGGCGCATGCCGACATAGATGCACACGAGCGACGTGAGCGTGGACAGCCCCGTCTGCCCGCCGACGACGCGCGGCTCGGCCAGCTTGCGCAGCAGAAACAGCACCGCCGCGAGCACGATGAGCACGAGCGCCTTCGTATACCCGCCCGTGAGCAGCAGCACGATGGCCCACGGCACCAAAATCGTCCCGCTGCCGAACACCGGCACGAAGTCCACGATGCCGATGACGACGGCAAGCAGCACCGAAAACGGCTGCCGCAGCACGAGCAGCACGACAAGGCAGATGAGCGCCACGCCGGCCGAGAGAATGAACTGCGCCTTGAAATACCCGCCGATGGCCGACTTCGCCGCGGCGCGGATCTTGTCAAGGCCGCTCTTCAGGCCGTCCGGCAGACGGTCGGACAGGAAAAAGCGAAAGCGCGGATAGTCGCTCATGATATAGCACGAGGCCAGCACGAACACCGCGATCGTAATAATGACATTCGCCGTGACGGTCAGGATGCTGCCCGCGCTTTCAAGCACGGGCGGGTTCCACGCGCTCAGCCACTCGGTCAGCTTCGCAAGGCCCCAGCGAAGGCCGCTCTCAAGCCCGGAATTCGCCGCGTCGCCCAGGCCGAAGCGGGCCGAGAGATTGTCGACCGCCTGCTGCAGATTCTGCAAAAACGACGAGAGCATCTGCGGCCAATCGGCCACGAACGTGCGCAGCTGGTCGTATACAATATAAATCAAAACGCTCAACGCCGCGCTCAGCACGACCATGATGACCGCTGTCAGCACGATGGCCCACACGCGCCGCGTCCCGCCGAAGCGCTTCTGCAGCGCCCGGATGAGCGGATTGACGATCGCCGCGAGCAGCAGCGCCGCCAGAAACGGCAGCAGCATCCCCATGAGCGCCCCGCCCCACTTGACAATGACCAGCACGGCCGCCGCGACAGCCAGCACGCGCAGCAGCAGCCGCACGCTCAGCGCCCGCAGGCTCTGGCTCTGCTGCATTTCATTCATCCGCGCCGCCTTCTTTCCGATGGATTTAGTCCCACTATACCCCAAATCGCAGAAAAAATAAAGAGTAGAGATTGACAAAATGCCCGAAGCGTGTTATATTGTACAAGCTGTTTGCAGCAAGACAAGTCCATATGGAGTAGTATCGAAGTGGTCATAACGAGCACGACTGGAAATCGTGTAGCCGTTAACGCGGCTCGAGGGTTCGAATCCCTCCTACTCCGCCAAAAAATCAGCAAGCGTCATCTGACGCTTGCTGATTTTTTACTTATTACCTATTCACTCTTCACTATTCACTCATTCCACCCTCCCAAAATTGACATCTCCCGCCCGATTTGCTACAATCACACCCGCAAGCGGCTCCCGCATCCGGAGCCCGCACGATATTCAGGAGGCGCATATCCCGTGAGCGCAAGTAAGATCGCAGAAGAAAAGAAGGTGTGCAGGGGCGAGCTCGCGCTCCTGCTGGCCGTTTGTGTCAACAGCTTCGGCGTGGTGCTGATGCTGTATTCCGGCTCGGGCATTTCGGCCATCTCCAGCGTGCCGTATGCCTTTTCCGAGGTGCTGCCCGCGCTGTCGCTCGGCACATGGACATATCTGTTCCAGGGGCTGCTCGTGCTGAGCCTCATGCTCCTGCGCCGCCGCTTCGTGCCGGAATATCTCGGCAGCTTCGTGGTCGGCTTTGTGTTCGGCGAGCTGCTCGACGTGCACGAGCTGTGGATCGGCATCCTGCCGCACGGCCTTGCGTGGCGCGTGGTGTATTTTATCGCCAGCTACCTGCTGCTCAGCTTCGGCATCGCCCTGTCCAACCGCTGCCGCCTGCCGATCGTCCCGACCGACCTGTTCCCGCGCGAGCTGTCGCAGATCATCGGCGTGGGCTATTCCAGGGTCAAGATCGCGTTCGACGTCAGCTGCCTGGCCGTCACGGCCGGGATGACACTCATCTTTCTGGGCCACCTCGAGGGGCTCGGCATCGGCACGATCCTCGCCGCCTTCACGATGGGCAAGGCCGTCGGCATGATGGGCGACTTGATCGACCGCCGCTTCCAGTTCGTCTCGTTCCTCTCCCAGCGTGCGGAGCGCGGCTAAATTGATACAACAAGCCGGAGCAGGCGCCTGTCGCCCGCTCCGGCTTTCGTTATGCCCGGCCCGCGAGGATATTCCCGCGGTAAAACTCGATGACCGCGCCGATGGCCGGCGTGCGCCACTTGTTTTTGTGGACGAGCAGCTGCGTCCAGACCGACACGTTCACGTCCGCGACCGGCACGTATTTCAGCATCCCGCGCCGGACGAACGGCTCCGTGCAGAAATCCGGCAGGAACGCCGCCAGATCGCTCCCGGCGGCGAGCGCGCAGATCTGATCCGGGCTGCCGAGCTCGATGGCGGGCTCGAGCACCAGCGAGCGCGCGGCGAGCTGCTCATCGAGCAGCCGGCGGTAGCTCATGCCCTTCTCCGTCATCGCAAACGGCAGACCAGGCAGCCGCTCGGCCGTGAGCAGGCCGTCCGTACCGATCGGGTTATCGGCCGCGGCGACGAAGTGGACGCCCTCCTCCCGCTCGGCGCAGATGGAAAACTCGGGGTCGTAGATGTGGCTGTCGAGCGTAAAGACGAGGTCGGCCTCGTTTTTTCGCAGCATGTCGAACATCTGCGTCGTCCCCGCCTCCGTGATCGTCAGGCGGACGCCGGGAAAGCGGCGGCGGAATTCGAGGTAATCCCCGCCGAAATACCGGCTGCACGCCGAGCTGGACATGGCAAGGCGCACCTGCCCGCGGACCTCGTCCGGGCGGTGGAGCGCCGCGTGCAGCCGCTCGTTTGCAGACAGCATCTCGCGTGCAAATTCCAGCGCGCGGCGGCCGTCCTCCGTCAGCTCCGTCCGGTGATAGAGCCGGTCAAACAGCCGCACGCCGAGCTCTTTTTCCAGCTGGCGGATCTGCGACGAGACCGTCGACTGCGTATACCCCAGCTTCTCCCCGGCCGCCGAAAAGCCGGAATACTCGCACACGGCAACAAATGTGCGCAGGACATTGAGATCCACGGTGCCGCGCCTCCCTATAAACGAATTTTTCGATAGTATAGCACGAAATCACCGGTTTTACAAATCCGGTTTTCTCCGCTAAACTGGTAAATATTGAATGCGAAGAATTGAGGGAAGCAAATGAAGCGAGAACGGCTCGGAAGCCGCATGGGCTTTATCCTGCTCTCGGCCGGGTGCGCCATCGGCTGCGGCAACGTGTGGAAATTCCCGTGGATGTGCGGAAAAAACGGCGGCGGGAGCTTTATGCTCGTGTATCTTCTGTGCCTGCTGCTTCTGGGCCTGCCGGCGCTCGTCATGGAGTTCGCCGTCGGCCGCGCCGCGCAGGCAAGCCCCATCCGGATGTTCAAAAAGCTGGAGAAGCCCGGCCAGAAATGGGACCTCTGGGGCTGGGTGTGCCTGGCCGGCAACGTGTTCCTCATGGCGTTTTACACCGTCGTGACCGGCTGGATCATCTACTATTTCGTGAAATTCCTGACGGGCAGCAACGCGTCGTTCGGCTTCGGCGCGATGATCTCAAGCCCCGGCGTGAACGTCACGTACCTCTTTGTCACGCTGCTGGCCGCGTTTTTGATCCTGAGCTTTGACCTGGAAAAAGGGCTCGAGCGCGTGACGAAGTACATGATGGTCGGCCTGCTCGTGCTCATGGTCGTCCTCGCGGTGCACTGCGTGCGGTTAAAGGGCGCGTCAACCGGGCTGACGTTCTACTTAAAGCCCGACTTTTCCAAGATCAACGGCGCCGTCATCGTCGCGGCCATGAACCAGGCGTTTTTCACGCTCTCGACCGGCCAGGGCGGCATGGCCATTTTCGGCAGCTACATCGACAAGGACCGCTCGCTGCTCGGCGAGTCCATCCACGTCGTCGTGCTCGACACGCTCGTGGCAGTCCTTGCGGGCTTTATCATCTTCCCGGCCTGCGGCGCGTACGGCCTTGAGGTCAACGCGGGCCCGAGCCTGCTGTTCGACACGATGGCGAGCGTCTTCAACCACATGGCCGGCGGCCGCGTGTGGGGCGCGCTGTTCTTCCTGTTTATGATCTTCGCGGCCATGTCGACCGTGCTCGGCGTGTGCGAAAATATCCTCGCCATGGTGCGCGAGCTGACGGGCTGGTCGCGCCCGAAGGGCTGCGCCGTCTGCGGCATCGCCATTTTCGCGCTCGCGCTCACGACGGCGCTCGGCTACAGCGTGCTGCACTTCCAGCCGTTCGCGGAGGGCACGGCGTGGCTCGACCTGTGGGACTTCCTCGTCTCGACGAACATCCTCCCGCTCGGCTCGCTGCTGCTGGCGCTGTTCTGCTGCAACCGCTTCGGCTGGGGCTGGGACAATTTCGTCCTCGAAGCCAACACCGGCAAAGGCCCGCAGATCAAGCGCTGGATGAAGCCCATCTTCCGCTACGTCGCGCCCGCGGCCATCGCGTTTATTTACATTTACGGTATGATCACATTTCCCTGGGCCTAGAAAAAAGCACGCCACATGGCGTGCTTTTTTCTTTATTTCCGCGCCATTTCCCGGTATAATAGGCGCAAAGACTTGGAAGCGAGGCATCGGCATGGCAGACAGACCGAAACGGCAGACAAAGGGGCGCATCGTCTCCGCGGCGTGGCGGCTTTTTTATGAGAAGGGCTACGACGACACGACCGTCGACGAGATCATCGCCGAGGCCGGGACGAGCAAGGGGTCGTTCTACCACTATTTTGAGGGCAAGGACGCGCTACTCAGCTCGCTGTCCATCCTGTTCGACGAGAAATACGAGTCGCTCATGGAGACGCTCGACCCCGACATGAACAGTTTTGACAAGCTGCTGTACCTAAACCGCGAGGTGTTCGCCATGATCGAGGACACCGTGCCCATCGACCTGCTCGCGCGGATGTACTCCACGCAGCTCGTCACGCGCGGGGACAAGCACCTGCTCGACTACAACCGCACGTACTATAAGCTCCTGCGCCGCATCACGGCCGAGGGCATCGAGCGCGGCCAGATCCGCGGCGACCTGACGGCCGCCGAGTTCACGAAGGCCTACGCCCTGTGCGAGCGCGCGCTGCTCTACGACTGGTGCATCTGCAACGGCGACTATTCCCTCTCCGGCTACAGCGCGCGGATGCTGCCGCTGTTTTTGAGCCGCTTCCGTGTCGGTCCGGAAAAAGATTTTGAATCTTCTACCGTTTATTCTGATGATTCGTCCACCTGATTTTCGCCTGAAATTCAAGAAAATATCGTGATTTTCGTGAACGGAGTATAGAACTTAGTCTATACTCCGTTCCATCTTTACGACCACGAAATGCTGTGCTATACTCGGGAATATTGTTACAGCAATTCGCGAAAGAGAGGCAAAAATCATGAACTTTGGTGAGCTTGCGGCATTCGTGCTGTATTTCATCGTGGTGCTCGTCATCGGCATCTATTTCTTCCTGCGCAGCCGCGACACGTCCGACAAGGACTACTTCCTCGGCGGCCGCAAAATGGGCCCGTGGGTCACGGCCATGAGCGCACAGGCGTCGGACATGTCCGGCTGGCTGCTCATGGGATTCCCCGGCAGCCTGATCGCCTTCGGCATGGGCCAGCTGTGGATCGGCATCGGCCTTGCCATCGGCACGGCGGCCAACTGGATCTTAGTCGCCCGGCGGCTTCGCCGCTTTTCCAAGGCGTCCGGCGACGCCATCACGCTGCCGCAGTATCTGACCAGCCGCTTCGCAACGACGAATCCGGCGCTCAAGATCGTCTGCGCGTTCATTTTCCTCGTGAGCTTCACGATCTACGTCGCCTCGGCGTTCGTCGCGGGCGAGACGGTGCTCTGCTCGCTCGTGCCGTGGTTCGCGGACGGGCGCGAGAAGCTCGCCATGGCGCTGTTCGCGGCCATCATCCTGGCCTATACGTTCCTCGGCGGCTACAAGGCCGTGTGCTGGACGGACTTTTTCCAGGGCATGCTCATGCTCGTGGCGCTGCTCGCCGTGCCGATCGTCATGGCGCTGACGGGCTCGTTTGACTCCAGCTACCACGGCGCGTTCGCCGACGGCATCACGGCCTTCGGCAACAACCCGTTCTCCGCCAGCTGGCAGGACATCGTGACCGGCCTTTCCTGGGGCCTCGGCTACTTCGGCATGCCGCACATTCTCGTGCGCTTCATGGGCATCGAGAAGCCGTCCATGATCAAAAAGGCCTCGTCCGTCGCCATCGTCTGGGTCGTCCTCTCGCTCGGCGCGACGTGCGCCATGGCCATCCTCGGCCGCACGTATCTTCTGAGCGACGGCATGGCCCTCGCCGCGGCCATCCTGCCCGCCGCGCGCAGCACCGTGTTCATCCGCATCGTCGAGGACATCTTCCCCGGCTTCATTGCGGGCCTGATGCTCGCGGCCATCATCGCCGCGTCCATGAGCACGGCCGACTCGCAGCTGCTCGTCGCTGCCTCGTCGTTCACGAGCGACATCTATAAGCCGCTCATCCGCAAAAACCGCGCGTCCGAGCGCGAGATCCTGCGCGTGAGCCGCATCGTCGTCGTCGTCATCGCCGTCGTCGCGTACTGCATCGCCTCGAGCGACTCGGAGTGGGCCGGCGACATCATGGCCATGGTCGAAAACGCCTGGGGCCTGTTCGGCGCGGCGTTCGGGCCGGTCGTCATCCTCTCGCTGTTCTGGAAGCGCCTGAACTACGCGGGCGCCGTGGCCGGCATCGTTGTCGGCGCGGCGGTCGACGGCCTGTGGCTCGCGTTTTTGACGGGCAGCACCGGCGTTTACGAGATTCTGCCCGGCTTCGTGGCCGGCTTCCTCGCCGCAGTGCTCGTCTCGCTCGCAACGCCGAAGCCCTCTGCCGAGGTCGAAGCGATCTACGCCCGCGCGACGGATCCGAGCATCGACGACTGAGTACACAAAAAACGCCGCGACCCGTTTTCCGGGCCGCGGCAATTTTTATTCTTCGATCTCCGCCGGAGCGTCTGCCGCCGCGGCGTCGCCGATGATGAGCTTTCTGCGCTTCCACCGGCCGGACAGGTAATACGCGCCGCCGATGATCGAGCACGTATACCCCGCGAGCGAATGGCCGAGCCACACGCCGAGAAGGCCGAGCGAGAACACCTTGTCAAAGAGCAAAATGAGGCCGATGCGCATCACGACGCCGTCCATCAGCCCGACGAACAGGCCGAACGACGCAAAGCCGATGCCGTTGATGAGCGCGAAGAACGGCGCGCGCGTGGCAAATCCGAAGAACAGGATGACCGCGATCGGCGCGTAGTCATGCGACATGGCGAGCACCTCGGGCTCGGAGTTGAACAGCGAGAACACCTGCTCGGGCATCGTCATCATAATAATGGACAGGAAAAGTGCGAACCCGCACGAGACGACGAGCGACGTGCGCACGATCTTCGGCACGCGCTCCTGCTTGCCGGCCGCGAGGTTCTGGCCGATCATGGACGAGCCGGCCATGTTCATGGAGTTCGAGACGACGTTCATAATGAGCGCGATCTTGTTGCCCACGCCCGTGACGGCCGAGGCCGTCACGCCGTAGCCGTTGATGTACGACGTGACATAGAGCATGGAAATGCTGATGGCGCAGCTCTGCAGCGTCATCGGAAGGCCGAGCCGCATCATGAGCTTTGCGGTCGTCCCGTCGACCTTGAAGCTCTTCAGCTTGAAATCAAACCCGAACGCTTCGCGGCGGCGGTAGAGATAGACAATGGACACGATGAACGAAAAGCCCTGACCCATCACGGTCGCGAGCGCCGCGCCGAACGAGCGCATACCCAGCACCGCGACGAACAGCAGGTCGAGCACGAGGTTCATGACGGCCGCGATGGCGATGAACACGAACGGCCGGCGAGAATCGCCCATGCCGCGCAGGATGGCGCTGACGGAGTTGTAGCCGTAGATGAAAAACAGGCCGATGTAGCACACGACGGAGTAGTTATACGCCTCGCTGTACGCCTCCTCCGGGACGTTGAGCGCGCGCAGCACGGGATTTGCGAAGATCAGGCACACGGCCGTGAGCGCGAGCGCGGTCAGCTGGATGATCGTGAACATGCTGCCGATCGTTTTCTTGATGGACGCCATGTCCTTCCGGCCGACGTACTGCGAGATCATGATCTGTCCCGCGCTGGCAAAGCCCATGCCGACGAACGTCATCATGTGCAATATCTCGCTGCCCGTGCCGACGGCGGACAGGCCGACCTTGCCGACGTACTGGCCGACGACGATCATGTCGACCATGTTGTAGACCGTCTGCAAGAGGTTCGACAGCATAAACGGGAACGCGAAGCGCAGCAGCAGCCGCGTGACGCTCCCCTGCGTCAGGTCGCGGACCATGGTTTTTTCACTCAAAGGACATCCCCTCCCCAATTTCCGTTTCATTGTACCACGCCTAACAATAAAACGCAAACGTTTTTCACTCTAACGAGTGCGGATTCCTTTCGTTGACGATTGGCAAATTGTCGTTTATACTGGAGCTATCCTGAATTTTAAGGCGGTGCAGTCATGGTCATCAAGGGCAACGAGCGAAAAAAATTTGTCCGCGCGGCAGCCGCGCAGTGTATGGTGCTGCTCAAAAACGAGGGCGGCACGCTGCCGCTGGAGCGGTGCGCTGTCGCCGTGTTCGGCCTCGGCCAGATCCGGACGGTCAAGGGCGGCACGGGCTCCGGCGAAGTGAACAACGTGACGAACATCAGCATTTTGGACGGCCTTCGCGCGTGCGAAGCGCTGTCCGTCTATGAGCCGCTCGCGGAGGTTTATGAAGCATACGACCGCGCGCACCCGCAGCCGGTCAAGCAGTTCCCGCAGATCGCCGACCCGTCGAGCCCGGAGATGCCGCTCGGCGCCGAGCTCGCCGCCGACGCCGCGGCGCACGCGGACGCGGCCGTCGTCGTCATCTCCCGCGTCGCGGGCGAGGGCGGCGACCGGAAGGTCGCGCGCGGCGACTATCTGCTCCAGCAGGCCGAGGTCGACGAGATCCGCGCGGTCTGCGACGCGTTTTCCGGCAAGCGTGTCGTGCTGCTGCTCAACGTGTGCGGCGTGACGGACCTTTCGGAGGTCGACCCGCGCGTCGGCGCCATCCTTTACACGTCCCTGCCCGGCCAGGAGGCCGGAAACGCGATCGCCGACATCCTGACCGGCGCGGCCGTCCCGTCCGGCCATCTGACGGACACGTGGCCGCTTTCATACGACGACTGCCCCGCGCAGGACTTCGGCACGGCGCGCCGGAACGGAAATATGCTCGAGCTTCCCGCCTTCCCCTACGGCGGCGGCACGGCCGAGCAGGCGGAGATCCATTATAATGAAGGCATTTTCATGGGCTACCGCGGCTATGACGCATATGACCGCGCCGTGGCCTATCCGTTCGGCTTCGGCCTGAGCTACACGACGTTTTCCATCGTGCCCGGCGCGCTTACGCTCGATGGCACGGGCGTCTGCGTGCGCGCGAGCGTGAAAAACACGGGCGACCGCTTCACCGGCCGCGCCGTCGTGCAGGTTTACGCGGCGCAGCCGCAGGGCGCGCTCAAAAAAGCGCCGCAGGTCCTCGCGGGCTTTGCCAAGACCGCCCCGCTCGCTCCGGGCGAGACGGCGGAGGTCGACATCTCGTTCGACCTGGCGGAGCTTGCCAGCTACGACATGGAACGCGCCGCGTGGGTGCTCGAGCCCGGCCGGTATACGATCTTTGTCGGCGCGCACTCGCGCGACACCGCGCCCGCGGGCGCGCTTGAGCTGCCGGAGGCCGTGACCGTCCGCCGCGGCCAGAACCTCTTCGACGGCTGGCAGGGCCGCCTTTCGCCCGAGACGCCGGAATTTGCGCCCAAAGCGGCCGCCGGCGCGGCCATTCCCGTCGACCCGGCGGCGTTCAAAACAGAAACGCTCGTCTACGACGAGCCCGACACGCCCGAGATCGGCGCGGAAGGAGCGTGGACGCTGGGCGACGTGCGCGCCGGCCGCTGCACTCTCGACGATCTGACCGCCCGCATGACGACCGAGGAGCTCGCGGCGCTCTGCTGCGGCATGGGCATGGGCCCGGTCGGCGACATGGCGTTCAACGTCGGCAGCATCTCGCTTCGCGTCGCGGGCTCGGCCGGGCAGACGCATGAATTTTACGAGAAATACGGCATCCCGCCGCTCGTTCTGGCCGACGGCCCCGCGGGACTGCGCCTGACGCAGTCCGTGAAGGACGACAATGGAAATGAGGAGCTCCAGCAGAACTGCACGGCCTACCCCGTCGGCACGCTGCTCGCCTCGTCGTGGGACACGGAGCTGGCCTACGCCGTCGGCCGCTCCGTCGGCGAGGAGATGCGCGCGCTCGATGTTGACCTGTGGCTCGCGCCCGGCATGAATCTGCACCGCAACCCGCTCTGCGGCCGCAATTTTGAATACTACTCCGAGGATCCGCTCATGACCGGCCTCATGGCCGTTGCCGTCACGCGCGGCGTGCAGTCGTGCGGCGTCGGCGTCACGGTCAAGCACTTTGCCGCCAACTCCCAGGAGGATCTTCGCGAGCTGTCCAACTCCGTCGCCGACGAGCAGACGCTGCGCGAGCTGTACCTGCGCGGGTTTGAGCTGGCCGTGAAGCTCGCCCATCCGTGGGCCATCATGACGAGCTACAACGACATCAACGGCACGCCCGCGGCCGACAATTTCGGTCTTTGCACGCTGCTCGCGCGCTGCGAGTGGGGCTTTGACGGGCTCATCATGACCGACTGGGGCGGCGGCATGTCCTCGCCCGCCATCAGCGTGTGCGTCGGCAACGACATGATCCAGCCGGGCGGCGAGGCCGAGGTCCAGGCGCTCTACGCCGCCGTGGAATCCGGCAAGCCCGCCGTCAGCCGCGGCCTGTCCCGCGTCTCGGCCACCCCCACGCGCATTGATCTTCGCCGCGCGGCCGCGCGCATCCTGCGCGTCGTGCTCCGCCGCTATCCGGACTCTGTTAAGAGCTGATATGCTGATATAAAGAAGGAGAATACAAATGGCAAAATCGGATTATCTGAAAATTCTCGCGCACGAGCAGCCCAGCCGCCTCGTCCAGCCCGAGGACACGTACTTCGTCTTTACGCCCGGCGAGCACGAATTCGGCAAGCCCGGCGGCGTGCAGATCGGCACGGACTGGTTCGGCTGCTCGTGGACGGAGTTCGGCCTCGGCGCGCTCGACGGCGCGACCATCACGCCCGGCACGCAGCGCCTTGAAGAGCTTGAGGACTTCCCCACCGTCGTCCCGACGCCGGAAAAGGTCCGCGAGTACGACTGGGCCGGCTTCGCCGAGCGCGCGCTGAAGCACTATGACCCGGAAAAGCAGGTGCTGACCGTCCGCTCGCTCGTCGGCTTTTTCGAGCGGATGCACTGCCTCATCGGCTTTGAAAACGCGCTGTGCGCGTTCTACGAGGAGCCCGAGACCGTCCACGCGTTCTTCCGCGCGATGTGCGACTATAAAAAAGCCGTCGCCTCGTGCGTGGCGGAGTATCTGCACCCGGACATCCTCATCTTCGACGACGACTACGGCACCATGCGCGCGACGTTCATCTCGCCCGAGATGTGGCGCGAATTCTTCCCGCCGTACTGGAAGGAGCTCGTCGACCACGTGCACAGCCTCGGCATGAAGTTCGAGCTGCACTCGTGCGGCTACATCACGCCGCTCGTCGGCGACTTTGTCGGGCTCGGCATGGACATCCTCCAGCCGCTTCAGACGTGCAACGACCTGCAGTACATCAAGGACAACTACGGCAAGGACATCATCCTGCGCCTTGCCGTGTTCGACAAGCAGATGAGCGCGCTCGACATGACCGAGGACGAGATCCGCGCGCAGATGCAGGGCTGGTTCCACACGCTCGCGCCCGGCGGGAACTTCATCTCCGACCTCGTGCCGATCGACGACCCGTACTACGTCATCCTGCGCGAGGAGCAGGACAAGTTTGAAAAAGAGTTCTACCATCTCTCATGACGCAAAAACACCGGTGAAGCGCTGCTTCACCGGTGTTTTTTTGCGGGTTTTACAGGTCGATCGGCCCCATGGCGTCGTGCAGGTCGTCCGTGACCGCGCCGCGGAACGCGCCCCAGGCGCAGTTGTGCAGCGTGTTGAGCCCGCCGACTGCGAGGTTCACGGGCATCTCGCCGCTCATGGACACGTCTGCGTCAAAGATGAACCGCGGCTTCCCGTCCGGCTTGCCGCCGCGGCGGATGACGCCCGGCCCCGCGTGCAGCTTCAGGTGGCAGCCGCCCGCGTCGACCTCGATGTCGGACGCGCACTTGCCCACGCGCGCCTCGTCCACCTCGTCAAATCCGAGCACGCCGCAGTATTCCGGCGCGATGAGCTCGCGCCACGGCGTATTTTCAAGGCCGAGCGCCTCGCGCGAGAACGCGTTGACATAGCGCAGCCCGATGCGCTCGAACGCGGCGGGCTTGTAGAGCTCGCTAAACTGCGCCAGCGGCTTATCAAGCCGCGCGGCGAACTCCTCCCAGCCGCCGTAGGCCGTCGTGGAGAGCGCAATGAACGACTGCGTCAGGTTGAGCTTCCACCGCCCGTCGAGCGAGAGGAAATTGTAATTTGTAATGGGCTTGGCCGGCTCGAGCTGCGGCGCGGCCGTGCCGGCGCCGACGATCTTCGGCGCTGGGCGCTCCGTCAGCGCGGAGTATTTCGGAAACGCGCCGCGGATGGCGTCCTGAAACGCGGCCGGCTCGTTTGCGCCGATGGACAGGATCGTCGGAAAGCGCAGCTGGCAGATGACCTCAAGCAGCTGCGGCTTTTCATAGCGGCAGCGCGGCGCAGTAGATAGCAGCATGGTAAGTTCCCCCTTTTGAAGCTATTTTAGCGGCTGAATGCCGGAAAGTCAAATGCGCAAAATAAGCGCGGCGGATGATTCCGCCGCGCTTATTTTTATGTTGCTCAGTCAATATCGCGCACGACCTTCTCCGGCCGGACGTCGAGCTGCTCCGGGTGGAGCATGCAGCGCTTCATGCACTTGAGCGCCATGGCGTAATAGTACCCGTCGCAGATGCGCTCGTCCGTGACGACCGTGAAGTCGATGTACTTTTTCCGCAGGACCGTCCCGTCCGGCTGCGTCTCATTCACGCGGCGCTTGGAGCCGAACGCGACGAACACGGGCAGGTTGCCGAAGTCGTAGAGATGATGGTAGATCGGCGGGATGCCGAGCGAGCCCATGGACGTAATGAACATCGACCCGTGGAACGGGCTGACCTTGAGCAGGAACGGCGGCAGCAGGCCAAAATAGTCAAGCAGCTTCAAAAACCAGATCGTGAACTTCAAAAACACGCTCGGGATGGACGCGACGACGCCGGCCACACGGTCGAACGTGCTGTCGAGCGGCGTGTTTTTGACCTCCTCGACGAGCTTGTTGAACTGCTCGTACACCTCGTCGACCGTGGCGTCCGGTTCGAAGTTCAGGTCGATGAGCGTCTCGGGCGCGTTGACGCGCATCTCCTTTTTGATGGTCATGGAGACCTCGATGCCGTAGCGCGCGTAGACCTTCTGCCCCGACAAAAAGCGGTTGATGCCCGGATACTGCGACACGGCGCGCACATAGGCCGCCAAAAGCACATGCTGCACGCCGAAGCCCGGGCGGCCGTCGTGCCGCTTGGCGCGGATGTAGCGCTCAAGCTCCGTGATCTCGATGCTGTCGCGGATCAGGTTCGACGAGCCGCTGCGATTGACCATGATGTATGGCGAGACCATACTCATGGGATCGAGCGTGCGGAGCCGCCGCCCGTCGGACCGGTCGCCCCACGTGGGATAGTACTTCCCGTCGTTCCCGCGCCGCCGCAGCGCGAGCAGCAGAAACAGCACGCCGCCGAGCGCGCCGAGCGACGCAAGCTCCGGCAGCCACTGCGCCAGAGAGTTATAATGGTACAGCAGCGCGTCCTCGACGAACACCATAAATAAAAGCGGCAGCAGGAACAGCAGCTCCGCCCAGATCTTTGAGCGCAGCTTGCCCGAGATCGTGCGCGTGAAGCACACGGCCATGACGATGTACAGCAGCCAGCACAAAAGCCGGTGCCACAGCGTGAACGCCACCGCGCGGTGCGCAAAGCAGATGCACCCGAGGATGACCGGGATGGACACCCGATACACGCGCGTGGGCCCGTCGACAAACACGATCAGCACAAAGAGCACAATCGAAAGGACCGTCATGGGGATTTGGGTCGCATACATCGCGCCGTTGGGCATTCCGTAGAGCCGGTACGCGAGGATGCGGGCCACTGCCGATCCGATCATAAGCGCCGCCGAGAGCCAGACGAGCGGGTTGAGCCGGTTGATGTAGTAATTGATTCTCTTTTCCATACGGGCATTATATCACCGGCGTCCGGACAGGGCAAGTTAAATCGGTTCACGGGTACAAAATCCGTGTATTTTCGGGCAATTGCGCGCTGCCTGACATTTTTCACGAATTAAATTCGGGTGCAAAATTCAATTTGTATATTTTGTCGATTGTCGGCGGCAAATTCATTGTGTAATATGTATCTATTCTATTAAAAACTCTTAGGAGGACAAAAGAGAATGAAGAAACTGCTTGCTCTTCTGCTGGCGCTCGCTCTTGTGTTCAGCCTCGCTGCCTGCGGCGGCGCGGACAAGGACACGGCCGAGACCGGCAACGGCGACAACGCCGCGACGACGGACAACACCGGCGACACGGCCAGCACCAACGACGGCGCTTCCACGGACGGCGACAATGCCGCTTCCGACGAGACGCTCGTCGAACAGTACACCTACGATGACAGCATCTATGAGCCCTACCGCAAACTGGTCGAGGGCAAGGATGTCAGCCAGATCAAGCTCGGCTTCATCATGATCGGCGACGAGTCCGAGGGTTACACCGAGGCGCACGTCATCGGCATCAAGACCATGTGCGAGCAGCTTGGCGTCGACTATGACAGCCAGGTCATCGTCAAGTGGAACGTCTCCGAGGACGAGGGCTGCTACGAGGCCGCCGTCGAGCTCGTCGAGGCGGGCTGCACGGCCGTCATCGGCTGCAGCTTCGGCTTTGAAGATTACCTCATCCAGGCCGCCAACGAGTTCCCGGACGTCGAGTTCCTGCACGCCACCGGTTACCAGGCTGCGCAGAGCAACCTCCCCAACATGCACAACTTCTTTGTTGATGTCTTCCAGTCCCGCTATGTCTCCGGCGTCGTTGCCGGCACGAAGCTCCTGCAGATGATCGAGTCCGGCGAGGTCGACGGCACGAAGGAGATCCCGATCGGCTACGTCGGCGCGTACTCCTACGCCGAGGTCGTCTCGGGCTACACCGCCTTCTATCTCGGCCTGAAGAGCATCGTGGGCGACTACCCCGTTCAGATGAACGTCACCTACACCGGCTCCTGGGGCAGCGAGTCGCTCGAGTATGACGCGGCCATCTCCCTCATCGACGAGCAGAACTGCGTCATGATCTGCCAGCACGCCGACACGACCGGCGCGCCGAGCGCCTGCGAAGAGCGCGGCGTCTACTGCGTCGGCTACAACATCTCCATGATCGAGGCCGCGCCGACCCGCGCCCTCGTCTCCGCGACGCTCAACTGGGGCGTTTACTACACCTACGCTGCCGCGACGCTCATCTCCGGCGGCACGATCGACACCGACTGGACCGCCGGCTATCCGGAGGGCGCCGTCTACCTGACGCCGATCAACCGCGGCGCCTTCGGCTCCGCCGAGGAGTACAACGCCGCCGTTGAGAACTCCAACGACGCCATCAACGGCCTGCTCGACGGCAGCATCCAGGTCTTTGACACCTCGAAGTTCACCGTGAACGGCGAGACCATCACGACCACGGCCTCCGATGACCTTGCCGACTCCTACTACGGCGTCGAGCACATCAAGACCGAGAACGGCATCACCTACTATGCCGAGTCCGCCATCGGTTCCGCCCCGTCGTTCGCCTTCCGCATCGACGGCATCACGGAGCTCAACGTCGTCTACTAATCCCGTTTTTCGAAAAGGGGGTCGCAATGCGGCCCCCTTTTTCCGGTTATTCAGAATAGAAGAGGGGGAAACCATGGAAAGCACGATCAACGCAGTCGAAATGCGGGGCATCACCAAGCGCTTCGGCTCCGTCCTGGCAAACGATCACGTCAGTCTCGACATCCGCCGCGGCGAGATCCTCTCGCTGCTCGGCGAAAACGGCAGCGGCAAAACAACGCTGACGAACATGCTCTCCGGTATCTACTTCCCGGACGAGGGTGAGATCCGCGTGAACGGCGAGACCGTGACCATCCGCTCGCCGAAGGACGCGTTCGACCTCGGCATCGGCATGATCCATCAGCACTTCAAGCTCGTCGAGCTGTTCACGGCCGCGGAGAACATCGTCCTCGGCCTGCCCGGCAGCACGCGGCTCAATCTCAAGGCCGTCACGGAGAAGATCATGGCGCTGGCCGATCAGTACGGCTTCCGCATCGACCCGAACAAAAAGGTCTATGACATGAGCGTCTCGGAAAAACAGACGGTCGAGATCGTCAAGATGCTCTACCGCGGCGCGGACATCCTCATTCTCGACGAGCCGA
>CAVFYN010000026.1:0-937 GCA_963626425.1 Bacteroidaceae bacterium
AAGCGGACCGGCGTATAGTCCACGGGGACGTTCTGGCTCTCGCGCGCCTGGGAATAGTACGCGGCGAGCATGGCGGCCTCCGTCACGGTCTGGTCGCCGGGCGTTTGCCCCTCGCACTCGACGATGACGTGGCTGCCGTGGATCTTCTGCGTGTGCAGCCAGAGGTCGTTCTTCTGCGAGGATTTGAGCGTGAGCTGGTCGTTCTGGCGGTTGTTGCGGCCGACGCGGATCGTAAAGCCCTCGCTCGAGCGGAACACCATCGGCTGCGACGGCGGGAGCTTCATCTTTTTGCGCCCGCCCGTCTCGCGGATGTAGCCGCCGGAGACGAGCTCGGCGCGGATCTCGGCGAGGTCGCGGTCGGACTCGGCGCGGGCGAGCTCGTCCAAAATGCTCGTGAGGTAGTCAAGCTCCGCCTCGCCGCGCGTGAGCTGCTCGGTCAGGTATTTTTCGGCGTTTTTCGCGCGCGTGTAATCCTTATAGAACTTCGCGGCGTTCTGCTGCGGCGAGAGCGTGGGGGAGAGGGTGATGTCGATCTCGCGCATTTCGGGGTCGTAGAAATCCTCGGCCGTCAGGCGCGTCTGGCCGCGCGTGATGCGGTGGAGGTTGGCCGTGACGATGTCGCCGAGCTGGCGCAGGCGGTCGCGGTCGTGTGTCGCGGCGAGCTCTTTTTGCTGGTTGGCGAGCTTGCGCGCCGTGCGGTCGCGCAGGTTCGTGATGGACTTGACCATCGTCTGGCTCTTCTGGCGCATCCGCTCGGCCTGGTCGCGCGAGGCGTAGAATTCGTCGAGCAGCGCGGAAAAGCTCGGGCAGGCGCGGCACTCCATGAAGTCTCCGTACTGCAAAATGGGCGTGTATGTAAAATCGGACGCCGCGCCCGCGCGAAGGAGCAGCTCCGGCGTGAAATCGCCCGCGCGAAGACGGTCAAACGACGCGTTGA
>CAVFYN010000026.1:947-4494 GCA_963626425.1 Bacteroidaceae bacterium
CGCGTTGAGGTGCGCGAGGAACGCCCGGCGCCGTTCTTCGTCCCACAGCCCCATGTCCGGGTCGACCTCGCCGGAGAAGCGGAACGCGATCTCGCGGCAGATGAGCGGCGGCAGGCCGGAAAACGCGGAAAGCAGCCACGCGTCGGCCTTTTTGTGCTCGCCCGGCGCGGGCAGGGCGCGGGATAGCACATCTTCGTCCACCGTGAGCGGGTCGAGCTTTTCCTGCGCGGGCGGAAGATGGTAGAAAAGGCCGGGCAGGACCTGGCGCTTTTCGCTCATTTCGTAGTCGACGCGGCGCAGACAGTCAATGATGCGGCCGTCCGGGCCGGTGAGGATGAGGTTGGAGTTCCGGCCCATGAGCTCGGCGATGAGGTGCTTTTCCGAGCGCTCGCCCAGCTCGTCCGTGCACTCGAGCGCGAGGTCGACCATGCGCTCGGCCGGCGGCTGCGTCACGGATACGATGCGCCCGCCGACGAGGTGCTTGCGCAGGAGCATGCAGAACATCGGCGGCGTGGCCGGGTTCTCGGGCGCGCTTTCGGTGAACTGGATGCGGCAGTGGCTCGCGCCGATGGCGATGAGCAGGCGGCTTGAACCCTCGCGGCTGCGAAGCTGCAAAAGCACGGTGTCGCGCGAGGGCATCTGGATCTTGTCGACCTTCGAGCCGACGGCGCGAGAAGTAAGCTCGCCCGTCAGCGCGTGCAGGAATACGGCGTCAAACGGCATGGGGCTCCTCCTCGCGCGCGAGCGCGTAGAGCGCGGCGATGCGCTCGGTCCTGCCGAGAAGGTACAGCGCGCCGAACAGCGCCTCGAGGCCCGTGGCGCGGCTGTACTGCTCGCGCGTGGCGTTTTTCGGGACGCCGTGGACGTGCGCGTTGCGGCCGCGCTTATAGATGGCCAGCTCCTCGTCCGTCAGGTGATCGAGCAGCCGGGAGAGCGCCGCGGCCTGCGCCGGCGCGCTGACGCGGCGGACGGTCTCGCGGTGGAGCTTGTCCGGCGTCGTGAGGCCCTGCGCGCACAGGTCCGTGCGCACGAGCAGCTCATAGACCGCGTCGCCGACGTGCGCGAGCCCGAGCGAGCTCATCGCGCCGAGCTGATCGACAGAAAAAGCGGGATGAAAACAATCCGGCATGGTTTTTCCTCCAGAAATAAATGCAGAAGTAAATTCCAAAATAGTATACCGCACTTGGGCGCAATTGTCACGGCGTATTTCTGCTCTGTCATCAAGTTGTGAACAAATGGTAACAAAGGAAACGTAGAACTTGACACAATGGTTACAAAGTGTTACAATAGGCCGCATGATGCAGGAAAGGGATGACCCAACAATGCGAACTTTCATCCGGCGTTTTGCGGCGATGGTGCTCACGCTCGCGGTGCTGACCGCGGGTCTGACGGCGCTGGCCGCGGAAAATACGCTCGATGTGACTTATGTAAAGATCACGGGCGACGAGTTCGTCGCCGATACGTTCAACGGCGTCGAGGCGCGCTATAACCTCTACGGCAGCACGTACTACTGCAGCGAGTTCATCGTCCGCTACTACGAGCAGGTCTACGGCCTGACCGTCCGCACGGGCGACGGCGGCCCGAAGATCGTCGGCGACGACGGCTACTGGTTCGAGCAGACCGAAACGCCGCAGCCGGGCGACATCCTCTACGGCTCGGCTGCCATGCGCGGCAAGGGGTACAGCCACTGGGCGCTCGTGAAATCCTACGACGCCGAGACCGGCGTCGTGACGCTCATTGAGCAGAACTGGCGCTGGAACGGCCAGGCGGGCGTCAACCGCCAGATCGAGTTCCCGACGACGGCGTACAACTGCTACACGCTGCGCTCCGGCGCGGGCGAGGTGTCGACGCTGCACGAGCAGCAGATCGAAAGCTCCTGGGCGGCCGACGCCATCCGCGCGGCCGAGGATGCCGGCATCTTCGCGCACTACGGCAGCTTCTCCGAGGCCGCGACGCGCGAGCAGTTCTGCGAGATGGTCGTGAACCTCGTCATCTCCGCGACGGGCGAGCAGACGCTCGTGCGCGAGCTGCCCGTCGACGAGGACGGCATCACGGACGAGAGCTACTGCGCGCAGGCGTATGCCATGGGCATCCTCTCCGGCGGCTCGGACGGCGAGCTCCACCCGGAGGGCACGCTGACGCGGGCGCAGGCGGCCGTCATTTTAGCGCGGGCGTACAGCCTGTGCGGCGCGCTGACGCAGGTCGAAGAGGACGCGCTGGACCAGTTCACCGACCGCGACGCCATCGGCGCCTGGGCGGCCGACTCCATCGCGGCCATGGCCGAGCGCGGCATCCTGCAGGGCGACAGCGCCGGGCGCTTCCAGCCGGCGGGCAAGCTGTCCGTCGCCGCGGCCGTGACAGTGGCCATGCGCGCGGGCGAGACGCTTCGCGTGCAGGCCGACATCGACCAGCTCATGCCGAGCGCGCTGACGAACGCCGCGCGCGTGAGCGTCCAGAGCAGCCTGTCGACGCTCGGCATCTGACGGAGGCAGCCATGGACGCGAAAAAGAACAAGGCGCAGGAAAAGACGAACGTCATCCGCCAGGTCGAAAGTCTCGGCCTTTCCTGCCGCGAATACACGTATGAGCCGGACGCGAGCCTGACGGGCGCGGACGTCGCCCGCATCCTCGGGCAGGACCCCGGCCAGGTGTTCAAGACGCTCGTCACGACGGGCAAGACCGGCGGACACTATGTGTTCATGATCCCGGTCGAGGAGGAGCTCGACCTCAAAAAGGCGGCCAAGGCCGTCGGCGAGAAGGCCATCGAGATGCTCAAGTCGAAGGAGCTGCTCGGCCTGACGGGCTACATCCACGGCGGCTGCTCGCCCATCGGCATGAAAAAGCAGTTCCCGACGACCGTCGACGAGACGGCGCAGCTCTACGACACCATCGTCTTCAGCGCCGGGCGCATCGGCCATCAGATCGAGCTGGCCCCGGACGATCTGGCGCGCGTCGTGCCGATCGAATACGCCGATCTTATCAAGGAATAAAAGAGAATTTCAGCCAGCGGACGCCGCGCGCGTCCGCTGGGCTTTTTTGCCCAAATGCAAAGCATAAAAATTGTTCGATTTCGTTCTTTTAACGGCTTGACATTTGAAAGAAAAATGAGTATAATCTGTCCGAAACCGAATAGTTTGAAAGCTAAATGTGAGAGGTGAATTTCATGCAGTCACTTACCCGGCAGGTCGGGCTGGCGATCATCGGGCTGAACAATACGCTCCGCCGTCTGGCCGGCGGGCCGCCGCAGACGGCCGGCGGCGAGCGGATGACGTCCATGCAGGTCATGATCCTGGGCTATCTGGACGACCATCGGGACGAGGACATTTTCCAGAAGGATCTGGAGAAGATCTTCCGCATCCGCCGCTCGACGGCGACGGGCATCCTGAAGGTCATGGAGCGCGAGGGTTACCTGACGCGCCAGCCCGTGCCGCAGGACGCGCGGCTGAAAAAGCTCATGCTGACCGCGCGCGGACAGAGCTTCTGCAACGGAGCCAAGCGCCGCAGCGATGAAATCGAGGAGATCATGCGCCGAGGCATGACGCCGGAGG
>CAVFYN010000027.1:0-24431 GCA_963626425.1 Bacteroidaceae bacterium
GCCGCTCGGAGTTCGTGATCGTGGACATTGAAGGGAAATAAAAAAGCGCGGCTGCTCCGCTCGGGGCAGCCGCGCTATTGGCTTTATTGGTCAGACATCACCGAATGAAACGGCGTTTCCGACTGGGGCGGGGGAGAGGACCGAAGAGACGACAAAGGCTTTCAGGCTTGCGATCTTTCCGTCGCGATTATCGACGGGCAGCGTCACAGTGAGCTTTGCGCCGACCGGCAGCTCGTCGACTGTGAGCCAGACGAGTCCCTGGTAGCGCCCGGCGGCGTCATACTGCGCAAGCATGACGGTCGCGCCCTCACCGGACTGCGTGTGTTCGACGGAGATGGATACGAGCAGTGTATCTTTTGCGAGCTCCTGCAACTTGTCACCGGAGGCGGAGGTGACGCTGATGCCGCTCAGACGGTAATCCGGCGTACCGCCGGTGACGGGGATGAGCGTGAACACGGCCGAAACGGTGTGGTTGCCGGAGACGACGAAGCTGTCGCCCTCGAGGGCCTCGCCATCGACGCAGATGGCGGTCAGCTCGTAGCCTGCGTAGGGAGCGGCCGTTACGGTAACAATGTCGCCGACGTGCGCGGCGTTTGTGCTGACGCTAAGGCGGCCGCCGTCGCTGACGGCTACGGTGATGCGGCAGAAGTAATTGTCCAGTGTGGAGTCGTAGAAAATTTCGGCTCCGGTCAGCGGCTCGTTGCCGCTGCTGATGGCAAGCTCGCCCCACTCGCTCTCGCTTCCGGCGTAGTAGACCCGTTTGATCCCCTTGCAGCCGGAAAACGCATTGGCGGAGACGCCGACGAGCTCTTTCGGCAGCGCAACTTCTTCGATGGACGCGGCGTTGATGAATGCGTACTGCGAAATGACTTGCACATTTGCAGGGATCTCCAATGCGCTGAGCTTCGCACCGTTCAGATAGAGGTCGGCCGAATAATAGAGCGGGTTGGAGGCGTTGTCAGTAAAACTGATGGCGCACCACGCGGCGACGTCGGTGATGTGGACCTGTGTCAGCTTGGTGCAGGCGGCAAATGCGCGGGATTCGATGCTGTTGATGCTGCGCGGGAGGTGGACGCTCGTCAAAGCATCGCAGTATGAAAAGGTACGGACGCCTATGCTAGTTACACCGTCCGGAATTGTGACGCCTGTAAGATTATAGCAGGACTCAAAAGCGGAATTCCCGAGACTGCTCAGGCTACTTGGCAATGTGATGTATGTTAAACTGGAGCAGGCGGAAAATGCGGAGGAGCCAATGCTGGTAATTCCGTCAGGCAGCGTAATGTCTGCCAGTTTGGAGCAACGGGAAAATGCGGCATTACTGATGACAGTGACGCCGTCTGGAATGACAATGCTGGTTAGGCTTCGGCAGGAATCAAACGCATTGTTGCCGATGAAGGACAGATCGGCCGGAAATGAGATGCCGGACAGTTTGCTGCAACTATAAAATGCCTGCTCGCCAATCTCGGTCAGACTGTCCGGAAGCGTGGCGGAGGTCAGGCTGATACAGGTAGAAAATGCGCAGTAGCCGATGCGCGTGACGCCTTCCGGGATGCTGATGCTAGACAGGCTCGTGCAGTTATAAAACGCCTGATCGCCGATGCTCGTTAGAGTGGAGGGAAGCGTAACGCGAATTAAATCGTGGAAACCGTAGAAGGTGTACTGAAGAGTAGTAACACCCTCCGGGACGGTGACGGAAACGATTTTCTGCCCGTTCAGAAATACATTTTTAGCGTGGAGCATAGGCGTGGAGCCGTCATTTTTGAAAGAGATGCGGCACCATGCGGCTATGTCAGAGAGGTAGACGTTTTCCATACTGTCAGAATATGCAAATGCACTGTTTCCGATGCTCGCAATACTGGCGGGGATCGTGATGTTCACCAGATTTGAGCAACCGTAAAACGCGTAGTTGCCGATGCTGGTGACACCATCCGGGATCACAATGTCCGTGAGGCGGGAGCAGCGGTAGAATGTTGCGCTGCTGATACTGGTCAGACTTGAGGGGAGGTCGATGGAAGCCAGGCTGGAGCAGTCGTGAAATGCGTATTCGCCGATGGTGGTGATGCTGCTGGGGAGGTTGATGGAGGCTAGACTGTAACAGGAGTCAAACGCGTTGTCACCAACTTTTGTTACGCTGTCCGGAAGCGTAACGGCCGTGAGCTTCTGGCAGTAGCCAAATGCGGAATTACCGACGCTTGTAATGCCGTCTTCGATCGCAATGGTGAGGACATCGCTGCTTTCGTACCAGGGACTGCGGTTGGGCCAATCGAAATCCCTCATTTCACCGCTGCCGCGGATCGTCAGCAGGCCGTCGCTGTTGAGCGTCCAGGTAAGGTTGTCACCGTCGGCGCCGCAGGTGCCGGAGGAGACGATGCTTGCGGCCGATGCCGTAACGGCCAGCAGAAGGACGGTCAGGCAGCACAGGAGCAGAGCGGAAAGCGGATGCGCGCGGTTCGTTTTCATATGGAACCCTCCTATTGTGATCGCTTTTGTAAACAGAATAAAATATTAACTAAAATCATATCACAAAGCGGAAGCGATATCCAGAGAGCGCTGCGAAAAGCGGAAATTTTTCTGGCAATCCGGCGCGTTTTGCAGTATGATGGGAAAAAAGGGCGGAGCGGCGCCGCGCCGCCCGGAACTGTGGAGGGATCTACTATGAATAAACGGCTCTATCGCTCGTCGAGCAATCGGATGCTGGCCGGTGTGTGCGGCGGGATCGCGGAGTATTTCGGTCTGGACGCCACGCTCGTGCGGCTGGGCTGGGTGCTGTTCTGCGCGCTTGGCGGCAGCGGCGTGCTTGCGTACATCATTGCGGCCATTATTGTCCCGGAAGAGACGGACCTGTAAAAAGCCGGCCGGCCGGACCCCATGCGGGCCCGGCCGGCTCTATTTTGCGCCGGCGCGGTGGAGCGCCTGCAGCGCCAGCTCGCCGGCGAGGCGGAACAGCGCGTCGGAGAGCACCTGCTCCGTCGGCTTTTCCGCCTGCGCGGCGACGCGCTCGTAGAACGCGCCGGTCTGGCTGTCGAGCGTGATGCGGTATTCCGGCAAGGCAAGCCCTCCTGTCAGACGCCGATCTCCAGCGTGCGGATGCGCGCGCTGTCGCGGTATATATTTATAATGTACAGCCGGTCGCCCGGAATGGGGCCGAAGCAGAACCGGCCCTGCGCGTCGGTGAACGCCTGCGCGAGCGGCTCGCCGCCGTCCTCCGGGAACAGCAGCACGGCGCAGCCGCCCGCGGGATCGCCCGACGGGCTCTTTACGGTGCCGAGGATGCACGAATCGTCCTCGGGCGGGAGGGTCAGCTCGGTCTCCACCCGCTCGCCGGGCGCGGGCTTGACGTATAATCGCAGACTGCTCATGGCAAGATCGCTCCTTTCTCATGCAGCATCCTATGCGGAGCCTTGACAGGTGTGCTACAATATAAGTTACTGAAGATACCATCCGGCGCGGTCCGGACGAGAGGGAGGCGCCTTATGGCGAAAGAGAAAAAAGTCGAACAGATCACCGACATGGAGGTCGATTTTGCGCAGTGGTTCACCGACGTGTGCATCAAGGCAGAGCTGGTGGATTATTCGGGCATCAAGGGCATGTTCATCCTGCGGCCGTATGGCTACGCCATCTGGGAGGGCATCCAGAACTATCTCGACCGCCGCTTCAAGGAGCTCGGCCATGACAACGTGTCCATGCCGATGCTCATCCCGGAGTCGCTCCTGCAGAAGGAAAAAGACCACGTCGAGGGCTTTGCGCCCGAGTGCGCGTGGGTCACGATCGGCGGCAGCGAGGAGCTGCCCGAGCGGCTTTGCATCCGCCCGACGAGCGAGACGCTCTTCTGCGACCACTGGAGCCACATCGTCCACTCCTGGCGCGACCTGCCGCTGAAGTACAACCAGTGGTGCTCCGTCCTGCGCTGGGAAAAGACGACGCGCCCGTTCCTGCGCGGCCGCGAATTCCTCTGGCAGGAGGGCCACACGCTCCACGCAACGGCCGAGGAGGCCATCGAGGAGACCGAGCAGATGCTCGAGGTCTACGCCGACTGCCTGGAGAACCTGCTGGCCATGCCGGTCATCCGCGGCAACAAGACCGACAAGGAAAAATTCGCCGGCGCCGAGCGCACGTACACCGTCGAGTGCATGATGCACGACCACAAGGCGCTCCAGTCCGGCACGAGCCACTATTTCGGCGACGGCTTTGCCAAGGCGTTCGGCATCTCGTTTGCCGACAAGGACAACCAGCAGCGCACGCCGCACGAGACGAGCTGGGGCCTGTCCACGCGCACGATCGGCGGCCTCATCATGACGCACGGCGACAACAACGGCCTCGTCCTGCCGCCGCACATCGCGCCGGTGCAGATCGTCGTCATCCCGGTCGCCATGCACAAAGAGGGCGTCCTGGACAAGGCGCGCGAGGTGGCCGACCGCCTGAAGAAGGCCGGCATCCGCGTGAAGATCGACGAGTCCGAGCAGTCGCCCGGCTGGAAGTTCGCCGAGTACGAGATGAAGGGCGTCCCGCTGCGCCTGGAGCTCGGCCCGAAGGACATCGAAAACGGCCAGTGCGTCCTCGTCCGCCGCGACAACCGCGAAAAGACGTTCGTCAAGCTGGGCGAGCTCGAGACCGTGGCCGCGGAGCTGCTTGAGACCGAGCAGAAGGCGCTCTTTGACAAGGCGAAGAAAAATCTCGACGAGCACACGTTCGAGGCGCACTCCCTCGAGGAGGCCAAGGCCATCCAGGAGGAGAAGGGCGGCTTCATCAAGACGATGTGGTGCGGCGAGCTCGAGTGCGAGATGCGCATGAAGGACGAGGCGGGCATGAGCTCGCGCTGCATCCCGCTGCATCAGGAGCACCTCGGCGACACGTGCGCAATCTGCGGCAAGCCCGCGAAAAAGATGATCTACTGGGGCGTCGCGTACTGAAAAGCGGCGAAACGCGCGGGGAATGGAAATTCTCCGAAAGTGCTGAAAATCGGCCCCGATTTTTATGGAAAAAGATCAAGAACCCCCTTGACAGCAAGGGGGTTCTTGTTGTATTATAATCGAGCGCGTGTCGAAAGCGACGCACGCACTATGCGATGAACCGGGAGATTGCGGCGAAAGCCGGTAACTTCCGGGGAGTATGTCCGGTCATCGGGCGGCTGAGACCTCTTGCACGCTAGCGTATATCGCTGCGGACGGAGCCGGCCGGCATGATTTGCTGGCCGTTTTTCATTGCCCCGGAATGATACGCACGGCAAAGCGTATAAGAGTTCTCACCGTACCCAGACAACACTGAGTACGTTTCAAGGAGGAAACAAATCACAATGGCACAGAAAGAAATGATCCGCATCCGTCTGAAGGCTTACGATCATCAGCTGATCGACGCCGCGGCCGAGAAGATCGTCGAGACCGCCAAGCGCAACGGCGCGTCCGTCTCCGGCCCCATCCCGCTGCCGACCAAGAAAGAGGTCGTCACCATCCTGCGCGCCGTCCACAAGTACAAGGACAGCCGCGAGCAGTTTGAGCGCCGCACCCACAAGCGCCTCATCGACATCCTGGGCCCGAACCAGAAGACGGTCGAGTCCCTGATGAGCCTGGATCTCCCGGCCGGTGTCGAGATCGAGATCAAGCTGTAATCCACATTATTTATTGTCAGTACCCTTTGCCTGCCGTCTTGCGAGGCAGGCGGGTCATGTCGGCAAACCAATACCGAACCCAACACGGCATGTTTCCCGACCAATAACCTTGAAGGAGGAAATACAAAACCATGCAGAAAGCAATCATCGGCAAAAAAGTGGGCATGACCCAGATCTTCGATGAGAGCGGCAAGATCATCCCGGTCACGGTCATTGAAGCCGGTCCGTGCGTGGTCACGCAGAAGAAGACCGTGGAGAAGGAAGGCTACAGCGCCGTCCAGCTCGGCTACGGCGACGTCAAGGAGTCGAAGCTCAGCAAGCCGGAAGCCGGCCATCTCAAGAAGGCGAACGTCGCCCTCAAGAAATACCTGAAGGAGTTCCGCCTCGACGGCGCTGCCGACATGAACGTCGGCGACGAGGTCAAGGCTGACGTCTTCGCCGCCGGCGACAAGATCGACGTCACCGGCACCTCCAAGGGCCACGGCTATCAGGGCGCCATCCGCCGCTTCCATGCGCAGCGCACCCCGACGAGCCACGGCGGCGGCCCTGTCCACCGTCACGCCGGCTCCATGGGCTCGAGCTCCACGCCGAGCCGCATCTTCAAGGGCCACATCGGCGCCGGTCACATGGGCGTCGACCAGGTCACCGTTCAGAACCTCGATGTCGTCAAGGTCGACTCCGAGCTGAACATGATCGTCGTCCGCGGCGCCATCCCCGGCCCGAAGGGCGGCATCGTCTACCTCAAGAGCACGGTCAAGACCCAGATCGAGAAGAAGGGCGAGGCCGGCACCAGCACGAACCCGCAGAAGGCTTCCGCCCGTATGAACCCGCAGAAGGCTTCCGCGAGAAACCGCTAAGGAAAGGAGAGTTTGAATCATGCCTAAAGCTACTGTACTGGATATGGCAGGAAAGCAGGTCGGCGAGGTCGAGCTTTCCGAGGCCATTTTCGGCATCGAGCCGAACGAGTCCGTCGTCCATGACGTCGTCAAGAACCATCTGGCCAACTGCCGTCAGGGCACGCAGAGCGCCCTCACCCGCGCCGAGGTCTCCGGCGGCGGCATCAAGCCGTACCGCCAGAAGGGCACCGGCCGCGCCCGTCAGGGCAGCACCCGCGCCCCGCAGTGGACGCACGGCGGCATCGTCTTTGCCCCGAAGCCCCGCGACTACGGCTACACCCTCAACAAGAAGGTCCGCCGTCTGGCTCTCAAGAGCGTCCTGAGCGCAAAGGCCGCCTCCGGCGACATCGTCGTCATCGACGCCATCAAGATGGACTCCATCAAGACCAAGACGTTCCAGAGCTTCCTCACGGCTGTCGGCTGCGACGGCAAGTCGCTGGTCGTCACCGCGGTCAATGACCAGAACGTCTACAAGTCCGCCCGCAACATCCCGGGTGTGAACGTCACTTTTGCGAATCTGATCAACGTCTACGACATTCTCAAGGCCGAGAAGCTCGTCGTCGATCAGGCTGCGCTCGCCACGATTGAGGAGGTGTTCGCATAATGACTTCCGCTTACGATATCATCCGCAAGCCGATCATCACCGAACAGTCGATGGAGGCTACCGCCGATAAGAAGTACGTCTTCGAGGTCGCCGTCTCCGCCAACAAGACCGAGATCAAAAAGGCGATCGAAGAGATCTTCGGCGTCAGTGTGGAGAAGGTCAACACCATCCGCATGGACGGCAAGAAGAAGCGCACCGGCCGCTATCCGGAGGGCCGCCGCGCCAACTGGAAAAAGGCCATGGTCAAGCTGACGGCCGACTCCAAGACCATCGAATTCTTCGAAGGCATGGTCTGATCATAGGAAGAGAAGGAGTAACGCAAAATGGCGATTAAATCTTTTAGACCTTATACGCCTTCGCGCAGAAACATGACCGTTTCCGGCTTCGATGGCGTAGATAAAAAGGCCAAGCCCGAGCGCAGCCTGCTCGAGCCGCTCAAGAAAAACTCCGGCCGCAACAACTACGGCCACATCACCGTCCGCCATCGCGGCGGCGGCAACAAGCGCAAGTACCGCGTCATCGACTTCAAGCGTGACAAGGTCGACATGACCGCGACGGTCCAGCGCCTGGAGTACGATCCGAACCGCAGCGCGTTCATCGCGCTCATCCAGTATGAGGACGGCACGCTCAGCTACATCCTCGCGCCTGTCGGCCTGAAGGCCGGCGACAAGGTCGTCTCCTCGGCCGCTGCCGACATCAAGCCGGGCAACTGCCTGCCGATCGCGAACATCCCGACCGGTACCATCATCCACAACATCGAGCTCAACCCGGGCCGCGGCGCCCAGCTCGTCCGTTCCGCCGGCACGGCTGCTCAGCTGATGGCCAAGGACGGCGAGATGGCGCAGGTCCGCCTCCCCTCCGGCGAGGTCCGCTACGTTCGCATGAACTGCCGCGCCTGCATCGGCCAGGTCGGCAACATCGACTATGAGAACGTCCACCTCGGCAAGGCCGGCCGCAAGCGTCACATGGGCATCCGCCCGACGGTCCGCGGCTCCGTCATGAACCCGAATGACCATCCGCACGGCGGCGGCGAGGGCAAGAGCCCGGTCGGCCGTCCGGGCCCGGTCACCCCGTGGGGCAAGCCGGCTATGGGCCTGAAGACCCGCAAGACGAAGAACCGCACCGAGAAGTTCATCGTCAAGCACAGAAATTCGAAGTAAGGAGGAAATGAAATGAGCAGAAGCATCAAGAAAGGCCCGTTCGCCGCGCCGGAACTCCTCAAGAGGGTCGACGAGCTGAACGCCGCCAACGAGAAGAAAGTTCTCAAGACCTGGTCCCGCGCTTCCACGATTTTCCCCTCCTTTGTCGGCCACACCATCGCGGTGCACGACGGCCGGAAGCATGTTCCGGTCTATATCACCGAGGACATGGTCGGCCACAAGCTGGGCGAGTTCGCCCCGACCAGAACGTTCAGAGGTCACTCCGGCAGCAAGACCTCCAACACGAAGTAAGGAGGATCTGAAATGGAAGCGAAAGCACATGTGAATTATGTCCGGATCTCCCCGCGTAAGGTGCAGGTCGTGCTCGACCTCATCCGCGGTAAGGACGTCAATACCGCAGCTGCGATCCTCATGCAGACGCCGAAGGCGGCTTCCGAGCCCGTGCTCAAGCTGCTGCGCAGCGCCATCGCAAACGCGGAAAACAACCACGCGATGAACACCGATTCGCTCTATGTCTCCGGCGCTTACGCCAACCCGGGCCCCATCCTCAAGCGCTATATGCCGCGGGCGCACGGCCGTGCCTACCGGATCAACAAGAGAACGACTCACATCTCCATCGCCGTGAGCGAGAAAGCGTAAGGAGGCAGCACATGGGACAGAAAGTTAATCCCCACGGTTTGCGCGTGGGCGTCATCAAAGACTGGGATTCCCGCTGGTATGCCAGAAACGATAAAGTCGGTGATCTGATCGTCGAGGACTACAACCTCCGCAAGTATCTCAAGAGCACCCTTTACTCCGCCGGCATCGCCAAGATCGAAATCGAGCGGACGAACGCAAAGGTCCGCATCAACATCCACTGCTCCCGTCCGGGCGTCGTCATCGGCAAGGGCGGCGCGGAGATCGAGAAGCTCCGCGTCAAGCTCGAGAAGATGATCGGCCAGCCGGTCGCCCTCAACATCGTTGAGATCCGCAGCCCCGACATGAATGCTCAGCTCGTCGCCGAGAACATCGCCCAGCAGCTCGAGAAGCGCATCGGCTTCCGCCGCGCGATGAAGAAGGCCATGCAGCAGGCGACCCACCTGGGCGCCAAGGGCATCAAGGTCTGCTGCTCCGGCCGTCTCGGCGGCGCCGAGATCGCCCGCAAGGAGACCTACCACGAGGGCACCATCCCGCTGCAGACCATCCGTGCCGACATCGACTACGGCTTCACGGAGGCCGCCACGACCTACGGCCGCATCGGCGTCAAGGTCTGGATCTACAAGGGCGAGGTCCTCAACACCACGCTGCGCGCCTCCAACCCGGAGCCGGCTGCGCCGAAGCAGCGCCGTGACCGCAACGATCGCCGCGGCGGCGGCCGCCGCAATGACCGCGGCCCGCGCCAGGGCGGCTACAACGGCGGCAATCGCGGCTATAACAACAACAACGCAGGCGGCGGCCGCAGCTACAGCAGCGATCGCGGCTACGCCGGCGGCAACAGCAACAGAGAGGGAGGTAACCGCTGATGTTGATGCCCAAGAGAGTCAAATACCGCAGAGTGCATCGCGGCCGCATGACCGGCGAGGCCTCCCGCGGCAACAAGGTCGCCTACGGCCAGTATGGCCTGCAGGCGCTTGAGCCCGGCTGGATCACCAGCAACCAGATCGAGGCGGCCCGTGTCGCCATGACCCGTTACACCAAGCGTGGCGGCAAGGTCTGGATCAAGATCTTCCCCGATAAGCCTGTTACGAAAAAGGCGCTCGGTACTCGTATGGGTTCCGGTAAAGGCGCCCCTGAGTACTGGGTCGCCGTCGTCAAGACCGGCAAGGTCATGTTCGAGATCGGCGAGGTCAGTGAAGAGACCGCCCGCGAGGCGCTCCGTCTTGCCATGCACAAGCTGCCCATCAAGTGCAAGTTTGTCGCCCGGGAGGACGCAGAAACCGGAAATGGTGGTGATGAATGATGAAGGCAGCAGAAATTCGTGAAATGACCACCGCGGAGCTGGAGGCCAAGCTGCTTGAGCTCAAGAAGGACCTGTTCATGCTTCGCATGCAGCACGCGACGAACCAGCTGGACAACCCGATCAAGATCCAGACGGTCAAGAGAGATATCGCCCGAGTCAAAACAATCTTACGGGAAAAGGAAATTCGGCCTGAGGCCTGAGGAGGTAAGCGCAAGTGAGTATTGAAAGAGCTTTCCGCAAAACCAGGGTTGGTCAGGTCGTCTCCAACAAGATGGACAAGACCATCGTGGTCGCTATCGAGGATAGCGTGCAGCACAAGCTGTATAAAAAGATCATCAAGAGAACGTATAAGCTGAAGGCGCACGACGAGAACAACGAGTGCAACATCGGCGATACGGTGCGAGTCATGGAATGCCGTCCGCTGTCGAAGGACAAGAGATGGAGACTCGTTGAAATTCTGAAGAAGGCTGAGTAAGGAGGTTGGCAATCCATGATCCAGGAAGAAAGCTATCTTAAGGTTGCCGACAACACTGGCGCCAAGGAAATCAAGTGCATCCGTGTTCTGGGCGGCTCGAAGCGCAAGTACGGCAACATCGGCGATGTCATCGTCGCGTCCGTCCGCAAGGCTGCGCCCGGCGGCACGGTGAAGAAGGGTGAGGTCGTCAAGGCGGTCATCGTCCGCACCTCGAAGGGCGTCCGCCGCAACGACGGCTCGTACGTCCGCTTCGACGACAACGCCGCCGTCCTCATCAAGGACGACAAGAACCCGAGAGGCACCCGTATTTTTGGGCCTGTGGCCAGAGAGCTGCGCGATCATGACTTCATGAAGATCGTCTCCCTGGCGCCCGAAGTGGTTTGAGGAGGGTACCTGGAATGAACATCAAGAAGAACGACACCGTCTGCGTCCTGTCCGGTAAGGACAAGGGCAAGAAGGGCAAGGTCCTCACGGCCATGCCGGCCGAGGGCAAGCTGATCGTCGAGGGCGTCAACATGTGTGCCCATCACATCAAGCCCCGCCGTCAGGGCGAGGAAGGCGGCATCATCCGCCGCGAGACCCCGATCTACGTCAGCAAGGTCCAGCTTGTCTGCCCGAAGTGCGGCAAGCAGACCCGCGTCGGCCACAAGATCCTGGCCGACGGCACCAAGAGCCGCGTCTGCAAGAAGTGCGGCGAGACTATTTAAGGAGGGGAGCGTTAACTTATGGCACCGAGACTGAAAGTAAAGTACGAGCAAGAGATCGCTCCTGCTCTGATGCAGAAGTTTTCCTACAAGAGCGTGATGCAGATCCCGAAGCTCGACAAGATCATTGTCAACTGCGGCTGCGGCGAGGCGAAGGACAACGCGAAGATCGTTGAGTCCATCATCCGCGATCTCGGCATCATCACCGGCCAGAAGGCCGTCCCGACGCTTGCGCGCAAGTCCGTCGCGAACTTCAAGGTCCGTGAGGGCCAGGTCGTCGGCGCGAAGGTCACGCTGCGCGGCGCGAGAATGTGGGAATTCCTCGATCGTCTGTTCAACGTGGCGCTGCCGCGTGTCCGCGACTTCCGCGGCATCAACCCGAACTCCTTCGACGGCCGCGGCAACTACGCCTTCGGCCTGAAGGAGCAGCTGATCTTCCCCGAGATCGAGTACGATAAGGTCGACGCCATCCGTGGTATGGATATCTGCATCTGCACCAGCGCGACGACCGACGAAGAAGCAAAAGAGTTGCTGACCATGCTCGGCGCTCCTTTCTACGCTTGATTGGAGGATTAGACAATGGCAAAAAAGGCAATGATCCTGAAGCAGCAGAAGCCGGCGAAGTTCTCTTCCCGCCGCTATAACCGCTGCAAGATCTGCGGTCGTCCGCACGCGTATCTGCGTGATTACGGCATCTGCCGTATCTGCTTCCGCGAGCTGGCCTACAAGGGTCAGATCCCGGGCGTGAAGAAGGCCAGCTGGTAATTTTTCTGTGAAACCGGTGATGGAAGTCTGTCGAAGATGGGGCGGCGCAGGCCGCCCGCATTCGGCGGATACCCCATCGCCTGAACGGGTCAAACCCGTAACCTTTATAAGGAGGTCAACAATCCATGCAGATCACCGATCCCATTGCGGATATGCTCACCCGCATCCGCAACGCGAATTCCGCCAAGCATGCGACTGTCGATGTGCCCGCTTCCAAGCTGAAGAAGGCCATTGCGCAGATCCTGCTCGAAGAGGGCTACATCAAGTCCTATGAGGTCGTTGAGGGCGACACCCAGGGTATCATCCGCATCACCCTGAAGTATCTGCCCAGCAAAGAGAAGGTCATCACCGGCCTTCGCCGCGTTTCCAAGCCCGGCCTTCGCGTTTACGCCGGCGCCGAGGAGCTGCCGCAGGTCCTGCGCGGTCTCGGTATCGCGATCATTTCCACATCCAAGGGCGTCATGACCGACAAGAAGGCGCGGCAAGCGCATGTCGGCGGAGAAGTCCTCGCGTTTGTCTGGTAAAGGAGGAGCATTACGATGTCTAGAATCGGTAAAATGCCCATCACCTTGCCGGCCGGCGTTGAAGTGACGGTCGCCGACGGCAATGTCGTCACGGTGAAGGGCCCGAAGGGTACCCTGGAGCAGAAGTTCCATCACAACATGATCATCAAGGTCGAGGGCAACGAGGTTCTCGTCTCCCGTCCGAACGATGAGAAAGAAAACCGCAGCCTGCACGGCCTGACCCGCACGCTGCTGCACAACATGGTCCTCGGCGTCACCGAGGGCTTCAAGAAGAACCTCGAGGTCAACGGCGTCGGCTACCGTGCTCAGAAGACCGGTACGCAGCTCGTGCTGAACATCGGCTTTTCTCATCCCGTCACGGTCGATGAGATCCCGGGCATCACGATCGACGTTCCCGATGCCAACCACATCACCATCAGCGGTGTTGACAAGCAGCTCGTCGGCCAGTTCGCGGCGGAAGTCCGCGGCAAGCGCCCGCCCGAGCCGTATAAGGGCAAGGGCATCAAGTATGCGGACGAGGTCATCATCCGCAAGGTCGGCAAGACTGGTAAGTAAGGAGGTGTGCCGTAAATGATTAAGAAGATTGATACCAATGCAAAGCGCCTGAAGCGCCATGTCCGCGTTCGCGGCAAGGTCTCCGGCACGCCCGAGAGACCCCGTCTGAACGTGTTCCGCAGCAATGCGAACATCTACGCCCAGATCATCGACGACGTCGCCGGCGTCACGCTGGCTTCCGCGTCCTCCCTCGACAAAGAGATCAGCGGCTACGGCGGCAACAAGGAAGCCGCCCGCGAGGTCGGCAAGCTGCTGGCCGAGCGCGCCAAGGCCAAGGGCATCTCGGCTGTGGTCTTTGACCGCGGCGGCTATGTCTACCACGGCCGCGTCGCTGAGCTCGCCGATGGCGCCCGTGAGGGCGGCCTCGAGTTTTAAGGGGAGGAGGAAATCATTATGGCTTACAACAACAACCGCAACAATTCTGAGACCAACTCGGAGTATATCGAGAAGGTTGTCTCCCTGAACCGCGTCGCGAAGACCGTCAAGGGCGGCCGTATCATGAAATTCTCCGCGCTCGTCGTCGTTGGCGACGGCAAGGGCACCGTCGGCTATGGCCTTGGTAAGGCCGCCGAGGTCTCCGAGGCCATCATCAAGGGCATCGCCGATGCGAAGAAGAACATGAAGAAGATCACGCTCTCCGGCACGACCATCCCGCATGAGGTCATCGGTGAGTTCGGCGCCGGCCGCGTCCTGCTCAAGCCGGCGTCCAAAGGTACCGGCGTCATCGCCGGCGGCGCTGTCCGTGCGGTCATGGAGGCTGCCGGCATCACGAACATCCACACGAAGTGCCTGCGCTCGAACAACCCGCAGAACGTGGTCAAGGCCACGATGGTGGGTCTCGAGTCTCTGCGCAGCCCCGAGGCTGTCGCTGCCATCCGCGGCAAGAGCGTGGAAGAACTGAAAGGGTAAGGAGGGCTCGAAACAATGGCAAATCTGAAGATTACGCTGGTCAAGAGCCTCAACGGTCGTCTTGAAAAGCACATTGCTACTGCGAAATCCCTTGGACTTCGCAAGATCGGCCAGGAGACCATCCAGCCCGATAACGCACAGACCCGCGGCAAGATCGCCCAGATCGGCTATCTCGTCAAGGTCACCGAGGAATAAGGAGGTACAAGGGGATGAATCTTTCTGAACTGTCTCCTGTCGCTGGTTCGACGCAGGTCGGCAAGCGCAAGGGCCGCGGCACCGGCACCGGCAACGGCAAGACGGCCGGCCGCGGTCACAAGGGCCAGAAGGCCCGCTCCGGCGGCAAGGTCCGTATCGGCTTCGAGGGCGGCCAGATGCCTCTGGCCCGCCGCATCCCGAAGCGCGGCTTCAACAACATCTTCGCCAAGCCCCTGACGGCGATCAATGTTACTGCACTCAACGCCTTTGAAGACGGCGCCGTCGTCGACGCGCAGGCTCTTCTGGAGAAGGGTGTTGTTTCCAAGTGCCCCTACGGCATCAAGGTCCTCGGCAACGGGACCGTCACCAAGAAAGTCACAGTGAAAGCGGCGGCCTTTTCCGAGTCTGCGAAGGAGAAGATCGTGGCGGCAGGTGGAAAGTACGAGGTGATCTGAGTGCTCGACACGCTTCGAAATGCCTGGAAAATTCCTGAGCTTCGCAAGAAACTGCTGTTCACACTCTTCATTCTCCTCATCTACCGTCTTGGCAACGCCGTCCCGGTGCCGTTCGTCAACATCGAGGCACTGAGCGCGTACTTCAAGAATTCGCTTTCCGACACCGTTCTTGGCCTTTACAATGCGATGAGCGGCAACGCCTTCTCCAGGGCGACCGTCTTCGCGCTTTCCATTCAGCCGTATATCAACTCCTCGATCATCATGCAGCTGCTGTGCATCGCCATTCCGGCGCTCGAGCGCATGCAGAAGGATGGCGGCGAGGAGGGCCAGAAGAAGATCGCGAGCATCACCCGTTACGTGACGGTCGCCCTCGGCCTTCTCATGGGCTTTGCCTATACGGTCATGCTGCACAACTATCAGCTGCTCAGCCAGTCGGGCACGATCTACTACATCGTGATCATCCTGACGTTCACGGCCGGCTCCGCCTTCCTGATGTGGCTCGGTGAGCAGATCACCGAATCCGGCATCGGCAACGGCATCTCCATCATCCTGTTCGCGTCGATCATCTCGCGCGTTCCGTCGATGGTCAGCTCGCTCGTGACGAACCTGGCAAACGGCGGCCTGAAGTGGTACGCGGCGATCCTGCTCGTCGTCGGCATGCTCCTGCTCGTCGCGCTCATCGTCTTTGTGACGAATTCCGAGCGCCGCATCCCGGTCCAGTACGCCAAGCGCGTCGTCGGCCGCAAGATGTACGGTGGTCAGAGCACGCACCTGCCGATCAAGGTCAACATGTCCGGCGTTATGCCGATCATCTTCGCGCAGTCCATCGCGTCCCTGCCGGCCACGATCCTGGCGTTCGTCAACACGAGCGGCTGGACGAGCGGCTTTGGCAAGTTCGTCCTGAACTTCACGAGCACGACCGGCGTCGCCTACGCCATCTTCTACTTCATCCTGATCATCGCGTTCAGCTACTTCTACGCGATCATTCAGTACAACCCGGTCGAGATCGCCAACAACCTCAAGAAGAACGGCGGCTTCATCCCGGGCTTCCGTCCGGGTCGTCCGACCGCGGACTTCATCCAGAAAGTCATCATGAAGATCACCCTGTTCGGCGCGCTCTACCTCGGCGTTGTGGCGCTTCTGCCGATCATCGTGGGCAATGTCATCGGCATCAGCAGCCTGTCCATCGGCGGTACGTCCATCATCATCGTGGTCGGCGTCGCGCTCGAGACGGTCAAGGCGCTCGAGGCTCAGATGCTCATGCGCCACTACAAGGGCTTCCTGGAGTAATCGGAGGGGTATGATATGAAACTGATTCTTTTGGGCGCTCCCGGCGCCGGAAAGGGTACTCAGGCTGATATCATCAGCGCGAAGCTGGGCATTCCCACCATCTCCACCGGCAACATCCTCCGTGAGGCAGTCAAGAACGAGACGCCCGTCGGTCTGCAGGCCAAGAGCTACATGGACCGCGGCGCGCTCGTCCCGGACGACGTCATCGTCGGCATCGTCAAAGAGCGCGTTGCGCGCGACGACTGCAAAAACGGCTTCATCCTCGACGGCATGCCCCGCACGATCCCGCAGGCGCAGGCGCTTGTGGACGCGGGCATCGAGTTTGACCACGTGATCTCCATCGAGATCGCCGACGCGGTCATCGAGCAGCGCATGACCGGGCGGCGCACCTGCCCGGCGTGCGGCGCGAGCTTCCACGTCACGGCCAACCCGCCGAAGAAGGAAGGCATCTGCGACAGCTGCGGCGCCGAGCTCACCATCCGCAAGGACGATGCGCCCGAGACCGTCAAGGCCCGCCTGAAGACCTTCCACGAAGAGACGGAACCGCTGAAGGATTTCTATGACAAGCTCGGCAAGCTCCAGCTTGTCAAGGGCGATCAGCCGATCGAACAGGCGACCGCCGATATCCTTGCGGCTCTGGGTGTTTGATCTATGATCATCGTCAAAAGTGACCGCGAAATCGAAAAAATGCGCGAAGCCTGTAAAATTACCGCGGCAGCCCGTGCTCTGGCAGGGGAAATGGTAAGACCTGGCGTTACGACCGCGCACATCGACAAAGCGGTACACGACTTCATTGTGTCGCACGGCGCAACGCCGTCCTTCCTGAACTACGGCGGCTTCCCGGCCAGCGTGTGTGTCTCCATCAACGATGTGGTCATCCACGGCATCCCGGGCAGCCGCAAGATCAAAGAGGGCGACATCGTCTCCGTGGACGTCGGAGCTTACTATAAGGGCTTCCACGGCGACTGCGCGGCGACCTATGCCTGCGGCGAGATCTCCGAGACGGCCAAGCGGCTGATCGAAGTGACCCGCCAGAGCTTTTTCGAAGGCGTCAAGTTCGCCCGTCAGGGCAACCGCGTCTCCGATATCTCCCATGCCGTACAGGCTTATGTGGAGGAAAACGGTTTTTCTGTTGTTCGCAGCTTCGTGGGTCACGGCGTAGGCGCGAATCTCCATGAGGAACCTGAAGTGCCGAACTATGGGCGCCCCGGAAGAGGCCCCAGGCTGGTCCGGAACATGACGATCGCCATCGAGCCGATGGTCACCGAGGACACGTACGACGTGCGCGTCCTCAAAGACGACTGGACGACGGTCACATGCGACGGCAAGCTCGCGGCGCACTATGAAAATACTGTGCTCATTACCGACGGCGAGCCGGAAATCCTCACCGTCACCGAGGGGCTTTAGTATGGAACCGGCGATCGCGGACATCGTGATCTCCCTTGCGGGACGGGATCAGGATCAATATGCGTTTGTTGTCGGCGGCGAGGACGGCTATGTCCTCCTCGCCGACGGCAAGGGCAGACGGCTGGAAAATCCGAAACGCAAAAAGTTAAAACATGTTGCTAAAGTTGCTCGGATTGAATCCCGCGTCGCCCAGAAACTCCGTACCGGCGACAAAGTACTCAACAGCGAGTTACGAAAAGACCTGGCGGCGTTCCGCCGGGAGCAGGAAGTCAAAACCAAGGAGGTTCAATAGACTTGGCAAAAGACGACGTAATCGAGCTTGAGGGCATCGTTACCGATGCGTTGCCGAATGCGATGTTCTCCGTTGACATTGGCAACGGGCACACCATTCTGGCTCATATTTCCGGCAAGCTCCGGATGAACTTTATCAAGATCCTGCCCGGAGACAAGGTCACCGTGCAGATGTCGCCCTACGATCTTACCCGGGGCAGAATCACATGGAGAAGTAAGTAGAGCCTACGGCTCAGATGGAGGTAATCACATGAAAGTCAGACCGTCTGTCAAGCCCATGTGCGAAAAGTGCAAAGTCATCAAGCGCAAGGGCCGTGTTATGGTTATTTGCGAAAATCCGAAGCATAAGCAGAGACAAGGTTAAGGAGGTGCTGAAACTAAATGGCACGTATTTCCGGTATTGACCTGCCGCGTGAGAAACGAGTTGAGATCGGTCTCACCTATATCTACGGTATCGGCAGAAAAAGCGCAAACGATATTCTCAAGGCAACTGGCATCGACCCCGACATCCGCGTCAAGGATCTGACGGATGATCAGGAGGCGGCGCTGCGTGAGGAAATTGACAAGCATTACACCATTGAGGGTGATCTTCGCCGTGAGGTCGCGCTGAACATCAAGAGCCTGACGGAGATCGGCTGCTACCGCGGCATGCGTCATCGCCGCAGCCTGCCGGTCCGCGGTCAGCGCAGCAAGACCAACGCCCGTACCCGCAAGGGTCCGAAGAAGACCATCGCCAACAAGAAGAAGTAAGGAGGGATATCAGAAATGGCTGCTACCACGAAAGGTAAGAAGGTCGTCAAGCGCCGCAAAGAGCGCAAAGTCGTCGAACAGGGGGCCGTTCATATCCGCTCCTCGTTCAATAACACCATGGTCACCATCACCGACCTGAATGGCAACGCCCTGTCCTGGGCGTCCTCCGGCGGTCTTGGCTTCCGCGGCTCGAGAAAGTCCACCCCGTTCGCTGCCCAGTCCGCCGCCGAGACGGCTGCGAAGGCTGCGATGGAGTACGGCCTCAAGACCGTCGAAGTTTACGTCAAGGGCCCGGGCCAGGGCCGTGAAGCCGCGATCCGCGCGCTTCAGTCCGCTGGTCTCGAGGTCGTTATGATCAAGGACGTCACGCCGATCCCGCACAACGGCTGCCGTCCTCCCAAGAGACGCCGCGTCTAACAGGAAGGAGGAAATTGACTAATGGCTAAAAATACACAGCCTGTTCTCAAGCGCTGCCGCACGCTCGGCGTGTCGCCGGCCGTGATGGGCTATTCCAAGTCCTCGAACAAGAAGCCCGGCGGCCAGCGCCGGACGAAGAAGTCCGAGTACGCCACCCAGCTGACTGAGAAGCAGAAGGTGAAATTCGTCTACGGCATTCTCGAGAAGCAGTTCCACATGTACTACGAGAAGGCCTCCCGCGCCGAGGGCAACACCGGCGAGGAGCTTCTGAGAATGATCGAGCGCCGTCTGGACAACGTCATCTACCGTCTCGGTTTCGCCAACACCCGCCGCCAGGCCCGCCAGCTGGTCAACCATGGCCACTTCACGGTCAACGGCAAGCGCGTCAATATCCCGTCCTACCTCGTGAAGGTCGGCGACGTCGTCGCGGTGTGCGAGAAGAGCACCTCCAACGCGTTCTTCAAGGCGCTCAAGGAGGCCGATGCTTTCAAGCCGGCTCCGAAGTGGCTCGATAAGGACAAGAACACGCTGACGGGTAAAGTGATTGCGATTCCCGCAAAGGAAGACATCGACTTCGAAATTGCGGAGCATCTCATTGTCGAGTTGTACTCTAAATAACGCTTCACCCTCGTTTATTGGAAAGCTGAATATGGCAGCGAAATGGCTCATCCATTTCGCGGATACGAGGAGGGTATTTGATATATGGTAGAAATAGAGAAGCCCCGCATTGAGTGTATTGATTCTCCGGATAATCCTTCGTACGGCAAGTACGTGATCGAACCGCTGGAGCGCGGCTATGGTACGACCCTCGGCAATTCGCTCAGACGAATTCTGCTCTCCAGCCTGCCGGGCACGGCGGCGACCTCCATCAAGATCGCCGGCATCCAGCATGAGTTCTCCACGATCCCCGGCGTCAAGGAAGACGTCACCGAGATCGTTCTGAACGTCAAGAAGATCATTGCCAAGCTGCACTGCGACGGCGTCAAGACCGTCTATATTGACGCGATCGGTGAGCGCGAGGTCTGCGCCGGCGACATCAAGGCCGACGGCGAGATCGAGATCCTCAACCCGGATCTGCACATCTGCACGCTCGGCCCGGACGCCACGCTGAACATGGAGATCACCATGTCCAGCGGCCGCGGCTACGTTCCGGCGGACCGGAACAAGACCGCGCGCACGGTCATCGGCGTCATCCCGATCGACTCGATCTACACCCCGGTTTACAAAGTCAATTACACTGTGGAAAACACCCGTGTGGGCAACATGACCGACTATGACAAGCTGACGCTTGAGGTCTGGACCGATGGCACGATCGCCGCGCGCGACGCCGTGTCCCTCGGCGCCAAGATCCTGTCGGATCATCTGACTCTGTTTACCGACCTGTCCGAGACGGTCGCCAACAGCTCCACCGTCGTGGAGAAGACGACCGACCAGAAGGACAAGATGCTCGAGCTGACGATCGAGGAGCTCGATCTGTCCGTCCGCAGCTTCAACTGCCTCAAGCGCGCCAACATCAACAACGTCGAGGATCTCATTTCCAAGACGCCGGAAGATATGATGAAGGTCCGCAACATGGGCAGAAAATCTTTGGAAGAAGTCCAGAACAAGCTGGCCATGATGGGCCTGAGCCTGGCCAGCGAGGATTCCGTCACGACCTGACGGAGCCCGCCTGACTCTGCTAGAAGGAGGAAATCACGATGCCCGGAACACGCAAGCTCGGCAGAACGACCGACCAGCGCAGAGCGATGCTCAGAGCGCTGACGACGTACCTGCTGGAGAATGGCAAGATTGAGACGACCTTCACCCGCGCGAAGGAAGTCCAGCCGCTTGCCGAAAAGATGATCACCCTCGGCAAGGAGAACAGCCTGAACTCCTACCGCAAGGCGCTGTCCTTCATCACGAAGGAAGACGTTGCCCAGAAGGTGTTCAAGGAGATCGCGCCGAAGTACGCCGACCGCAACGGCGGCTACACCCGCGTTGTCCGCACCGGCCCGCGCCGCGGCGACTGCGCCGAGATGGCCATCATCGAGCTGGTCTAAGCGATAAACGGATAAACCCCCCTTGCCCGGAGCAAACTAACCGGGCAAGGGGGTTTTTGTATGGATATGACCAATGAGGAATACGGAAAATACGTAAAGCGCATGTCGCCGAATTCGCCGATCGGGCGCGACCTGTTCCACGCGTTCTGGATCGGCGGGCTCATCTGCGCGCTCGGCCAGCTCATCCTGACGGGCTGGGGCGCGCTCGGCCTGTCCGAGCAGGACGCCGCGACGGCCACGTCGGCCAGCCTCATCTTCCTCGGCGCGCTCCTGACCGGCCTCGGCGTCTATGGAAAGATCGCAAAGCATGCCGGCGCAGGCACGCTCGTGCCCATCACGGGCTTTGCAAACTCCATCGTCTCGCCCGCCATCGAGTTCCGTGACGAGGGCTTCGTCCTCGGCGTCGGCGCCAAAATGTTCGTCATCGCCGGCCCCGTCCTCGTCTACGGCATCTCCGCCAGCGTGCTGTACGGCGTGATCTATTGGATCTGGACGCTGTTTTGAAAAATCGCCCCGAACCGGGGCGATTTTTTTGCGCCCCGATGGCTTGCATATCGAGAAGAAATGTGATATGTAAATATTGTAAATGCGGGAGGCGAGCAGATATGTACGAACCGGCGCCCGGGGTACGCAAGGAAATCATAGACGGGACGGAAGTGTGGTATTTTCCCTACGATCCCGAAGCGCTGCGCTTTCAGACGATCGCGGAATTTCTTGACGTCATGCGGCGCGGCGCGGAGGTCATGATCTCATGGAAGGATGTGGATTACGGCATCTGTTTGATCCACGATGACGAAGAGCATGGTGGAAAGCACTACGAGATCGCGCAGTGCGGCACTGTTGAGGTCAATCGCGCGACGACAATGTGCTGCAAGACGCCCGATGAGATCCTGGAATACCGCGTCGGCGGCGACCGCCTGCGCGACGTGATCACGCGGGTGGAAGTCTCGGAGCGAACGTTCTGATGGAAAAGCGTGTCCGACCGTCGAGAGAGAACCTCTGTGGTATCGTGAGTGGAGAATGGATATGAAGATCGAACTGACCCTTTGTGAAATCGGGGAAAGACCGCGGATATTTTCCTACAACGAGGATGCGCTGCATTTTCATACGCTGGCAGACTTTCGGCAGTCGATGGGGCGCGGCGGCGAGGCGTGGTTTGAGTGGAACGGCGAAGAGTACAGTGTCTGCTGGGATCAGCAGGCGGGGCGCTATCACATCGGCCTGACGCCGGGGCCGTATGCATACTATGACACGGTCGACGAGCTACTGGGGCATATCATTGATGGCCAGCCGCTGTGCGATGTGATCACAAAGGCTGCCGTGGTCGACCGTTGGTGCTGAGAGGAGGGGGCGCATTGGCTGACAGGATGCGCAAAGAGTGGATCGACGGGGAAGAGGTCTGGGTGATCCCCTACGACGAGGAGGCGCTGCGGTTTCGGTCGATCAGTGAGTTCAAATGGAGCCTCGAGACGGGCGGCGAGATCGTCATAGAGTGGAAGGGCGTATTCTACGGGATCTTCCGCGACCCGCGGGACGGGCGGTTCTTCATCGGACGGCAGGGCGAACCTGCGACGTATTACGATACGGTCGACGAGCTGCTCGAGCACAGCGTGGAGGGCGACCGGCTGCGCGGGATCGTCACGAAAATGGCGGTCAGCGAGCGGTTCCTGTGAACAGAGAACTTCAGCTGCCCCGCAGGGGCGGGGAAATGGCACATTTCTCATTTGGCGATGCGTTTGAACAGCAAAAAGCCGCGGCGCGGGGATTCCCGTGCCGCGGCTTTTGAAATTCTTACTCGATGACGATCTTGCCGGTGTACGTGCCGGGGACGATCGGGGTGGGGACGCCGTCCACGGTCATGGACTTGGCGTTGACGGCGGCGCCGTCTTCGATGACGAGCTTCGTGAGGTAGCTCGTGCCGGTGACGGTCCACGCCGCGCCGGACCTCAGCGTGACGATGACGCCGTTGTTGATGGCCTCGCGGGCGGTGAAGTCCAGCTCGCCGAGCTGCTCGCAGTTCGTCTTGTCGACGCGCTCGACGCGGTGGCGCGCCTTCGCGGCCGTGATGCGGCCGGTGACGGCGGCGTTTTCAAACGTCAGGTCGAGGTTCTTCGGCAGCGGGCCGGGCTCCGGACGCGGCGGCATATCCTCGCCCTCGGGCATGGCGGGCATGATGAACTCGGGCATGCCGGTCGTGTCGAGCGGGATGTTCGTCGTGGCGTTGTAGAAGTCGCCGTTCACTTCCATGTCCGCAAAGCGGGCGATGACGTCATGGCCCGGGACGGCGGCGGTCAGGTCGCGGCCCTCAATGTAGACGTCCTCTTCCTTCGGATCGAAGAACCAGCGGTTGGAGCCGGACGGATCGTCGAGGTCGAACAGCTGGAGGATCGTGTTCGTGTCGGAGTTGAGGCGGGACGCGCGGACGTCAAGCTCCGGCGTGCAGCCCTTGATGAGGAAAACGGCCTTGGCCGTGTTGAACGTGCTGTCATGCACCGTGAGCTTGCCGCCCTGGTTGAGGAAGCTCATGACGCCGAAGCGCTTGGAGTTGACGACGGTGCCGTTGATAAACTCGCCGCAGGAATTGTCGTTGGCCTGGATAAGGGCGTAGTCCGGGACGTTGAAGACGCAGTGGTCAAACACGTCGTTGCAGTCGCCGATGGAGAACGCGCCGTAGCCGCTCGGACCCGTGACCTCGATGAGGCAGTCCGTCGCGTACAGGCGGCAGCGGTCGACGGCGTCGGTGGACAGAACGCCCCAGCCCTCGGCCATGAGGTGGCAGCGGTTGTAGTGCGCCGTGCCGAAATCGGCGAGGTTCGTCGCGCGGCTGTTGCCGCGCAGGCCGAGCATCCACGGCACGCGCATCATGCCGCCCATGTCGACGTTGTCGACGTAGCCGGGAGGCAGAATGCCCGTCTCGTTAAGGACGACGGAGTCGTTGATGGTCATCTCGCTGTTCTCGCCGACGAAGAAGGAGTTGCGCGACGCGCCGCGGACGTGGACGTTCGCGTGGTTGACGGTGACCTTGGCCGTGCCGTGGCTCATGATGGCCGCGCCGTAGCCGTTGAAGTCGTTGCCGCCGAGACCCTCGAGGTCGATGTCGGCGCCGTCGATGACGTATTCGCCCTCGCCGTCGATGAACAGGCCGTTGAACGCCTCATCGCGGCAGACGATCTTCACGTCCTTCGCCCACGCGCCCGTGACCTCGCCGGCGCGGATGGCGGACGGGACGGACTGGTGATCCTGCACCTTGCCGTCCTTGATGTAGGCCGCGGCGCGGTACTCCATCGGCTCCTTGTAGGCGAAGAAGCGGACGGGGATGTCGTCCGTGACGCGCAGGACGATGTCGCCCTGGAAAGAGCCCGGAACGATCTTCGTCGCGACGCCGCCGATGGTCATCGTGACCTTTTTGCCCGCCGGCGCGGCGACGGACGCGCCCTCGGCGATGTTCAGC
>CAVFYN010000028.1:0-1567 GCA_963626425.1 Bacteroidaceae bacterium
CCTTTCCTCCGCCCGCTTTCACACACACCCAAACGGGAAAACGCCGGACACAGCACATCGCTGTGTCCGGCGTTTTTACCGCTTTATACGAGCCTTTTTCCGTCCAGCACGGCGGAGACGAGCGTGTCGCCGTCGTAGCAGAGCTTGAGCAGAAACGGCGGCGCGTCGTCGCGCAGAAGGCGCAGGAAGATCTTATCGCCCTCCCAGATGGGAAGGTCCGTGACGGCCCGCTTGTCGACCCACTCGAGGTCGCCCTCGTCGCAGGCGCGCAGCTCGCCCGAAAAATCCGAGCACGTGAACAGGAACATCTGCTCCGGCTCCCAGCCGTTTGCGACGAATGTCACGACGCCGCGGAATCGGACTTCGCCGAGCGTCAGGCCCGTCTCCTCGAGCGCCTCACGGCGCATGCACTCGTCCGGGCTCTCGGCATTCTCTAACTTGCCGCCGATGCCGATCCACTTGTCGTGGTTGACGTCGTTTTTCTTTTTGACGCGGTGGAGCATGAGATAGCGCCCATCGCGTTCAATATAGCCAAGCGTCGTCAGGATCATGCCGATTCCTCCTCCGGCGCGCTCAGGATGTCCATAACAGCCGTGAGCTCCGGCGTCATGTGCGCGCTCAGGCCGACCAAAATGACGTCGTTCCGGCTGTCCGGCAGCGGGACGATGCGCACGACGTCGTGCGACTCGAGCCGGACGTTCGGGTCGAGCAGCGCCACGCCGATGCCCGCCTCGACGCACAGCAGCACGGACTCGAGCGAGCGCGGCTGGCGCGCGATGCGCGGCATGAACCCGGCCGCCTCGCACTGGCGGATGAACCGCTGGAAGCCGCGCTGCGACTCCTCCGGCGAGATGACGACGAATTCCTCGTCGGCGAGCTCCTCGAGCGTCAGCTCCGGTCGGCAGGACTTCGGGTTATTGGAATGGATGGCGAGGGCCGCCGGCTGGTGCAGAAATACGGTCCGCCGGTACTCCGGCGCGGGGTCGACCTCGAATTCGAGCGTGATGATGAGGTCGTAGTGCAGGTTCGTCAGCCCGCTGCGCAGGTTCGCGAACGAGTTGCGCTCGAGCTCGACGTGCAGGTCGGGATACCGGCGCGCGATCTCGGCGAGGCTCTCGCGCAGGCGCGGGTTGACCTCCTGGCCCTCGAGCACGCCGATGCAGATGTGCCGCCGGTCCGTGCGCGACAAGCGCGCGGCCTGGCGCAGCGCGCTCTCGATCTGCGTCGGGACGGTCTGGAGCTGGTCGAACAGGTACTGCCCCGCCGTCGTCAGCGTGACCGAGCGCGTCGTGCGGTTGAATAGCTGGAGCCCCGTCTCGCGCTCCATGGCCGCGATCTGCTTGGACAGATTCGGCTGGGACGTATAAAGCCGCTCGGCCGCCGTGGAAAAGCTGCCGCAGCGGGCCACCTCGATAAAATACTGCAATCGCGTCAGATTCATGCCATCGCCGCCTCTCTTTATTTTAAGCCTACCACAACCGGCGCGAAAAAGCAATTAGTTCCGCCCGGTTATAAATAATCAAACATTTGGGTATTTCCGAAAGCGGCCGGATGTGCTACAATACTT
>CAVFYN010000028.1:1577-7781 GCA_963626425.1 Bacteroidaceae bacterium
AACCAATGGAAACCACTATGAAAGTCGGCGCCTTCTATGGCAAGGAGGACATCCGCATCGAAGAGCGTCCCGTCCCGCATCCGGGCCCGAACCAGCTCGTCGTCAAGATTGACTACGTCGGCATCTGCGGCACGGACGTCGAGTTCTACCGCACGGGCGCCGTCCCGCCGTTCGTGAAGCTGCCGATGGTGCTCGGCCACGAGAACGTCGGCACCGTCGTCGAGGTCGGCGAGGGCGTCACGGAGTTCAAGGTCGGCGACCGCCTGCTCTGCGGCCCCCCGACGGCGTGCGAGGAGATGTGCCCGTCCTGCCGCGAGGGCCGGACGAACATCTGCATCAACGGCTTCCCGAACACGGCCGGCATCGGCGGCCCGGACGGCGGCTACGCGAAATATTACCTCGTGCGCGACGTCAAGCACACGATGCTCATCCCCGTCCCCGAGAACGTCGACCCGAAGGACGCGGTCCTGTTTGACGTCATCTGCGTCTCGCTGCACGGCGTGCGCAAGTCGGGCTTCCGCATCGGCGAGACGGCCGTCGTCTCCGGCACGGGCCCGATCGGCCTGGCCGCCATCCAGTTCCTGAAGGCCGCGGGCGCGAAGAAGATCATCGCGCTCGGCACGACGTCGTCGAAGGAGCCGCTGCTCCGCTCGTACGGCGCGGACTACTTCATCAACTCCAAGGAGTGCACGGATTTGGCCGGCGAGGTCTGCCGCCTGCTCGGCCGCGAGGTCGGCGCGGACTATGTCTTTGAGTGCGCCGGCAACCCGACGTCGCTTGCCAACTGCATTTCCTGCGTGAAGCCGGGCGGCATGGTCGAGGTCATCGGCACGATCCAGGAGCCGCTTTCCAACCTCGTCGCGGGCGGCTTCTCCATCCACGAGCCGACGCTGGACTTCTCGTTTGTGTACACGCCGGACGAGGTCGAAATGTACCTCTCCATGCTCGCCGACGGCAAGGTCTCGTTCCCGGGCATGGTCACGGACATCGTCTCGCTCGACGAGTGTGTTGAAAAGTACATCGGCAACCCCGATAAGCGCGGCCAGCTCAAGGTCCTCATCGACCCGAGCCTGTAAGGAGGACCACCATGAACAATCTCTATCCGCACATCATGAGCCCCGTCCGCGTGGCGGGCCATCTGCTCAAAAACCGGCTCATCTCCGCGCCGAGCACCATCCACACCGCCTCGTCCGGCCAGCCGTATCCGACGGACAAGGGCATCCGCTTCTTTGTCGACCGCGCCAAGGCCGGCGTCGGCCTCGTCACGTGCGCGGGCGTGAGCCTCGGCGGCGCGTTTGACGACGGGACGCACTGCTCGTGGGACCTCAACAAGCTCAACAACACCAACACGCTGTGCAACCTCGTCGAGGAGATCCACCTCTACGGCGCCAAGTGCACCATGGAGCTCATCGGCGTGTTCCCGGACGGGTACACCGTCGTCGACGGCTGCTCCATCATGGGCTCGCCCCCGTGCGGCCGCCAGATCCCGGTCGAGGAAATGATGAAATTCAAGGACGAGTATGTCAAGGCCGCCCTCGCCATCAAAAAGGCGGGCTTCGACGGCGTCATGCTCCACTTTGGCCACTCCATCCCGATGGCGCAGTTCCTCTCCCCGCTCACGAACACCCGCACGGACGAGTTCGGCGGCTCGACGGAGGCGCGCTGCAAGTACCCGAAAATGATCATCGACGCCATCCGCGCCGCGGTCGGCAAAGACATGATCATCGACGTGCGCATCTCGGGCGACGAGTTTGAAAAGGGCGGCATCGACCTGGAGGAGGGCATCAAGATCGCCTCCATCCTCTCCGAAAACGCCGACATCATCCAGGCGTCCGCCGGTATGCACAATCCGGACTGGATGACGTGGACGCACCCGTGCGGCTTCCTCGGGCCCATCCCGAACACGTACATCGCCGAGGGCCTGAAAAAATCCGGCAAGGTCAACGCGTTCGTCTCGACCATCGGCGGCTTTGACGCCCTGGCCGACGCCGACCGCATGATCGCCGAGGGCAAGGCGGACTTCGTGTGCGCCGCGCGCAGCTTCATCGCCGACCCCGAGTGGGTCAAGAAGGGCATGGCCGGCCGTCAGGACCTCGTCCGCCCGTGCGTGAAGTGCATGCGCTGCCACGACTCGGACAACTACGAGCAGCATATGCAGTGCACCGTCAACCCGCGCGTCGGCATGGAGCACGTGATCGAGACCATGCCCGCGCCGGAGCGCAGCAAGACGGTCGCCGTCATCGGCGGCGGCCCGGCCGGCATGCAGGCCGCCGTCACGGCCGCGCGCCGCGGCCACAAGGTCACGCTGTTTGAAAAAACCGACCACCTCGGCGGCAAGCTGACGTTCGCGGACTACGTTTCGTTCAAGTACCCGCTCGCGGCGTACAAGAACTGGGCCGCGCAGCAGACGATGGCCTCCGGCATCACGGTCAAACTGAACACCGAGGCCACGCCGGACATGGTCCGCGACTTTGACGCCGTCATCGCCGCCGTCGGCGCCGAGCCGCTCGTCCCGCCGATCCCCGGCGTGGAGCACGCCATCCCGGCCATCGACGCCTACGGCAAGGAGGACACGCTCGGCTCGTCCGTCGTGCTCATCGGCGGCGGCCAGATCGGCATCGAGACCGCGCTGCACCTGTGCAAGCTCGGCAAGGCCGTCACGATCGTCGAGATGCAGGACGCCCTCGCGCCCGACGCGTCCAAGACGCACCGCGACGAGCTCATGGTCGAGATCCGAAATGAGAAGAACCTGACCGTCATCACCGGCGGCCGCTGCACGGGCGTCGACGCGCACGAGGTGCGCTATGTCAAGGACGGCCAGGAGCAGGCCGTCTCCTGCGACAGCGTCGTCCTCTCGGCCGGCATGAAGCCGCTTATGGCGCTCGCCGACAGCTTCATGGGCCTGACAGACGACTTCGCCGAGGTCGGCGACTGCGTCCGCGCCCGCACGGTCGAGTGGGCCAACAAGGAAGGCTACTACGCCGCCATGCGTCTTTGAGGTGCGGAAAATGACCTTCAAACCCACCCACGTCGGCATCAGCGTCGGCAATATGGACACGGCCATCGCCTGGTGGCGGGACCTGTTCGGCTTTGAGTTTGTCTCGCGCGACACGTATGACTTCATGGACAACATGGAGATTGCCTTTGTGCGCCTCGGCGATTTCGAGATCGAGCTGTTCTGCTCGCCGAAGGCCCGCGCGCTGGACGAGGTCTACGACAGCGACAACACCGTCATCGGCACGAAGCACGTCGCCTTTGAGGTCGACAGCATGGACGAAGCCTTGGCGCGTGTAAACGCGCTCGGCGTCCACGTGAACTTCACGACCGAGATGGAGGGCGACCGCGTCTGCTTCGTCGCGGACCCCTGGGGCACGCCCGTCGAGATCATCGAGCGCGGCAAAAACAAATAAGCCTCCCCCAAGCCGTCCGCCGGAAGCGATTCCGGCGGGCGGTTTTTTCGCCGCGAACCGCAATTTTGCTCAATTCCGCCGCGCTTTGCGGCGCGAAATTCTCTCGCGCGGGCCGCGCGGCTTGTTGTAACGCGCCGCGCGATGTGGTACAATATCGAAAAATGACTGCGGCACGCGCCTCGCGCTGCCGCATTTTTCAGGGAGGCCTTTTCATGGAGCTGCGAAACCTCATCGACATTGAAGATCTCTCCCGCGACGAGTGGGAGGAGATCTACGCGCTCGCCAGCCGGATCATCGACGATCCGGCGGCCTTCAACAGCTCGCTGCACGGCCACGTGATGGCCAGCCTGTTCTACGAGCCGTCCACGCGCACGAATTTCTCGTTCCAGACGGCCATGATGCGTCTGGGCGGCAGCGTGTTCGGCTTCGCCGACCCGAACTCGACGTCCGCCGCCAAGGGCGAGCGGCTCAAGGACACGATCAAGATGGTCGGCGCGTACGCCGACGTCATCGTCATGCGCAGCCCGAAGGAGGGCGCAGCCAAGGCCGCCTCGCTCTACTCCGAGGTCCCCGTCGTCAACGCCGGCGACGGCGGCCATATGCACCCGACGCAGACGCTGGCCGACCTGACGACCATCCGCCGGATGCACGGCCGGCTCGACGGGCTGAACATCGGCCTGTGCGGCGACCTCAAATTCGGCCGCACCGTCCACTCGCTCATCAAGGCGCTGGCGAAATTCGAGGGGACAACGTTCTACCTCATCTCCCCGCGCGACCTCGCCGTGCCGGAATACATGCGCCAGTTCATGCGCGAGCACGGGCAGAAATTCTACGAGGTCTCGTCCATGGAGGCCACGCTGCCGATCCTGGACGTCCTCTACATGACGCGCATCCAGCGCGAGCGCTTCACCGACCCGCTCGAATACGATCGGCTCAAGGGTACGTATATTTTGACGCGCAGCAAGCTCGCGCGCGCGAAGAAGGACCTGCTCATCCTCCACCCGCTGCCGCGCGTGGACGAGATCACGCTCGACGTCGACGACGACCCGCGCGCGCTCTATTTTGAGCAGGCGCGCTTTGCGATGTTCGCGCGCATGGCGCTGCTGCACCAGCTCGTCCAGCTCGGCCGCAAAAAGCCGGAGCCCGTCGAGATCGGCACCGCGCCGCTCTGCCGCAACAAGAGCTGCATCACGCAGTCGGAGCTGTATCTGCCGCCGCTGACAAAGACGATCGGCGGAAAATGCTGCTGCGCGTACTGCGATAAGGAGATTTGATTTGGAACTGGGACAGGTTTGCTTAAAGCGCGGCGAGGAGCGCGACATCCGCGCCGGTGCGCTCTGGATCTATGACAACGAGATCGACTGGATCGACGATCTCTGCGCGCCCGGCGGCATCGTCGACGTGATCGACTCCCGGCGGCGCTTTGTCGCGCGCGGGTATTTTAACCCCGCCTCGCGCATCACCGTGCGCATTTTAACGCGCGACAAAATTGAGACGATCGACCGCGAATTTTTCGCTTCGCGTCTGGCCGCGGCGAAAGCGTACCGCGAGGCGCTCGGCTTTTCGGACGCGTACCGCGTCGTGTTCGGCGAGTCGGACGGCCTGCCGGGCCTGACGGTCGACAAATTTTCGGACTGCCTGTCGTTCCAGATCACGACGCTCGGCATGGAGCGCTGGAAGGACGACATCGTGGACATTTTGGGCGCGCTCTATCGCCCCGCCTGCATCTACGAGCGCGACGACGTCCCCGTCCGCGAAAAAGAGGGGCTGAAGCAGATCAAATCCTGCGTCCGCGGCGCCGTCCCGGCCGGTCTCACGATCCGCGAGCACGACGCCGTCATGGCCGTCGACATCGAAAACGGCCAGAAAACCGGCCATTTCCTCGACCAGCAGGAAAACCGCGGCCGCATCCGGCCGTATGTGAATGGCGCGGACGTGCTCGACCTGTGCTGCTGCACGGGCGGTTTCTCCGTCCACGCGGGGCTGTACGGCGCCGCATCCGTCACGGCCGTCGACGCGTCCGAGGACGCGCTCGCCCTCACGCGCGAAAACGCCGAACGAAACGGCGTCGCCGTCGAGACCGTATGCGCCAACGTCTTTGACCTCGTCAAGCAGTACAGCGACGAGGGGCGCAAATTTGACGTTGTCATCCTCGATCCGCCCGCCTTTGCCAAGAGCCGCCGCGCGCTGGACGGCGCGTACCGCGGCTATAAGGAGCTCAACCTGCGCTGCATGAAGCTCGTCCGCCCGGGCGGATTCCTCTTCACGTTCTCATGCAGCCAGTTCATGACGCCGGAGCTGTTTCACCGCATGGTCGCCGAGGCCGCGGCCGACACCGGCCTTCGCGTGCGCGAGCTCGAGCAGCTCATGCAGTCGCGCGATCACCCGGCCCTGCTCGGCGCGGAGCACGCGCTCTATCTCAAGGGCCTCGTGCTCCAGGTGCTCTGACCGCCGGATTTTCCGCAAAATCCGGCGGGTTCCGGGCGAAAAGCGTGTTGACAAAAACTTAGAATTGTGGTACTATATCCGGGCTGACAAGTCCGCATATGCGGGTGTAGCACAACGGCTAGCGCACCAGCCTTCCAAGCTGGGGACGGGGGTTCGACTCCCCTCACCCGCTCCACCGTTTTCCTGCGCTTGTCGGTCCGATATGCGCCAGTAGCTCAGTTGGATAGAGCAACTGCCTTCTAAGCAGTAGGCCGAGGGTTCGAGTCCCCCCTGGCGTGCCAGCACGAAGGCCTCCTGGCAGGCGGGTCTCATAAATATATATGGTGGGTGTAGCTCAGTTGGTTAG
>CAVFYN010000029.1:0-16373 GCA_963626425.1 Bacteroidaceae bacterium
GGCTTATTATACGTAATCGTATTGCGTTTTGCAATACAAACGTGCAAAAAAATGCGTCCCGACTTGGGACGCATTTTTTCTTATGCGGTGAGGCTCTTTTCAAATTTCCTGCGGCAGTGCAGGAACAGCGGGAGCTGGGCGGCGACGCACAGGAGCCAGCTGGCGGGGTAGGAGACGAACAGCTCCGTGAGCGTGTGGTGGCTCGGGAAGATGGCGTAGACCCAGAAAAAGCGCGTGCCGATGATGCCGATCATCGTGATGAGCATGGGCGTGAGCGAGACGCCGAGGCCGCGCAGGCCGCCGGAGAGGACGTCCATGTACGCGCACAGAATGTACGTCAGGCCCATGACGACGATGCGCTCCATGCCGATGGCGATGGCCTCCGGCGAGTCGGGCACGAAGATCTTCAGGAGCGGCTCGCGGAATAAAATGATAAGCCCGCCGAACACGCCGCCGATGACCGTCACGCACAAAATGCAGATGCGCACGGTGTGTTTGATCTTTTTTACGTCGCGCGCGCCGACGCCCTGGCCGACGAACGTGACGGCCGTCTGGTTGAACTGCGTCGTCGTGAAAAACGCGTAATTTTCGATCGTATTGCACGCGGCGCACGCCGAGACGGCCGCGGCGCCGAGCGAGTTGACGGCCGACTGCAAAACGACGTTCGACACGGAGAACAGACTGCCCTGAATGCCCGCCGGCAGGCCGATGCGCAGCACCTGGCGCAGCGTCGGCCCGTCAAAGCGCAGGCCCTCCCACGTCAGCCGCCACGGGCACGCCTTGCGGCAGAGCAGCCACACGACGGCCACGGCGCTGCCCGTCTGCGTGATGCTCGTCGCGAGCGCGACGCCGGATTCGGCCATGCCGAGCCCCGCGACGAACACGATGTTGAGCACGACGTTCGCCGCGCCCGCCGCCGCGAGGATATAGAGCGGGTGCTTCGAGTCGCCGACGGCGCGGAACACGGACGAGCAGAAGTTATACACAAGCACGCCCGGCACGCCGAGGAAATACACCTTCATATAGCGCTTGGCGCCCTCGAGGACCTCCGGCGGCGTGTCCATCCACTCGAGCAGCTCGCCCGCGCAGAAAAAGCCCGCGATGCCGACGGCGATGCCCGTCACAAGGCCGACGAGAAGCCCCGTGGCCGCCGCGCGGCCGACGCGGTCATATTCCTTCGCGCCATACGCCTGCGCCGCCGCGACGCACACGCCGGACGCCAGGCCCATGAACAGGCTGATGATGAGATTGATGAGCGCGCTTGTCGCGCCGACGGCCGCCGTGGCAAGGCTGCCGGAGAACTGCCCGACGACGGCGAGATCGGCCGTGTTAAACAGGATCTGCAAAAGCGCCGTCGCCATGAGCGGCAGCGAAAACGCCACGATCTGGCGGAAGAGCGAGCCCGATTTTTCCTGCAATTTCATACTTTTTGACACACATCCTTCATTTCGCCGGAATACTGTATCATACTTTGCAACTTCTTGCAAGCGCGGCAGAAAAGATTCATCTCGCACCGGTTGACATCATCTGAAATAGCCCGTAAAATCTAGGTATCGCCATACCACAGGAGACACAGAAAATGAAGAAAAAACCGTTTGTCACAAAAGATCAGCTTGAGCGCATCTGCGAAGTCTACCCCACGCCGTTTCACATCTACGACGAATCCGGCATCCGCGAAAACGCGCGAAAGCTGCGCCAGGCGTTCGCCTGGAACCCGGGCTACCGGGAATATTTCGCCGTGAAAGCCACGCCGACGCCCGCCATTTTGAAGCTGCTGCACGAGGAGGGCTGCGGGTGCGACTGTTCGTCGCTCACGGAGCTGATGATGAGCGAGCGCTGCGGCATCACGGGTGAGGAGATCATGTTCTCGTCCAACGACACCCCGGCCGAGGAATTCCAACTCGCCGACCGCCTCGGCGCGACGATCAACCTCGACGACATCACGCACATCGACTTTTTGGAGCGCGCCATCGGCCACATCCCCGAGCGCATCTCCTGCCGCTACAATCCCGGCGGGAACTTCGCCATCTCCAACACGATCATGGACACGCCGGGCGAGGCGAAATACGGCATGACCCGCCCGCAGATGACCGAGGCGTTCCGCACGCTGAAGGAAAAGGGTGCCAAAGAGTTCGGCATCCACGCGTTTTTGGCGTCGAACACCGTCTCGAACGAGTATTACCCCGTGCTCGCGTCCATTCTGTTCAAGACGGCCGTCGAGCTGCACGAGGAGACGGGCGCGCACATCGCGTTCATCAACCTGTCCGGCGGCGTCGGCATCCCCTACCGCCCCGAGCAGGAGCCGAACGACATCCTCGCCATCGGCGAGGGCGTCCGCCGCGCGTATGAGGAGATCCTCGTCCCGGCCGGCATGGGCGACGTGGCCATCTACACCGAGCTCGGCCGCTTCATGCTCGCGCCCTACGGCCACCTTGTCACGCGCGTCATCCATGAAAAGCACACGTACAAAGAGTACATCGGCGTGGACGCGTGCGCCGCGAACCTCATGCGCCCGGCCATGTACGGCGCGTACCACCACATCACCGTCATGGGCAAGGAGACCGCCCCGTGCGATCATCAGTACGACGTCGTCGGCTCGCTGTGTGAGAACAACGACAAGTTCGCCATCGACCGCATGCTGCCCGAGATCGAGATCGGCGACCTGCTCGTCCTGCACGACACGGGCGCGCACGGGTTCTCGATGGGCTACAATTATAATGGCCGCCTGCGCTCAGCCGAGCTGCTGCTCAAAGCGGACGGCACCACGGAGCTCATCCGCCGCGCCGAAACGCCGGACGACTATTTCGCCACGCTCGTCTGGTGATCAAAAAAAGGAGAAAGAAAACATGAAAAAGCTGACCCGCCTGCTCGCGCTGCTGCTTTGCGCCGCGATGCTGCTCGGCCTTGCCGCGTGCGGAAAGGCCGAAAAAGAGCCCGACCCGGCCGACACCGCCGACACTTCCGACACCTCTGACACTTCCGACACCGCCGAACCCGAGACGCCGGACGAGCCCAAAACGCCCGAAGTTTCTGACCCCGAGCCCGCCCCGTCCGACGAGCCCGGCACGGCCGAAACGCCGGATGAGACCACGCCCGACGACGCGGCCGACGCGGCCGCGGAGGACTACTTCACCATCACCCTGCCCGACGGCACGGAATTCGGCCGCGTGAGCGCCTACACGGACGACTACCTCACCGACGTCACGAGCGTCACCATCGGCGGCGCGGAGGCCGTTCTCGTCAACCTGACGATCGACAACGACACGGAGATGCACTGCGTCGAGCTGTCGTTCAAGGACAACGGCGAGACGATGGTCTTTACATGGTGGGGCCTGTACCGCCTGGCGCTGCACGTCACGGACGAGACGGACGACGGCTATGTCATCGACGACTACGACCAGGAGCAGATCGACGCGGCCGACTATTTCTCCGGCACGTGCACGCTCCACTTTGACGCGGACACCGAGGAGGACCTGACGGTCGACGCCGTCACGTTCTACGACGACATGACCTGCACCATCGAGGAAAACGGCGAAGTCTACACGGCCATGTACGCCGGCAACGACAGCGCGATCTACCTCTTCCTCCCGACGGATGACGCCGTCACGCCGCTCACGGACGAGACGATGGAAGAAGACGGCGGCAACTGCGCCTACTTCATGCTGCTCGCGTATGACTATACGGCCGACGGCAGCGACATCACCGTCTCGGGCGGGTACACCGCCCTGCTCGACGCGGATTATCTGCTCAATATGTAAAATAAAGCGCGCAGGCCGGCCGGTCTGCGCGCTTTGATCAAGAGGAAACGGCAGGCCGCCCGGCCTGCCGTTTTTGCTTTACCATTTTTCAAAATGGACCTTGTCTTCCTCGTAGCGGTCCTTCCGCTCGGCCGCCGTGTCCTCCGTCGGGTAGCCGAGGGCGATGACGGAGTGCGGGATGACGGTCTCGGGCAGGCCGAACAGTTCGCGCTGGTTCGCGACACGGTCCATCTCCGGCCATGTGCCGAGCCAGACGGAGCCGATGCCGAGCTCGTGCGCGGCAAGGCAGAGGTTCTGCCCCGCGATGGCGCCGTCAATGATCCAATAGTCCTTGGCGGGCGGGAACGAGCGGGCCGTGTCGCCGCAGATGAGAATGCCCGCGGCCGCCGTGCGCAGCGGCTCGGCCGGGCGGCCGTTCGCGTCGGCCATTTTGCCGAGCGTCCCGCGGTCCGTCACGACGATGAACGACCAGTCGCGCGCGTTCACGCAGCACGGGCCGCTCATGGCCGCGGCAAGCAGCGTATGGAGCGTTTTCTCATCAATGGCGCGGCCGTCAAATTTGCGGACGCTGCGGCGGGTAAAAATGGCGTCTAACGTGTTCATATCTGATTCATCCTTTCCGTGATTTCAAAAAACGGCCGGCTTTTCAGCCGGCCGCGGGATCACTCCTCGAGCTGCTTCTTTCTTGCGAAATTCATCGTTCCCTCCTGCATCTGGCCGATCCACTTCAGGCTCTTGCCGCAGCCGAACGCGACGCACGACTCCGCGTCGTCTGCCAGCGTGCAGGCGATGCCCGTGCTCTCGGCGATGAGGCGGTCGAGGCCCCAGATGCGGCTGCCGCCGCCCGTGAGGACGATGCCGTTTTTCGACACGTCGACGACGAGCTCCGGCTGCGTCTGCTGCAGGACGGCCTGGATCTCCTCGATGATCTCGTGCACGGGCCGGCGCAGCGCCTCGCCCGTCTCGCTGGCGTGGAGCAGGAATTCGTGCGGCAGGCCGGTCTTGATGTCGCGGCCCTTGACCTGCATTGCCGGGTCGTCCGGGCGGTCGGTGACGCAGCCGATGGTCATTTTGATCTCCTCGGCCGTGTTGGCTCCGATGGCGACGCCGTAGCGGCGGCGGACGAAGCGGATGATGGCGTCGTCAAACGCGTCGCCCGCGACCTTGACGGACGAGGACACCGCGACGGCGTTCATGCTCAGCACGGCGATGTCCGTCGTGCCGCCGCCGACGTCGACGACCATGTGGCCCTCGGCGCCGTCGAGGTTCAGCTCCGCGCCGAGCGCGGCGGCCAGCGGCTCCTCGATGAGGTAGACGCGGCGCGCGCCGGCCTCCATCGTCGCCTGGATGACGGCGCGCTCCTCCACGCCGGACACGCCGCTCGGCACGCACACGATGGCGCGCGGCTTGACGAGCGGCAGGCGCATGGCCTTGCGCACGAGCTGCGTGAGCAGCTTCTGGGTCATTTCGTAGTCATTGATGACGCCGTCGCGCAGCGGGCGCAGCGCCACGACGTTGCCCGGCGTCCGGCCGAGCATATTGCGCGCGGCCGAGCCGACCTGAAGGACGCGCCCCGTGGTCTTGTCCACGGCGACGACGGCCGGCTCGCGCACGACGACGCCCTTGCCCTCCACATAGATGAGCACGCTCGACGTGCCGAGGTCAATGCCAATATCTCTGGACAGTTTGAACATACTGTTTAAGTTCCTTTCGTCATTCCTGCGGCGGCAAACGCCGCGCAGACCACATCGCCTGCGCCCGCCGTGCGCAGCACGCGGCTGCATTCGGAGAGCGTCGCGCCCGTCGTCACGACATCGTCGATGAGCAGGACGCGCTTTCCCGAAAACGCCTCGGGCGAGACCGGTTCATACACGCCGAGCACGTTCGCCCGCCGCCGGTCGGCCGGGAGCGTCGACTGCGCGGGATTGTCGCGGCGCTTTCTCAGCATCCGGAAAACGGGCGCGCCGAGCAGCGCGGCCGTCTCGCGGGCGAGCAGCTCCGCCTGATCGTACCCGCGTTTTCTCAGGCGCTTCGCGCTCACGGGGACCCACGTCACGGCGTCGAACTTTCCGTCCAGCCGCTCGCGGATGCACGCGGCGAGGATCGGCGCGTACACGGCCGCGTATTCGCGCCGCCCGGAAAACTTGTACCGCCGGATGGACCCGCGCACCGGCTCCTCATACGGCAGCGCCGCGGCGCAGGCCGAGAAAAATTCGCCGGTTTTCTCCTGCGCGTCCATGTGCAGCAGGAGCTTCGCGCACGCGTTGCACGCGCCGCGCTCGTCTTTCTCCAAAAGCCGGTGGCAGAACGCGCACTTTCGCGGGAAGAGCAGATCGAGCAGCGCCTCTAACGGCCGGATCATGGCGTCTCGGCCTCGATGCGCAGCTTCAGGCCGGAATAGCGCTTCGTCTGCCGGTCGTTGGCGACCATCTGCGCGACAACGTCCTCGTTTCCGACAAGGATGAGCAGCTCCCGCGCGCGCGTGACGCCCGTGTAGAGCACGCTGCGCGTGAGCAGCAGCGGCGAGCCCTGGAACACGCTCAGGATCACGGCGCGGTACTCGCTGCCCTGCGATTTGTGGACGGTCATGGCGTAGGCCAGCTCGAGCTCGCCGAGCATATCGAACGAATAAACGGCCTCGCGGTCGTCAAAGCGGACGGTCACGGTCTCCTCCTCGGTGCTGATGGCCGCGAGGGTGCCGATGTCGCCGTTGAACACGCCCGTCCCGTGCTCGAGCGTGCCGGGCTTCTTCCATACTATATCATAGTTGTTGCGGATTTGCATTACCCGGTCGCCCACGCGGAACAAAAAATCTCCGTACTTTTTTTCCGGCTTGTCCGGTGCGGGCGGGTTGAGCGCGGCCTGAAGGGCCGTGTTCAGGCTCTTCGTGCCGGTCTCGTAGCGGCGGTGCGCCGAGAGGACCTGGATCTCCGACGCCGGGATGCCCATGTTTTTCGGCAGCCGCTCGCGGCACAGGTCGCAGATCGTCTGCACGACGGCCTCAGGAGAGCGGCGCTTCATAAAGAAAAAGTCGCGGTCCTTCACGCCGAGCGCCGGGTTTTCGCCGCGGTCGATGGCGTGCGCGTTCATGACGATGAGGCTCTGCTGCGCCTGGCGGAACACCTCCGTCAGGCGGACGACGGGGCACGCGCCGGCGCGGATGATGTCCGAAAACACGTTGCCGGGGCCGACGCTCGGCAGCTGGTCCGGGTCGCCGACGAGGACGAGGCGGCAGTCGTCCGGCAGCGCATCGAGCAGCGAGCGCATAAGCGGCAGGTCGACCATGGAGCACTCGTCGACGATGAGCGCGTCGAGCTTGAGCGGCTCGGACTCGTCGTGCACGAAGATCATCTCGCCCGTCTCCTGCGAAAACTGCGCCTCGAGCAGGCGGTGGATCGTCGCGGCCTCGCGGCCGGTCAGCTCAGAAAGGCGCTTGGCCGCGCGGCCGGTCGGCGCGGCGAGCTCCGTCGTCAGGCCCATGGCGTCAAAAAGCGCGAGGATGCCGTTGACCGTCGTCGTCTTGCCGGTGCCGGGGCCGCCGGTCAGGACGATGAGCCGGTGCGCCGCCGCGGCGCGGATGGCGTCCGACTGCTGCGCGGCAAATGCGAAGCCCTGCGACGCCTCCGTGCGGGCAATGATGTCCTCGGTGCGCTCCGGCGCGCCGGCCGCGCGGGCGCCCATGGCGGCGATGCGCGCGGCGACCGCGACCTCGGCGTCGTACAGCGCGGGCAGGTAGCACGCGCGAAGGCCGGCGACGGTGTCGATCGTCATGCGGCCGGTCTCGTGGAGCGCGTTCATGCTCTCCTCGACCGTCTCGCTGCCGAGGTCGAGCAGGCGCATCGTCGCGCCGAGCAGCTTGTCCGCGGGCAAAAACACGTGGCCGTTGCCGAGATTGTGGCGCAGTTCGAAGAGCACGCCGGCCTCGACGCGGCGCGGATCGTCCGCCTCGACGCCGAGCTCGACCGCGAACGCGTCCACGGCCGCAAAGCCCGCGTGGAACGGCTCGTTCGCGAGCAGGTACGGATCCTCGCGCACCATTTCGATGGCGTACTCGCCGTACTCGCGGTAAAGGCGCATCGCGATCTCGACGGGCAAGTGGTGCCCCGTCAGAAATTCGATGAGCCGCCGCACGCCGACCTGGCGGCGGAAGCTCTCTGCGATGAGCAGCGCTTTTTTCAGCGACATGCCCGGAACCTCCGTCAGCCGCTCGGGCTCCTCCTCCATGACGCGCAGCGTGTCGGCGCCGAATTTATCCACGAGCTTTTTCGCCGTCCGCTCGCCGATGCCCTTCACAGCTCGGCCGGACAGGTACGCGAGGATCTCCGACTCCGTCTCGGGCATCTGGCGCTCCAGAAACTCCGCCTGGAACTGCTCGCCGAACGTCGCGTGCGTGACGTAGCGCCCCGTGATGACGAGGCGCTCGCCCGTTGAAACGAGCGGGATCGTGCCGACGACCGTCACGGTCTCGCCCGCCTCCGTCCGCAGGCGCAGGACGGTGTACCCGTTCTCCGCGTTGGCAAACACGACGCCGACAACGGCGCCGCGCAGGATCTCCTGTTCTTCCCTCAAGGCTCTGCCTCCATCTCCAAAAGCTCGACAATGTCGCATCGGGCGCGCAGCTCCGCGCCGCCCTGCGCGCAAAGGCGCGCGGCGGTCTCGCGACCGCGCGCGGTGAGCCCGCAGTCGACGATCATAAGCCGCGTCTGCAAAAGGCCGCTGTCGCACAAAAAGCGGTAGCTGCGCACGCGCTGTTCCAAATTCTCCGCGTCGCCGCGGGCCAACAGCAGCACGCAGTCCTCCCGCGCCGGCAGCAGCAGCGCCGCCGACAGCGCCCAGATCACGAGCAGAATGCCCGCCGCCGCGAGCGCGCACACGCATATCTCACTTGCCATATCCCGCACCTCCATGCGCCATGGTATGCCAACGCGGCGCGTCCGGTGCGGCTGATCTTTTTTATTTTACACGAAAACGGGCGGAATTGGAAGCGCGCCGCGCGCATCCGCGCAGAAAAAAGCAGGCAGAAACGGAAAAACCGTTTCTGCCTGCGATCATGATTCAAAAGAACCGATAAGGGAAATTAGCCCTCGATGTCGATAACGACGCCGGAACCGACCGTACGGCCGCCCTCACGGATAGCGAAGCGGAGGCCCTTCTCGATGGCGATCGGGGTGATCAGCTCGACATCCATGTCGATGTTATCGCCCGGCATGCACATCTCGACGCCCTCGGGGAGGGAGATGATGCCGGTGACGTCCGTGGTACGGAAGTAGAACTGCGGACGATAGTTGTTGAAGAACGGGGTGTGACGGCCGCCCTCGTCCTTGGACAGGACGTAGACCTGGCCCTTGAACTTGGTGTGCGGGTGGATGGAGCCCGGCTTCGCCAGGACCTGGCCACGCTCGATGCCCTTCTTGTCGACGCCGCGGAGCAGCAGACCGACGTTATCGCCAGCCTCGGCGAAGTCGAGCAGCTTGTGGAACATCTCGATGTCGGTGACAACGGTGTTCTTGATCTCGTCGTTCAGGCCGACGATCTCGACAGCCTCGTTCTTGTTGATCTTACCACGCTCGACACGGCCGGTAGCAACGGTACCACGGCCGGAGATGGTGAAGACGTCCTCGACCGGGCAGAGGAACGGCAGGGAGTCGTCACGCGGCGGGGTCGGGATGTAGGAGTCGACAGCGTCCATGAGCTCCTTGATGCAGGCATACTCCGGAGCGTTCGGATCGGTGGACTCGCAGGCCAGAGCGTTCAGAGCGGAGCCGCGGATGATCGGGATCTCGTCGCCCGGGAAGTTGTAGCCGGACAGGACCTCGCGGACCTCCATCTCGACGAGCTCGAGGAGCTCCTCGTCGTCGACCTGATCGCACTTGTTCAGGAAGACAACGATGGCCGGAACGCCGACCTGACGGGCGAGAAGGATGTGCTCCTTCGTCTGGGCCATCGGGCCGTCGGAAGCGGCGATAACGAGGATGGCGCCATCCATCTGAGCAGCGCCGGTGATCATGTTCTTGATATAGTCGGCGTGGCCCGGGCAGTCGACGTGGGCGTAGTGACGCGCCTCGGTCTCGTACTCGACGTGAGCGGTGTTGATCGTGATGCCGCGCTCGCGCTCCTCCGGAGCCTTATCGATGCTGGCGTAATCCTCGTACTCAGCCTTGCCCTGCAGGGAGAGCCACTTGGTGATAGCCGCGGTCAGCGTGGTCTTGCCATGGTCAACGTGGCCGATGGTGCCGATGTTAACGTGCGGTTTGGTTCTTTCAAATTTCTGCTTCGCCATTGAAAAAATCCTCCTTGTTGTGATTTGAATTCAACAAAAGCTTCTCGTTTAATTCGTAGTAAATATACTACAATCTGCCGCGCTTGGCAAGCGGTATTTACGCCTGCTTGCCGCGCTTGGCGATGATCTCCTCCTGGAGGCTCTTCGGCAGCTCGATGTAGTGGCTGGGCTCCATCGAGTACTGGCCGCGGCCCTGCGTCTTGGAGCGGAGGTCCGTCGCGTAGCCAAACATCTCGCTGAGCGGGACGTTGGCGTCGATCTGGCTGGTGCCGTTGTGGCTGTTCATGCCGAGGATGTTGCCGCGGCGGGCGGAGATGTCGCCGATGACGTCGCCCATATATTCCTCCGGAACAATGACGGCGACCTTCATGATCGGCTCGAGGATGACCGGCTGCGCCTTGCGGCAGGCCTCCTTGAAGGCCATGGAGCCGGCGATCTTAAACGCCATTTCAGAGGAGTCGACCTCGTGGTAGGAGCCGTCGTACAGCGTGACCTTCACGTCGACGACCGGGTAGCCGGCGAGAACGCCGGACGCCATGGCGCCCTGGATACCAGCATCGACCGACGGGATATACTCCTTCGGGACGGCGCCGCCGACGATGGCATTGACGAACTCGTAGCCCTTGCCGGACTCGTTCGGCTCGACAATGATCTTGACGTGGCCGTACTGGCCCTTACCGCCGGACTGACGGGCGTACTTCGTATCCTGGTCGACCTTCTTGCGGATGGTCTCTTTATAGGCGACCTGCGGGGCGCCGACGTTGGCCTCGACCTTGAACTCACGCAGCAGGCGGTCGACGATGATCTCCAGATGGAGCTCGCCCATGCCCGCGATGATGGTCTGACCGGTCTCGTCGTCGGTGTAGGTCTTGAACGTCGGGTCCTCTTCGGCCAGCTTGGCGAGGGCGATGCCCATCTTCTCCTGGCCGGCCTTCGTCTTCGGCTCGATGGCGACGCGGATAACCGGCTCCGGGAACTCCATGGACTCGAGGATGACCGGATGATCCGGATCGCAGAGCGTGTCGCCCGTCGTGGTGTTCTTCAGGCCGACGGCGGCGGCGATGTCGCCGGAGTAGACCTTCTCGATGTCCTCACGATGGTTGGCGTGCATCTGCAGGATGCGGCCGATGCGCTCACGGTTGTTCTTCGTGGCGTTGAGGACGGTCGCACCGGCGTCGAGCGTGCCGGAGTAGACGCGGAAGAAGCACAGCTTGCCGACGAACGGGTCGGTCGCGATCTTGAACGCGAGAGCGGAGAACGGCGCGTTGTCGTCGGACGGGCGCTCGGTCTCCTCGCCGGTGTCGGGGTCAATGCCCTTGATGTGCGGGATGTCGAGCGGGCTCGGCATGAAGTCGACGACCGCGTCGAGCATCTCCTGGACGCCCTTGTTCTTGTAGGACGAGCCGCAGGTCACGGGGACCATGCGGTTGGCGATGGTCGCCTTGCGGATGGCGGCCTTGATCTTGTCCTCGGGGATGTCCTCGCCCTCGAGGTACATCATCATGATCTCCTCATCCTCGTCGGCGACGGAGTTGAGGAGCTTGTCCCGGTACTCAGCGGCGAGGTCGGCGAGATCCGCGGGGATCTCCTCCTCGTCGATGTCCTTGCCGAGGTCGTCAAGGAAGACATACGCCTTCATCTTGATGAGGTCGACAACGCCCTTGAAATCGGCTTCCTTGCCGATCGGGAGCTGGATCGGAACGGCGTTGCACTTCAGGCGGTCATGCATCATGTCGAGCACGTTGTAGAAGTCGGCGCCGAGGATGTCCATCTTGTTGACGTACACCATGCGCGGGACCTGATACTGCTCGGCCTGACGCCAGACCGTCTCGGTCTGCGGCTCGACGCCGCCCTTGGCGCACAGGACCGTGACCGAGCCGTCGAGCACGCGCAGGGAGCGCTCGACCTCGACCGTGAAGTCGACGTGGCCCGGGGTGTCGATGATGTTGATGCGCTTACCCTTCCAGAAGCACGTCGTCGCGGCAGACGTAATGGTGATGCCGCGCTCCTGCTCCTGGGCCATCCAGTCCATGGTGGCGTTGCCCTCGTGGGTCTCGCCGATCTTGTAGGTACGGCCGGTGTAGAACAGGATGCGCTCCGTCGTGGTGGTTTTACCGGCATCGATGTGCGCCATGATGCCGATGTTTCTGGTGTTTTCCAGGGAATACTGTCTAGGCATTCTATTATCCTCCGTCGCTTACCAGCGGAAGTGAGAGAACGCCTTGTTGGCCTCAGCCATCTTGTGCGTATCCTCACGCTTCTTCACGGCCGAGCCGGTGCCGTTGCAGGCATCCATGATCTCAGCGGCGAGGCGCTCCTTCATGGTCTTCTCGCTGCGGGCGCGGCTGTAGTTCGTCAGCCAGCGCAGGCCGAGCGTCTGACGGCGCTCCGGGCGGACCTCAATCGGGACCTGATACGTGGCGCCGCCGACACGGCGAGACTTGACCTCCAGCGACGGCATGATGTTCTCCATCGCCTGCTGGAACGCGTCGAGCCCGGTCTTGCCGGTTTTTTCTTCAATGATCTCGAAAGCACCGTAGACGACTTTCTGGGCCACGCCCTTCTTGCCGTCAAGCATGATGCTGTTGATCAGCTTGGTAACCAGAACGGAATTATAGATCGGATCCGGGAGGATCTCTCTCTTGGGTACATTACCTCTTCTGGGCACTTCGCTTCCCTCCTTCAAATTAAGAATTCATAGGTACTCAGAAGCACTTGTTCTTCTGATGGCGCCCTGCCGAGGTTTTCATCTATGATAAATCCTCAGCAAGGCCTTTGCCTTGCGATAAGGCGGTAGTGTGTCGCGTTTTTTAGAAGAAGGCTTACTTCTTCTTGCCGGCCTTCGGTCTCTTCGCGCCATACTTGGAGCGGCTCTGCATACGGCCGTTCACGCCCTGGGTATCGAGCGTACCGCGGATGATGTGGTAACGCACGCCAGGAAGGTCCTTGACACGGCCGCCGCGGATCAGGACGACAGAGTGCTCCTGAAGGTTGTGGCCGACGCCCGGGATATAGGCGGAGACTTCGTAGCCATTCGTCAGACGGACACGGGCGATCTTACGAAGAGCGGAGTTCGGCTTCTTCGGGGTGGACGTACGGACCGCGGTGCACACGCCGCGCTTCTGCGGAGAAGACAGGTCGGTGGTGCGGTTCTTGATCGTGTTCATCCCCTTCTGGAGAGCCGGAGACGTGGACTTGTAGGTTGCCTGCTGTCTGCCCTTTCTGACAAGCTGGTTAAAAGTAGGCATGGTGTTCCTCCTTTCTCAAATGTTGCTGCTTTGCAGCTCTTATCTTACCCGGAATAAAGAAAATTATTCCGAAAAGACCAATGTTGCGGCTTAGCGCAGGATGCCGGCCGCCGCAGCGCCGACCTCGATGCCGCAGGCGTGGCCAAGCTCGGCCATCGTCGGCGCCCACTCGACCTCGACGCCGGATTCACGGCAGATGGCCGCGATGGGCGAGGTGATGCGCTCTTCTGCGTTTTCCGCCAGGAAGACCTTGCGGCACGTCCCCTCGCGGAGGGCGCGGCGCAGCTGCTTGACCCCGACGATCTTGGCGGCGCTCTTCAATTCTGAAAGCATGAATGAGCCTCCAATTCGCGTAATCTCACGAATTACAATTATAGCAGAGCCCCTCCGATCCGTCAAGCGGGTCGGAGGGGCCAAATTGTAAATTTTCCGGAAAAATCAGAACTGCTCGTTGTCGATCATGTCCTGCGTGACCTCGCTCTCGGGCGAGATGCCCTCCTGGAAGTCGCGGTAGACCGTCATGCCGGCGCCGGCCGGGATGAGCTTGCCGATGATGACGTTCTCCTTCAGGCCGACGAGGTGGTCGACCTTGCCCTTGATGGCGGCCTCGGTCAGGACCTTCGTCGTCTCCTGGAACGAGGCGGCCGACAGGAACGAATCCGTGGCGAGCGACGCCTTCGTGATGCCCATGAGCATGAGGCTGCGCGTGGCCAGGCGGAGCGGGTTGCCGTCCTCGCCGACCTCGCCCGCGGCGATGCGGGCCTCGACGGCGGCGTTGGCGTCCTCGAACTCGAACACGTCGACGACGGTGCCGTCGAGCAGCGTCGTGTCGCCGCAGTCCTCGACGCGGACCTTGCGCATCATCTGGCGCACGATGACCTCGATGTGCTTTTCGTTGATGTCAACGCCCTGCTGACGGTACACCTTGAGGACTTCCTTGATGAGGTAGTCCTGAACAGGCGCTTCGCCGGAGATGCGGAGAATATCATGCGGGGACAGCGAGCCGTCGACGAGCTGCGTGCCCTTGGTGACGTGCTGGCCGTTTTCCACGCGGAGCGTGACGGAGTACGGGACCTGGTACTGCTTGACCTCGCCGTCGTCCTCGTTCGTGATGGTGATGGCGCGCAGCGCGGACACGTGCGTGTCGTCGATGTCCACGCGGCCGGAGATCTCGGCCAGCTGGGCCATCTTCTTCGGCTTGCGGGCCTCGAACAGCTCCTCAACACGCGGAAGACCCTGCGTGATGTCGTCGCCGGCGACGCCGCCGGTGTGGAACGTACGCATGGTCAGCTGCGTGCCCGGCTCGCCGATGGACTGCGCGGCGATGATGCCGACAGCCTCGCCGAGGTTGACCTCCTCGCTCGTGGCGAGGTTCATGCCGTAGCACGTGGCGCAGACGCCGCTGCGGGCGCGGCAGAACAGCATGGAGCGAACGCGCAGCTTGCGAAGATCGGTCTGGGCATTGGCCTGCTCGGCCGGGTCGAACTCGATGGGATTGCCGTCGTAGTCGACCTCGTCGACCTGCTTCCAGTGGTGCTTGGCGAGCATGGCGGCGTGGTCCTCGTGGAGCATGACGCCCGTGTCGATGAGGATCTCACCCGTCTCGGCGTCGACGACCGGATGCGTGAGGTAACGGCCGCGGATGCGCTCTTCGAAGCTCGAGAGCGTCTGGTTCTTCTCGCGGATCTCGAACATGAGACGGCCGCGCGTCGAGCCGCAGTCCTTCTGGCGGATGATGACATCCTGCGAGACGTCGACCATTCGGCGGGTCAGGTAGCCGGAGTCGGCGGTACGAAGGGCCGTATCGGTCAGGCCCTTACGGGCGCCTCTCGAGGAGATGAAGTACTCCAGGACGGACAGGCCCTCGCGGAAGTTCGCCTTGACCGGGATCTCGATCGTCTTACCGGCGGTGTTGGCCATCAGGCCGCGCATGCCGGCCAGCTGACGGATCTGCGCCATGGAACCACGGGCGCCGGAGTCGGCCATCATGAAGATCGGGTTGAAGCGGTCGAGGTTGTCCTGCAGCGCGCCGGTGACCTCGTCGGTCGTCTTTTCCCACTGCGAGACGACGAGACGATAGCGCTCGTCGTTCGTGAGCAGGCCGCGGCGGTACTGGCGGTCGAGCTTGACGACCTCTTTTTCCGCCTCGCGGATGAGCTCGTACTTCTTCTCCGGGACGCTCATGTCGGCGATGGAGACGGTGATGGCGCCCTGCGTGGAGTATTTGTAGCCGAGGCTCTTGACCGCGTCGAGCATCTCGGTCGCGATCGTGAAGCCGTGCTTGCGGATGCACTTGTCGATGATGACGCCGAGCAGCTTCTTGCCGATGGTCTCGTGGATCTCAAGGTCGAAGAAGTGGTCGGGGTCGGAGCGGTCGACGAAGCCGAGATCCTGCGGGATCGGGGCGTTGAAGATGAGGCGGCCGACCGTCGCCATGACGACGTGCGACTCCATGATGCCGTCGACTTCCTTCTCCACGCGCACGCGGATGGGCATCTGGATGCCGATGTCCTTCTCGAAGTAGGCAAGCATGGCCTCGTCCGGGCTCTCGTAGCAGTTGTAGATCTCGTAGGGACGGACGCCGCCGGCCTCCTTTGCGTCGCGGCAGAGCGCGGCGTTCGTGCGGATATAGAAGTGGTCGGAGTCCTTGATGTCCTTGATGTCGTCCCAGGTGTTCTTGACGTAGACCTCGGAGTCGACCTCGAGGTGGCCCTCGCCGAGCGCGCGGACGACGTCGTCGAGCGTGTCGTAGTTCAGGCTCTCGTCATGCGGATCGTAGCGCTCGTACGTCAGGTAGTACGTACCGAGGATCATATCCTGCGTCGGGACCGTGACCGGCTGGCCGTCCTGCGGACGGAGCAGGTTGTTGGCCGAAAGCATGAGCATTCTGGCCTCGGCCTGCGCCTCGGCGCTCAGCGGGACGTGCACGGCCATCTGGTCGCCGTCGAAGTCGGCGTTGAACGCCGTGCAGACGAGCGGATGGAGCTTGATGGCGCGGCCCTCGACGAGCACGGGCTCAAAGGCCTGGATGCCGAGACGGTGCAGCGTCGGCGCGCGGTTGAGCATGACCGGGCGGTCCTTGATGAT
>CAVFYN010000030.1:0-11666 GCA_963626425.1 Bacteroidaceae bacterium
TCTAATTTACCGCACGCCGCAATCGGCTTTGCGGGCGGATGATATCCGCCCCTACAGGGTGCGTCGGGAATTCGGCGGCGCGTGCGGGCGGCGGGATGGGATCATCCCGCCCTACGTTCATATTACGGACCGCGGCAGAAATTCGGCGGGCGGATGATATCCGCCCCTACGACTGCGGCGAAGCGTTTGTACCGCGCCTGTTACGGCACGCGCCTTCCGGCTGGCTCCCCTGCAAGGGGAGCTGTCGGCGGAGCCGACTGAGAGGTTGAAAGGCTGCCGTTTCAGCAGAGCGCTTCCAAAAATTCGATACCGCGCAAAACCTCTCCGTCACGCCTGACGGCGTGCCACCTCCCCTTTCAGGGGAGGCTTTGGCGCGTCCTTCGATTTCGCCGCGCCCAAATCCTGCGCCGCGCCATAGCTCCCCTGTGCAGGCCGTAGCCCCCTATCCTTATTCCCGCCCCGCGGGCGGTTTCAATGAGGAAGGGGAGCTGTCGGCGTTAGCCGACTGAGGGGTTGGAGGTCGAGGGCGCGGCAGCGCGCTGCCGAAAATTCGATGCCGCATTCCGCCAACCCCTCCGTCACGGCTGCGCCGTGCCACCTCCCCTTACACAGGGGAGGCATTGGGCGCGCAGCATAATCGGTGCAAAAAACCGCCCGGGCGCATCTGCGTCCGGGCGGCTTCTATTCTTCTCACACTTCCATAATGACCGGCAAAATCATCGGGCTGCGTTTTGTTTTCTTGTAGAGATACCCCGACAGGTCGCCCTTGACGGCGGCTTTGATGGCGGCCCAGTCGGTGATGTGGCGGGACTGGCAGTTGTCGAGGGCCTCGAGGGCGACGCGGCGGAGCTCCTCCATGAGGTTCTCGGACTCCTTGACGTACACGAACCCGCGCGTGATGATCTCGGGGCCGGCGACGATGTCGCCGTTGTCGCGCGAGAGGCTGACCGCGACGATGATCATGCCGTCCTCGGCCAGATGCTTGCGGTCGCGCAGGACGACAGAGCCGATGTCACCGACGCCGGAGCCGTCGACGAGGACCTTTCCGGCCGGGACGGTGCCCGTCATTTTGCACGTGCGGCTCGTCAGCTCAATGACGCGGCCGACGTCCGCGATGACGATGTTGCGCGGGTCCATGCCCATGGACTGCGCAAGGCGCGCGTGCGTCCAGAGGTGGCGCTGCTCGCCGTGGATGGGGATGAAGAACTTCGGGCGCACGAGCGCGTGGATGATCTTCAGCTCCTCCTGGCAGGCGTGGCCGGAGACGTGCAGGTCGGCCATTTTGTTGTAGACAACGTCGGCGCCCTTGCGGTAAAGCTCGTTGATGACATTGCCGACGGAGACCTCGTTGCCCGGGATGGCGGACGCAGAGATGATGACGCGGTCGCCCGGCTGGATCTCGACCTGCTTGTGGCCGGAGAACGCCATGCGGTAGAGCGCGGACATATTCTCACCCTGCGAGCCGGTGCAGACGATGGTGACCTTGTTTTTCGGCAGGTTTTTGATGGCCGACAGCTCCACGAGCGTATTGTCCGGCACGTCGAGATAGCCGAGCTCGACGGAGACCTTGATGATATTCTCCATGCTCCGGCCTGTGACGGCGACCTTGCGGCCGTACTTGTGCGCCACGGTCAGGATGGACTGGATGCGGTGCGCGTTCGAGGCGAACGTCGTGACGATGATGCGCTGCTCGCAGCCCTTGAACAGGCCGTCGAGGCCCTCGTAGACCGTGCGCTCGGACGCGGTGTAGCCCGGCCGCTCGACGTTCGTCGAGTCCGAGAGCATGCACAGCACGCCCTCCTTGCCCAGCTCGCCGAGGCGCGCCAGGTCGATGATGCCGCCCTCGGCGGGCGTCGGGTCGATCTTGAAGTCGCCCGTGAAGAGCACGGTGCCGACCGGCGTATGGATGGCGAACGCGACGGCGTCGGCGATGGAGTGGTTGACGTGGATGAACTCCACCTCAAAGCACCCGGCCTTGACCGTCTCGCCGGCCTCGTGCGTATAGAGCTTCGTCTTTTCGAGCAGACCGTGCTCCTCGAGCTTGAGCTTGACCAGCCCGATGGTCAGGCGCGTCGAATGCACGGGCGCCTTGATCTGCTGGAGCACATACGGCAGCGAGCCGATGTGGTCCTCATGCCCGTGCGTAAGGAAGATGCCGCGCAGCTTATTCTGGTTCTTGATGAGGTACGTGACGTCCGGGATCACGAGATCCACGCCGTACATGTCGTCCTCCGGAAAGCCCATGCCGCAGTCGATGACGATGATGTCGTTGCCGTACTCGACCGCGGTGATGTTCTTGCCGATCTCGTCCAGACCGCCGAGCGGAATGATTTTCAGTTTCTCAGCCAAATTAGATTCACTACTCCTTCACTGTCCGCGAAGTGGCTGCTTCGCGCCGCGTATCTTAGCGGAAAAATCATGGATGAATGGCCGCAAAAATGGGCCCAACATCATGAACGGACAGCGTCCGGGCAGACAAAAAGCGCATGGCAAAGCACGCACACGCGCCCGGGAAGCCCGGCCCCGTCTCGCCGGCTTCCAGTGCATTCGTCTGCCAAAAAATATTCATTTGTGCGCAGCCTCGCAAGACGGCGGCGCAATATATGCTGTACTGTCCGTACACAATATACCAAATCAGGGGGCGCAGTTCGCCCGCTATACACTTACAGTATAGCACACTCCCGCAAGGAAGTATACAGAAAATTTCGTCCGCCTTACTTCCGCGCGAGATGGGCGCGCGCGGCGGCGCACACGCGGCCGTAGCACCACGCGATGGGGATGGCCAGCACGATGGCCGCCGCGGAGACGAGCGTCCCGCGCCAGATGCGCGGCACGCCGAGGCGCAGCAGGCAGTAGAGCACCTTTTCGTGCAGCAGATAGAGCTCGAGCGTGAACCCGCCGAGAAATACGAAGAATTTTTCCACGCGCCGCAGCACCGGCGCGTCCTTCACAGCTGCGCTCAGCTGCGCGAGCAGCAGCGTCAGCAAAAAGCCCAGCGGCGCGTTGATGAGCCGCGACCACGGCTTGAGCAGATACATGCGGAATTTGAACGTAAACAGCAGGAAAAACAGCACGAAAATCGCCGCCGTCGTCCCGCGGGGCACCTTTTTGTCCTCCTCGCACCACGGCGCGGCGAGCAGGCCGAGCAAAAACGACGGCACGCGCGAAAACGCGATCTCCGTCCGCTCATAGCTCACCGGTGCGGCCTTGGCCCAGACTGCATTGAGCACGACGAACGCCGCGATGAGAAGCCAGATCCACACCGCGCCGAGCTTTGCCGTCCGCAGCCGCCACAAAAGCGGGTACACGGCGTACAGCGCCAGAATGAGCGCCACGAACCACTCCGTGCGAAAGCCCTTCGTCCAGAACGTAAGCAGCGTCACGTCCGCGAAAAACGCCCGCCAGCCCGCGCCGCCGAGCAGGTCGAAATACCCGAACCACACGAGCACGACCGACAGCAGCGGCAGCACGGTGCGCTCGATGCGCTTGCGGTAGAACGGCCAGAGCCTGCGGTCATTTTTCCGCGAGCGGTACAGCCCGATGGCCGAGAGGATGAGGAACATCTCCACGCCGATGTTGCAGAACACCTTGAAAAACCGGACGTTGTAGGTATCGATCACCAGCGGCGAATGAAAGATCATGATCAGGAAGATCGCGATGCCGAACAGGCACGGCCGCATCTCGTTGACGCGGCCGAAGGAGAACGCGCGCTTGTCCATAAAAAGGCTCCCTCTTTTCTCAAAGCAGCTCCCATTATACCCGCCCCGCGCCCGGCGCGCAACCGGGCATTTTATCTCGTTGCATATTCGCGAATTCTTTGATATAATATTTTGAACTATCGGCACATCAGCTTAAGTTAAGGAGAATGCCGCTTGAACAAGAAGCTCAACCGTGTGCTCGAGCCGAGCATGGCGATCTATTTTCTCGTGATGCTGGCCTATGCCGCCGCGTCGCTCGTGTGGCAGTGGAGCCCCGTCTATCTCGCCGCGGGCGAGGCGGGGCTGACCGTGCTGCTGTTCGTCATCTACCGCGCGACGAGCGTCCGTCGGAAAAACGAGATCTTAAAATACATCGAGGCCACCGCCTCCGAGGCCGATACGGCCGCGGCGGACACGGCCAACATGCCGCTGCCGATGATGATCGTGTCCATGCGCTCGGGCGAGATCATCTGGGGCAACCACCTCTTCACGCAGCTGACCGGCTGCGGCGACGAGTTATTCAACAAGAAAATGCAGGACGTGTTCCCAGGCCTGTCCATCATCTGGCTCGTCGAGGGCAAGGCCGAGTCGCCGGACGAGCTGACGTACAACGGCCGGCGCTACCGCGTGCTCGGCAACCTCGTCCGCTCGGACGAGGGCGGAAAGCCGCTCATGCTCGCGTCGATCTACTTCGTGGACATGACCGATCTTCTCAACGCGCGCGACGAGTACGTCCGCTCGCGCCCCATCGTGTCCATCGTGCTCATCGACAACTACGACGAGCTGACGAACAACCTGACGGACAACAACGTCTCCACGCTCAACGCCGCCATCGACGTGCGCATCAACGAGTGGGCCGAGGGCCACAACGGACTGCTGCGCAAGATCGAGCGCAACCGCTACATCTTCATCTTTGAGTCGCGCTATTTACAGGAATTCGTCGACGGCAAATTCTCGCTGCTCGACTCCATCCGCTCCGTCGTGAACCCGTCGGGCATCGCGGCGACCATCTCGCTCGGCATCGGGCGCGACGGCGCGAGCTTCCAGGAAAACTACGAATTCGCGGCGCTGGCCATCGAGACGGCGCTCGCGCGCGGCGGCGATCAGGCCGTCATCAAAAACCGCTACAACTTCACGTTCTACGGCGGCCGCGCCCGCGAGACGGAGCGGCGCACGAAGGTCAAGTCGCGCGTCATGGCCAATTCGCTCTGCGAGCTCATCAGCCAGTCGTCGCACATCTTCGTCATGGGCCACAAAAACGCCGACCTCGACGCCGTTGGCGCCGCGGCGGGCGTCGCGTGCATCTGCCGCAAGTGCGGCAAGCAGGCGCACATCGTCGTCGACCTCCAGAAAAACGCCGCCGGGCAGCTCATCTCCCGCCTTCAGGCGACGCCGGAGTACGCCGACAGCTTCATGAGCGTGCAGGACGCGCTGCTGCTGGCCGACGCGCGCAGCCTGCTCGTCGTCGTCGACACGAACCGGCCGGATCAGGTCGAGTCCATCGAGCTTCTGGAATCGCTCAGCCGCACGGCCATCATCGACCACCACCGCCGCGCGGCCGACTTCATCGAGCAGGTCGTGCTCAACCTGCACGAGCCGTTCGCCTCGAGCGCGTCGGAGCTTGTGACGGAGCTTCTGCAGTACTCCGTCGAGACGCATGACATTTTGCCCATCGACGCCGAGGCGCTGCTTGCCGGCATCGTGCTCGACACGAAGAATTTCAGCGTCCGCACGGGCGGGCGCACGTTTGAGGCCGCGGCGTTCCTGCGCCGCGCGGGCGCGGACACCGTCAGCGTCAAAATGCTGTTCCAGAACGACCTGGACAGCACGCTTGCCCGCTACAAGATCCTTCAGGCGGCCAAGCACTACCGCGGCGACATCGCCATCGCCGCACTCGACTACACCTGTAACCGCACGGTGGCCGCGCAGGCGGCCGACGAGCTGCTCAATATCGCAGGCATCCAGACCTCGTTCGTTCTCTACCCCGACGGAAGCCGCGTCATCATCTCGGCGCGCGCCATCGGCGACGCGAACGTGCAGGTCATCTTAGAGCCGCTCGGCGGCGGCGGCAACGCCGCGACCGCGGGCGCGCAGGTCCCGGATTCGTCGGTGCGCGACGTGCTGACGCGTCTGGTGGAATCCATCGACAAATTCTACGAGGAGTGAACCATATGAAAGTCATTTTACAGCAGGACGTTCGCGGCAAGGGCAAGAAGGGCCAGCTCATCGAGGTCTCCGACGGCTACGGCCGCAACTACCTTCTCCCGCGCAAGCTCGCCCTCGAGGCGACCGCGGACAACATCAACACCATGAAAATGAACGACAAGGCCACGGCCGAGCGTCAGGCCAAGGAAAAGGCCGAAGCGCTCGAGCTGCGCGATTTTCTCAAGGAGAAGACCGTCGTCGTCAAGGCCAAGGGCGGCGGGGCCGGCCGTCTGTTCGGCTCGGTCACGTCGGCCGAGATCGCGCAGGCGCTCAGCGAGCAGTTCGGCAAGCAGGTCGACAAGCGCAAGATCGTCCAGGGCGACCCCATCAAGGCCGTCGGCTCGTACACCGTGAAGGTCAAGCTCGGCTATGAGATCACGGCCGACCTCCGCATCCGCGTCGAGGAGCTGTAAGCCGGAAATCCATCTTTTTTAAGGAGGCAATCGCATGGACGAGCTGCTCGCGCGCCAGACGCCGCACTCGCTCGAGGCCGAGCAGTCCGTGCTCGGCGCGATGCTCATCGACAGCCGCTGCGTCGGCGACGTCATCGGGATGCTGCTGCCGGAGGATTTCTACCTCCAGCAGAACCGCGACATCTACGAGACGATCTACTCCATGTTCAACTTCTCCGAGGTCATCGACCCCATCACCGTGCTCGACAAAATGCGCGAGCGCGGCGTGTTCAACGAGCAGAGCTCGGTCGATTACGTCATGCAGCTCATGGAGATCACGCCGACGGCGGCCAACGTCAAAGAATACGCCGCCATCGTGCGCGACAAGGCGCTGCTGCGCGCCATCGCCGAGACGGCGTCGGAGATCAATGAGACGGTCTACGAGGGCGTCGGCACAGCCGAACAGATCTTAGAGTCCGCCGAGAAAAAGGTCTTTGCCCTGCGCAAGGGCCAGGGCCGGCAGGATCTTGAGCACATCGGTACCGTTCTTCTGAACGTCTTTGACCGGCTCAAGGAGCTCTCCCGCTCCGGCAGCGAGATCGCGGGCCTGTCCACGGGCCTTGTCGACCTCGACCGGAAGATCAACGGCCTCAACGGCTCCGACCTTATCCTCATCGCCGCCCGACCCGGCATGGGCAAGACGTCCATGGCGCTCAACATCACGCTCAACGTCGCCAAGCGGACGGACAAGGCCGTCGCGTTCTTCTCGCTCGAGATGAGCAAGGAGCAGCTGGCCATGCGCCTTGTGTCGAACGAGAGCTTTGTCGACAACCAGAAGCTCGTCACCGGCAACCTGACCGAGGACGAGTGGAGCAAGATCGGCATCGCCTCGTCCGCCCTGTCACAGACGGACATCCGCATCGACGACAATCCCGCCACGACCGTCGCGGAAATGAACGCCAAATGCCGCCGCATCGACAACCTCGGCCTCATCGTCATCGACTATCTCCAGCTCATGACGACGGCCGATAAGGGCAAGCAGGCCGAAAACCGCGTCCTCGCCGTCGGCGAGATGTCGCGCGCCATGAAGATCATGGCCAAGGAGCTAAACGTCCCCGTCATCTGCCTGAGCCAGCTCTCCCGCGCCAACGAGAGCCGCTCGGACAAGCGCCCCATTCTGTCCGACCTCCGTGAGTCGGGCTCGATCGAGCAGGACGCCGACGAGGTCATTTTCCTCTACCGCGACGATTACTATAACGAAAATTCCGACGAGAAAAACGTCGCCGAGGCCATCGTGGCCAAAAACCGCCACGGCGAGACCGGCACGGTCAAGCTGCAGTGGCTGCCGCAGTACACGACGTTCTCCGACCGGGAGTGGAAGCATGACGGATGAGATCCGCGCGTTTTTGCGCGCGAGAGTAGACCCCGGCGGCGAGGCGCTGTGCGCCGTGTCCGGCGGGCCGGACTCCATGGCGCTTCTGCGCGCGATGGAGGACGTAGCCGGCGAGCTGGGCCTTGCGCTCTCCTGCGCGCATTTTCACCACGGACTGCGCGAAGCGGCCGACGCGGACGCGGAATTCGTGAAAGACTACTGCGCCTCGCGCGGCATCGCGTTTTACCTCGGCCGCGCGGACGTTTTTTCCGAAAAGCGCCCGGGCGAGAGCGTGGAGGAAGCCGCGCGGCGGCTTCGCTATTCCTTTCTGGAGTCCGTCCGCCCCGACGCTTTTCTCCTGACGGCGCACACGGCGGACGACAACCTCGAGACCATGCTCATGCACTTCGTCCGCGGCGCGTCGCTGCGCGGCCTTTCCGGCATCCCGCCCGCGCGCGGGCGCATCCTGCGGCCCATGCTCGGTCTGACGCGCGCGGACGTGCTGGATTACCTTGAAAAAACGGCCACGCCGTACCGCACGGACGAGTCAAACGCCTCGGACGACTATCTCCGAAACCGCATCCGCCACCACGTCATCCCCTACCTCACGGCCGAGAACCCGTCCGTCGCAAAAGCGGCGCAGGCGGCGTCGCTCCGTCTGCGCGAGGAGGACGCGGTGCTGGATTCCCTTGCGCGTCAGGCGCTGGACGCCGCGCGCGCGCCGGGCGGCCTCTCCCGCGCGGCGCTGACCGCGCTTTCGGACGCCATCCTGCGCCGCGCGCTGCTCGCATTTCTGCGCGAGGCCGGCGCGGCGGAGCTGTCCGCCCGGCAGGTCGAGTCCGCGTGCGCGCTCGTCCGCTCGGACGATCCCGGCGCGGCGGTGTCGCTCTGCGGCGGCCTGACGCTCCGGCGGGAATACGATCTTCTCACGCTCGCACCCGCGCCGATTGCCGCGTTTGAAAAAACGGAGCTGACTATCCCCGGCGTGACGGACCTTCCGGCGCTCGGGCTTCGCATCTTCTGCAAAACTGCGCTTTGGCGCGAAAACGACGAAATTTCCGCGGCCATCGCGGTACACTATACCGGCGGCCCTGTTTTTGTCCGGCCGCGCCGCACCGGCGACGCCATCCGGCTGCCCGGCGGCCGCCGCACGCTGAAAAAACTCATGATCGACCGCAGGATCCCGGCCGCGCAGCGGTCTCTCGTCCCCGTTTTTGAGGACGAGGCCGGCATTGCCGCCGCCTGCGGCCTCATTGACCGCGACCACCTGCCCCGCGCGGGAGCGCCCGCGCTGTATATTCAGATAGAAAAGGACGGAAACTCCAATGAGCATTCATGACGACATCGAACGCGTTCTCATCACCGAAGAGCAGATCCGCTCCCGCATCGCCGAGCTCGGCGAAGAGCTCACGCGCGACTACGCGGACAAGAACCCCATCTTCCTCGGCGTTCTGCGCGGCGTGGTCATTTTCTACGCCGACATGGTCCGCGCCGTGTCCATCCCGTGCGAGTTCGACTTTATGGCCGTCTCGTCTTACGGCTCCGGCACGCAGTCGAGCGGCAACATCAACATCTCCAAGGACATGACCATCGACGTCCACGGCCGCCATGTCGTCATTCTGGAGGACATCCTCGACACCGGCCGCACGCTCCAGGCCGTCTGCCGCCTGCTCGAGCACCGCGGCGTCGCGTCGCTGCGCATCTGCGCGCTGCTCGACAAGCCCGCCCGCCGCACCGTGGACATCACGGCCGACTACACGGGCTTCACCGTCCCGAACGAATTCGTCGTGGGCTACGGCCTTGACTACAACGACCAGTACCGCAACCTGCCCTACGTCGGTGTGCTCAAGCCCGAAATCTACGCCTGACAAGGAGACGCTTCATTGAAAAAACAATCCAGGATCGCCAACCTCGTGCTTCTGGCGCTTATTTTAATGGTCCTGCTCATCTCGTTTTCCATCCTCACGCGCGACCAGAAAACGGACACCATCACGTATTCCGAGGTCGTCGCGCTGTTTAAGGACGAACAGGTCGACTCGTTCACCGTCGAGGACAACGTCCTCGTCATGGACCTCAAGCAGCCGTATGAGAGCAAGACGACCATCACGTACGAGCTGGCGAATTTCTCCGTGTTCTACTATGACCTCGGCGAGCTCATCGCCGACCAGGCAGATCGCGGCGTCATCACGTCGTACGACTACCCGCGCGGGTACGAGACGCCGTGGTGGCTGACATTTTTGCCGTATGTGCTCATCGCCGTCATCATCCTCGTGCTGTGGTACGTCATGATGAAGTCGGCCGGCGGCGGCGCGGGCGGCGGCGTCATGAAATTCTCCCGCGCGCGCACAACGAGCGCGCCCGAGGGCGAAAACAAGGTCACATTCGCCGACGTGGCCGGCGCGGACGAGGAAAAGGCCGAGCTCGAGGAGATCGTCGACTTCCTGCGCGACCCGAAAAAGTTCGACGCCATCGGCGCGAAGATCCCGCGCGGCGTGCTGCTCGTCGGCCCGCCGGGCACGGGCAAGACGCTGCTGGCCAAAGCCGTCGCGGGCGAGGCGGGCGTGCAGTTTCTGTCCATTTCCGGCTCCGATTTCGTCGAGCTGTACGTCGGCGTCGGCGCCAGCCGCGTGCGCGACCTGTTCGATCAGGCGAAGAAGGTCGCGCCGGCCATCGTGTTCATCGACGAGATCGACGCCGTCGGCCGCCGCCGCGGCGCTGGCCTTGGCGGCGGGCACGACGAGCGCGAGCAGACGCTCAACCAGCTGCTCGTCGAGATGGACGGCTTCGCCGCCAACGACGGCGTCATCGTCATGGCCGCCACGAACCGCAAGGACATCCTCGACCCCGCGCTCCTGCGCCCCGGCCGGTTCGACCGGCAGATCTACGTCGGCGCGCCCGACGCGCGCGGCCGCACGGAGATCTTAAAGATCCACTCGCGCAACAAGCCGCTCGCGGACGACGTCGACCTGAAGGTCGTCGGCAACGCGACGGCGGGCTTCACGGGCGCGGACCTTGCCAACCTCATGAATGAGGCGGCGCTGCTCGCCGCCCGCGCCGGCCGCCGCGTCATCACGATGGGCGACATCGAGGAGGCCATGCTCAAGGTCCTCGCCGGGCCGGAGAAGAAAAGCCGCGTCGTCTCGCAGCATGAGCGCCGCCTGACGGCCATCCACGAAGCCGGCCACGCCGTGGCCATGTACCACCTGCCGACGCACGACCCCGTCCACTCCATCACGATCGTGCCGCGCGGCGGCGCGGGCGGCATGACCATCTCGCTGCCGGAGGAGGACCACAGCTTCGCCTCGCGCAACGAGATGTTCGAGCAGATCGTCTCCCTGCTCGGCGGCCGCGTGGCCGAGGCGCTCATGATGGACGACATCTCCACCGGCGCGTCGAACGACATCCAGCGCGCCAGCGAGATCGCCCGCGACATGGTCGCCCGCTACGGCATGAGCGACCGCCTCGGCGCCGTGAGCTACAGCTCCGACGGCGAGGTGTTCATCGGCCGCGACTACGAAAAGACGAAGTCGTACTCCGAGCGCGTCGCCGGCGACATCGACGACGAGGTGCGCGCCATCATCGACACCGCGTACAAAAAATGCACGGAGATCCTGGAGGAAAACCGCGGCAAGATCGAGCAGATCGCCGAGTTCCTCCTCGCCCACAACACCATGAGCCGCCCCCAGTTCGAGGCCGCCATGGCCGGCCGCCCCATCCCCGAAAACGAGACCGCCTCCGTCTTCGACGCCCACCGCGAACCGAAGGCCCCGGACCCGGCGGATTCGGACGATGCGCCGGAAGATCCGGAATAACGCGCAGCACTTTCCCCGCCGCCCGGATGGGCGGCGGGATTTTTTATAAACGCGCCGCGCCCAAACAGGACAATGCGCCGATTGCGGCACGCGCCAAGGCTCCCCTGTGCAAGGGGAGCTGTCAGCGAAGCTGACTGAGGGGTTGGAGGTCAAGGGCGCGGTAGTGCGCCATCGGAAATTCGATACA